>CAMHJX010000004.1 GCA_946185535.1 uncultured Bacteroidales bacterium
GTTGATAATCAATCGATAAGAAAAACATGAAATTTTAGCTGTCGAAGTCAGGAAAAACTTGATGGCCTCTTTCGGTTTGCCTTTGAATTGGGTGTAGATAGGGCCAAACATCCCTTGTTGAAATTCTTCCATTTTCTATGTTTTTGTAATTGTGTTGCAAAGATGCAACCTTTATCAAGACCAAGCCGTTGATTAAACGTTTGTAGTCGACAGCAGTCGTTTGTTGTCGGGTATAGTGTTGAAAATGAAATAAAAAAAGGCACATTAAGCGCCTTTTTTACTTGCGATAGGTTATTGCAATTTAAATCTTTTCCCTTAATAGCTGCATCGCCTTAGGCAACCCATCGGCATTGCGTCCACCAGCCACACAGAGGGTCTTCTGTCCACCGCCGCCGCCTTGGATCTCCTTGGCCACCTCGCGGATGAGCTTGGTAGCATCCAGACTCTTGGCGTCGGCAAAGGCCTCGGGCAGCAACAGGCAGAGCGAGGGTTTGCCTTCGGCCACGGAGCCGAGGATGGCGATGGTGCTCTCGTTCATCTGTTTCAGCATCAAGGCGATGTTGCGCAATTGGTCACCACCACAAGGCAGGGTCTCCATGATGAGCTTGTAGCCTTCGTGGTCGAGGGCCTTCTCATGCAACCTCTCGGCCATGGCCTGGGCCTTCTCCTGCATCAGGTGTTCCACCTCTTTCTTCAAGGCGGAGTTCTGCTCGTTGAGCGAGGTGACGGCCTTCACCAGGTCGGGACTCTTGACGCACTCGCGCAGGCGACCGATGAGGCCCAGCTGCTCATCAAGGTATTGCTCCACGGCTTCACCGGTGATGGCCTCAATGCGGCGGATACCGGCAGCGATGGCGCCTTCACTGATGATCTTGAACATGCCGATGTTGCCCGTGGCGCTGGTGTGACAGCCACCACAGAGCTCCATGGAGTAGTCCTTGTCGAAGACCACCACGCGTACCTTGTCGCCGTATTTCTCGCCAAACAATGCTGTGGCACCCATGGCCTTGGCCTCTTCGATGGGCATTTCGGCGTAGGTCACATTTGGAATGTTTTCGCGAATCTTCTGGTTGACAATCTTCTCCACTTGGCGGATTTCCTCTGGAGTCATCTTGGAGAAGTGACTGAAGTCGAAACGCAGACGTTGGTCATCGACCAAAGAGCCCTTTTGTTCCACATGCGTTCCAAGGACTTGTCTCAAAGCGGCATGCATCAGGTGTGTTGCGCTGTGGTTGTTGGCGATGCGCTGACGGCGCTCCACATCGATGGCGGCAGTGAAGGCCACCTCGGGGTTCTGGGGCAGCTGCTCAGTGATATGGATGACAAGGTTGTTTTCCTTGACGGTATTCACGATCTTGATGGTCTCGTTCTCGGAAGTCAGGGTGCCGGTGTCGCCCACCTCACCGCCCATCTCGGCATAGAACGGGGTCTTGTCGAGGACAATCTCGAAGTGGGTCTTCTTCTTGGCCACCACCTCACGGAAGCGCAGGATGTGGCTCTCGCAGCTCATGTCGGTGTAGCCGACAAATTCGGTGGGCTGCTCGCTCTCGTTCACCACCACCCAGTCGCCATTGGCCTTTTCGGCGGCTTTGCGCGAGCGGTTCTTCTGCTCTTCGAGGTTGGCCTTGAAGCCTTCCATGTCGACGTTGATGCCCTTTTCGGAGGCCATCAGTTGGGTGAGGTCGATGGGGAAACCGAAAGTGTCGAACAGCTCGAAGGCGAAGTTGCCGTCGATATCCTGCTGTGGATGCTGCTCCACATAACCCTCGAAACGCTTGATGCCTTGTGCCAAGGTGCGCAAGAACGAGGCTTCTTCCTCGCGGATGACCTTACTGACCAACTCTTGCTGTGACTTGATTTCAGGATAGTTGTGTTCCATCTGCTGCACCAGGATGGGCAGGAGTTGGCACACGAACGGCTCTTCGAAGCCGAGGAAGGTGAAACCATAGCGCACGGCGCGACGCAACACGCGGCGGATGACATAGCCAGCACCGTTGTTGGAGGGCAGCTGTCCGTCGGCGATGGCGAAGCTCACGGCACGCAGGTGGTCGGCGATGACACGCATGGCCACATCGGTCTTCTCGGCCTTGCCATATTCGATGCCCGACATCTTGGCGATGGCTTGGATGATGGGTTGGAACACGTCGGTGTCGTAGTTAGAGGTCTTGCCTTGCAATACGCGGACAAGGCGCTCGAAACCCATGCCTGTGTCGACATGCTTGGCAGGGAGTTCCACCAGATGACCATCAGCCATACGGTTGTATTGCATGAACACAAGGTTCCATATCTCAATCACTTGCGGGTCGTCCTTGTTGACAAGGTCGCGGCCAGGAATCTGTTTTCTGGCTTCATCATCACGCAGATCGATGTGGATTTCGGAGCAAGGACCGCAGGGACCCGTCTCGCCCATCTCCCAGAAATTGTCCTTCTTGTTGCCGTATATGATACGGTCTTCGCTGACGTGGTCCTTCCAGTAGCCATAGGCTTCCATATCGGCAGGTTGTCCGTCCTTCTCATCGCCTCCAAAGACGGTGACATAGAGTCTGTCCTTGTCGATCTTCACTACCTCGGTGAGGTATTCCCAGGCGTAGGCGATGGCCTCTTTCTTGAAGTAGTCGCCAAACGACCAGTTGCCCAACATCTCGAACATGGTGTGGTGGTAGGTGTCGTGGCCCACTTCCTCAAGGTCGTTGTGCTTGCCCGACACGCGCAGGCATTTCTGCGAGTCGGCGGCACGTTTCCATTTCGAAGGCTGATTGCCCAAGAAGATGTCCTTGAACTGGTTCATGCCAGCGTTGGTGAACATAAGTGTAGGGTCGTTCTTGACGACAATAGGTGCCGAAGGCACGATGGCGTGTTCCTTGGAGCGGAAGAAGTCCAAAAAGCTATTTCTGATTTCGTAAGCGTTCATTTATAGAGAGTTATGTGATTTTACTTCAAAAAATGATTCAAAAAAACGTGCAAATTTACGCTAATTATTCTATTTTTGCACCATGATTTCTGATTTTGGGCGTTATTTATGGCTCAAAAAGTTAGAGCAATGGCAAAACAGAAGCGTTACATATTCAATCAATTAACTCAGGATTTTGAGGTGCTTGAGACTTCCAAATCAAGGACTTTACTGCGTATTCTGTTGATTTCGCTTTCAGTGTTGGGCATCGCTTTTTTGTTTGCAGTCTTACTATTCACCTTCATCAAGTCGCCTAAAGAAAAGGCTCAAGCGCGCGAGTTGGAGTATATGAAGCTGAAATATGAGATTATGAACGACCGCCTGGATGACCTTGAGGCTTTGATGACCGACATGGAACAGCGCGATAACAATCTCTACCGCATGATGTTTGAGGCTGATCCGATTCCGAGTCAGGTGCGCCGTTCAGGTTTTTCCGATGCCGACCGCTATGCCGACTTATATGGCTACATGAATTCGGATTTGGTGGTGAGTGCGGCCCGGAAGCTCGATGTCATTTCGAGTCAACTCTATAACCAGTCGGTTTCGTACGATTCCTTGTTCGTAATGGCGCGCAACAAATCGGACATGCTGGCGCACATTCCCGCTATTTTCCCTTTGAAAGAGACTGAAGTCAAATACATTTCCTCCTATTTTGGCTACCGCCCTGACCCGATTTACAAGATTGAGAAATTCCATAGCGGTATGGACTTTTCGGCCAATTTAGGTACTGAGGCGTATGCGACGGGTGATGGAGTGGTGTTTGATGTGGAACGTAATGAATGGGGCTACGGCAACATGGTGATACTTGATCACGGCTACGGGTATAAGACCCGTTACGCTCATTTGCTGAAGCCGGCTGTGCGCAAAGGACAGAAGGTGAAGAGAGGCCAGGTCATCGGCTATATCGGTGCCACCGGCAAAGCGACAGGTGTGCACTTGCATTACGAGGTACTGAAGAATGATGACCAAATCGACCCCATCAATTTCTTCTACCAGGACCTTACGCCTGATGAGTACGACCAGATCTTGGAACAGTCAACCTTACCTACCCAAACAATGGATTAGTTTAGAGTTTAGGGTTTAGAGTTGAGAGTCAGTTGGGAGTTGAAGGTTTAGAGTCGGTTGGGAGTTGAGAGGCAGTTGTTAGTGTAGCGTTTGCAGTTAGTCCCGTAGGGACGACATACCAGTAAACAGGCGACGTGAGTCCCTGCCTGAGAACAAGAGTACCAACCCAAGCCCAGTAGGGGCGATAGAAATACAAATCATGGAAGATACAAACAACACCGGAAAATACTACTACAGCATCGGCGAAGTGGCGGCCATGTTCAATGTCAACACCTCCATGATCCGTTACTGGGAAAAAGAGTTTGACGTGTTGCGTCCGCGTAAGAACAAGAAAGGCAACCGTCTCTTCACCGAGCGCGACGTGCGCTATGTGCATGTGATTTATCAACTCCTCAAGGTGAAAGGATACACCTTGGCCGGTGCCAAGCAAGCCCTCAAGGAACGCTTCACCGACTACGAGGAACGCATCATCATGCTGGAAACGCTCGACAAGACCCGCAATTTCCTCCTCGACTTGGATAAGGCTTTGGCAGAGAAGCAGAAAAAGGCTTGAAGCCTTATTCTTTCACTCCTTCAACAGTATAACCTGCTTTTTCAAGTAGTTTCAACACGCCTTTCTCGCCGCAGAGATGTCCTGCTCCAACGACAAAGAGCGTAGGCTGTTCAGTCATCATGCTTGGCATCATTTCCAACCAGTTGCTATTGCGGTTGTTGATGAGCCTGTCCTCGTCTTCATCCGTTGTGCCGCACTCCACCTTTGACTCTTCCTCCATCGCATCCTCGATTTGCTTGAGGTTCTGCGAGAAATAGGCAGTCGTGATGCGATTCACCATCTCATCGGTTTCCTCAAAGTGGTCGACCATGCACATCAAATCGTTCACCTGTTTTTCTAGTGACTCACCGAAAAGAATTCCCATTTGGAAATCGACGGTTTCGAATCCCTTGATGGCTTTGCCGTTTTGCAGTGCAAGCATCTGGAAATAATTGTCAATCAACTCCATAGGATTAAACGATTTGGTTCTCTTTATGTAGGACTGGAGGGAAAGCGTGGTGGATAAGGCAGCCGGTGTCATCTTGTCCATTTGGGCGGCAAAAGTCTCATCGTTGAGATTGGAACCCATCACATCGAGCAGCAGCGCGTTCAGCCGCTCAAGTTGTTCGGCGGTAAGCAATGATGAAAGTGTGGTCCCTTCTGGGAGCATCTGCGCCTTTAGAAGTTTTGCGGTATTCTCAGGTTTGAAGGCATCCATCATGTCCAATTCGCCACAAACCTGGTTGGTTTGCTCCACAGCCTGACGCATGCCAGGGATGCTGTCGGCAAACGATGAAGGAGCCAAATGGTAGGTGCCGACGATATAGCTGGGCGATTCGAGGCCCTTGCCGGAAATACGATAAAGGATTTGTGCTTGTGAGTAGGTGACGCTGGCAATGATAACTGCTGTCAAAAGTATGATTTTTCTCATAGGTGTAATGCTAAGATATTGTTATTATTCTTCCAATAGATTCCTTGCTTTCAGATAGACTCTCCATTTTTCAAGCACCTGCTTCATGTCGTCGGGCAACTCCGAGGTGAACATCATCTGCTTGCCTGTGGTGGGATGCACGAAGCCCAGCTCCTTGGCGTGCAATGCATGGCGTGGCATGATCTTGAAGCAGTTGTCGATGAATTGCTTGTATTTCGAGAAGGTGGTGCCTTTTAGGATGACATCGCCCCCATACATCGTATCGTTGAACAAGGGATGCCCAATGTATTGCGAATGCACACGGATTTGGTGCGTGCGCCCCGTCTCCAATCGGTATTCGTTCAAAGTCACGTAACCAAAGCGCTCCAGCACTTTCCAGTGGGTGATGGCATCTTTGCCATAGTCGCCATTGGGGTAGACGGTCATCTTGCGACGGTCGCTGGTGCTGCGCCCGATGTTGCCTTCAATCACGCCTTCATCTTCGTCGAAGTCGCCCCAGACTAAGGCGTAGTAACGGCGGTGGATGGTATGCTCAAAGAATTGATGCGCCAAAACCGCCTGCGCGGCCTCGTTCTTGGCTACAATCATCAAGCCTGTGGTGTCCTTGTCGATACGGTGGACGAGGTAACCAAAACGGTTTTCAATGTTTTGGTGGGTCTGCTCGAAATAGTATGCCAAGCCGTGCAATAGCGTGTGCTCAAAGTTGCCGTGTCCGGGATGCACCACCAGGCCAGCCTGCTTGTTGATGACAATGACGTCATCGTCTTCGTAGACAATGTTCAGCGGAATCGGCTCGGGCTTGATGTCGGTCTCACGAGGCGGATAGGTGAACACGATGGAAATCACATCGTTAGGCTTCACCTTATAGTTTTGCTTGACAACTTTTTCATTCACCAAGATGTTGCCCGCCTTGGCTGCGTTCTGCACACGGTTGCGCGAGATATTGGAAAGATGGTTGGTGAGATAGGTGTCGATACGCTCAGGCTGCTGACCAGGGTCGACGGTCATGCGTATATGCTCGTATAGCTCGGTGCTTTCTTCGTTTTCAGAAAGCATGTCATCCCCGCGTTGGGCAAAGGGGGGAATGGGATCTTCGCTTTCTGGAGCCAGCTTTTTTTCCATGCTTTCGATCAGGTCGTCGTTCATTTGTGGATGATGAATTTTTGGTTGATGACTTGACCTTCGCTTGTGATGATGCTGAGGGAATACAATCCGTCATTCAGCTGACTGACAGGGACTTCGGTCTGATATTCGCTTTGATAGACCATTCTTCCCATAAGGTCGTAGATGCTCAGTTGTCCTCCATCGATGTCGCTTTCGATATGCAATATGTTGCTGACAGGGTTCGGATAGACTACAAAGGCCCCCGAACCTGTCGAAGGGCCGTTCTCTTCTACACCAATGAAATAAGATGCACCTACCACGGGACGTATCATCAGCGAACCATGTTTGCTGCTTTGCTGCCACGAGCCATTGGTGTTGACGAAGTTGTAGTCGATGTTGTCGATGGAGGTATCGAAACCAATGTTGATGAGATCATCGCTGCGTTGCTCAATGCCGATATAGAAGGCACCGGCGAGGGCGACGGTCTTGTCGAATTTGTAATAGCTGAAACGGTAGATCTGGTCCTGCCATTGCGGACGCTGGTTTTCGAGGCGATATAGCTCTTCGCCGGGCTTGCCGTTGGCGTCTTTCCAAATCACGATGTCGAAATATTTGTTGTTGGCATCGTTGAGAGTATGGTTGAAGAGCAGTTGAACGCCTTGGATGGTGTCGAAGTCAGCCACGTCGAAACGAACGGCAAAGCGACCACCGGCTGGACGCACGCCGAAGCCCAACTCAGGAATGCCGTCATCGTAGGCGTAGTAGTTGTACATGCCTATACGATACACCATCGAATCGACCAGGGGCGGATTGGCGGTGGAGTCGTAAAGGTAATGGCTGATTTGATAGGACACCGAGTCATAATCCAAGCTGATGGCAAAGAGCTCACCGACGTTTGGGCAGGCGGGCGATTCGTATTCGGAGCATTGGAGATAGCCATTGGTTTTGTAAGGGGGTATGGTGGTGGGGCTCACAGTGCGTGTATAGTTCTGTCCGCCACCGATTTTCTGCACGGTATAATAATAGTTGGCTTCATGGTCGATGCCGTCAAGATTCGCAACGTCAATATCCAAGTACTCACGTGTAAAGGTATAAGGATTTATGCGGTATTGGCGGTAGGGAATGGATTGGTAGCGGTTGAAGAACGAAGGCTGTTGGCCTGAGAAAGTCAGCATGGGATAGTCAGTGTCATCGATCGTGCGGTTGATGTTCAGATAGACGAAATCAATGCTCCAGTTGTCCTCGTTGCTACGGTTGCTGGGCAATGAACTGCCAACGATGCTGGCATAGTTGTAGAAGCGGAAATAGAAGTCGTTACGGAAGTATTTCAAGTCGGTGATGGGGATCATCACTTGTTTGAAATACTGTCCGTCGTTCTCGGCCATGAAGTCTTCCAAGGTTTGTCCAGGAACGCTCCAAATATGGTACCAAGTGGTGTCGGCCACGGTGGTAAAAACGGAGTCGCAGGGCACGGCAATGCTACCTTGTGTCATCGGGGTAAGGGTGTCGGTGACGAGCGCGAAAAGACCTGGTTGGCAACCTACTGAGGCCCAAATGGTATCGCCCGGAAACAGGGTGTCGACTTGCATCTCGGCAAAAATGTCGGCGATGTCATAGCTCTGATAGTCAAGGAACAGGAATTCCTGTCGTTCGGTGGTCGTTCCGAATTGCAGCACGAGTGAGTCTTGTTCTTCGGGTGAGTTGCCGTTGCCTTGGGGTTGGTAATAGAAACTGAGATAGATTGAATCGGCGGGGGTGAGGGCACGCGGCTCGGGTTCCATGATGGAGTCGAGGCGGATGCGGACAGAAGTCAAATACTCGGCAATGAAAGCATTGCTGATGGCGTAACTGTACACCTTACCATCGGCATCGAGGACATCGAAAGTGGCACCTTTGCGGCTAGGCGGACAGAGTGGAAAACCGTCGTTCACCAACACATTGTTGTCGGTCCACTTCGTGGAGTCGGGATAGGTGTTCGAATGGCTGAAGTCGTCGAAAAAGGGCAGAAAACGCGCTTCAGCGACTCCTTTTCTGGTGGGCACTTTCTCGGTAGTGCCGAAAGGAGTCAATATCTCTTGGGCAATGGCAGGGCTGGCCATGAGGCCAATGGACATCATCAGGACAAGCGCCTTAAAACTCGTCTTCAAATTCATTTTCCTCTTCATAGTCGGTGGTCTCTATGGTTTCAGTAATTGTGTCTATTTTAATTGTCGGTTGTGGCACATTGTTCAGTGAGTCTTCGTGCAACAGCTCTTTCATCTCTTTCTTGAAGTCCAAGGTGCGGCTTGAGTGGTAGCAAACATCGACGTATGTGCCTGGCTTGACAGCACTAGAGCTGGGTCCCGGAGTCATTCTTCTGACACACATGTATTGGATGCTGTCATTGTCTTCTCTTTCTTCCTTTCCGAGATTGAGGCCGGCCAAGTTGAGCAGACGCTTCACTTCTTCGGCGGTTTTTCCGATGAGGTTGGGCACTTTTATGTCCGATTTGTCATCGCCAATACCCACATGCAAAGTGATTTTGCTGCCTTTCACCAATTCGGTGCCTTTTTCGATGGGCTGTCCCAGATAGTATTGGTCAATGACATTATTCTTATAGGAATAGGTCACATATTCCAAATGGTCGACATCCAAACCACTTGATTCAAGGCGGCCAATGGCTTCGCGCAAAGAGATACCTTTCAGGTTAGGCATCACCGTCTTTTCGGGGGTCACAGCCACGATGATGGCATACACATTCCTGCCTTTCTTGATTTTTGAGCCAGGCAAGGGGTCTTGTTGGTAGATGCTTCCAGGCTGCTGTCCCTTGGGATAAACGCTGTCGATGAGGATGAAATTGAAGTCTTTTGAGTTGTCGTGCTTCACTTGTTGGAAGTCTTGACCCACAAAATCAGGCATAATATAGACATTGCCGTGACGGGTGTATCTGTCTAACATCCTGAATGTCAACCATAACAAAACGCCACATAGTATCACTATGAGGAGCAGGTTGATGTAAAATTTCTTTTCCCTAAGGAAGTGCAAGCGTCCCATATTTTTCCTATTTTAGCAGTGTTTTTTACAACTCAAATTTGAGCAGTTTTATTGCTCACTCAATTAACCTTCATCCCGTACTTGATACGGGACGACAAAATTACAAAAAATATGAAAAACGTGGCAATTATTTGTGGCGGAGATTCGGGAGAGTTCGAAATTTCCGTCAAGAGCGCCCAGGTGGTGAAGCAAAATCTGAATCCGGAACTGTATAATTCGAAGATCATTGTGGTGTCGAAAAAGGGATGGTATGGACTCTTGAAAGATGGTACCCGAGTGGATGTTGACAAGAATGACTTTTCCATTTCAGTAGGGGGTCACAGGACGAAATTCGATGTGGCTTTCAACGCGGTGCACGGCGAACCTGGCGAGAACGGGCCATTGTCGGGCTATTTGGAGTTGTTGGGTATTCCTTGCACTTCGTCGCCTTTGACCACTTGCGCCCTGACGTTCCATAAGGACTTCTGCAAGCGTGTGGTGGCTTCCTATGGTGTCAAGGTGTCGCCTTCAATTCTTATCAACGAAGGTGAAAAATATGATGCCGACGAAATCATCAAGCAATTGGGGCTGCCCTTGTTTGTAAAGCCGACTTGCAACGGATCCAGTGTGGGCGTGACCAAAGTGAAGACGGCTGAAGAGCTTGATCCAGCCATCTATACTGCTCGGGCGGCTGGTCGTCAAATTATGTGTGAGAAGTTCGTCGACGGACGCGAGTTTGGCTGCGGTGCGATGGAATATAAGGGCAAGATGATGGTCTTTCCCCTGACTGAGATTTGCAGCAAGAACGAGTTCTTCGACTATGAAGCCAAATACACCGCAGGCAAATGCGAAGAGGTGACACCTGCCCAGGTGGACGAGGATACCGAAATCGAAATCAAAGCCACAACAGCGATGCTGTATGAGAAGTTGGAATGCAAAGGTTTTGTCCGAATGGACTACATCGTCAGCGATGAAGGCGTGTTCTTCATCGAAGCCAACATTGTCCCAGGAATGTCGGAAGCCAGCATCATTCCCAAGCAGGCACAATGCTTCGGCTTGCCGTTAGAACGGCTGTTTGAAATGGCAATAGAGAATGTCCTTTGAACTATGAAAGAAAGGTCTCTAACCGAAAAGACCCGAATTCATCCGAAAAAATCGGGTAAGTTCGGGTTCGTTCGGTTAGAGATAGTATGATCACACCGTAAGGATGTCTTTCGACTTCAGCTCAGTGAGGTCGTCAATCTTCTTGATGTATTTGTCGGTGAGCTTCTGGATTTCTTCTTGAAGGAGCTTTGACTCATCTTCCGAAATCACATCTTTCTCCAGTTTTTTGGCGTCATCGTTGGCGTTGCGGCGGATGCCTCGGATGCCGACTTTGGCTTCCTCGGCGGCGTTCTTGGTGCGCTTCACCAGCTCTTTACGACGCTCCTCAGTCAAAGCGGGCACGCTGATACGGAGGATTTCACCGTTGTTGATGGGGTTGAAGCCCAAGTTGGCGTTCAAGATGGCCTTGGCAATGTTGCCGAGTGCGCTCTTGTCGAAAGGTTGCACCACAATCATGCGGGCGTCGGTGCATCCGATGTTGGCGGTCTGCTCGATGGGCACCGTCGTGCCGTAGTATTCAACCATCACGCCGTTGAGCATGGCCGGACTGGCCTTGCCTGCCCTGATGCCCTGGAACTCATGCTCCAAGTGTTTGATCGTGTTGTCCATGCTTTCAGTGGCTTCGTCCAATACAAATTGAGAGTCTTCTGTCATTGCTTTAAAAATTTGAGGGCAAAAATAGGCTTTTTTTCGTTGCGGAAGCAGTTCTGTGTGATTTTTTTGTCCTTTACCATTCAAGGCTAAAGACCAATGAGACGTTTGAGATGTTGTCTTGACGGTCTTCGTAGTAACTGGGATACATAGTCATAAAATTCGAGTGATAATGTGTGACGGTGACGTTGTGGTAATAAGAGTATGTCGCCATCAGGTTAAAAGCGATACGACTTTTGGTGGCAAAGCGTACGCCAACACCCACGTCGCCGTAAGGACCGAAGTTCTTCATGGAGTAGTAGGCACCTGCACGGGCCCTAACCACAGGACTTGCCTTTTTGGTGGGCAAGAACACATAACGGAATGAGCCATAGAACGGAATGAGTTTGGGCGAACTGAAGATGCCGACGCCATAGCCGACACCAAGGCCTGCAAAAACCTTGTCGTTGAATTGATAGCCGTGCGTTGTAGAAATCGAGTAAAGATAGCCGTCAACACTATACTGATTCCAAACGCCGCCAAGACCTGTTTCCAAAAAGCCTTTATAGCCGCTCGGTACGCGGAATGGTTTTTCATTGTTTTCTTGTGCAAATGACGTAATCGTCATCAACACGATGGCAAGGGCCACAATAGTCTTTTTCATAACAATAGTATTTATTGTTTATTGGTTACGAAAAGAAAACTTGCAAAAATTGTACCAAAAAAACTTTCTTAGTTTAACGGTTCGTATAATCCCGTCAAGACGGGGCTCTTCTTCGTGTAATAATAGCTTAACTTGGTCACAACGAGAGGCTTCTTGCCTTGGTTCCAGAGGTAGGCCTTGATGGTCTTGCCTTCGGGCTTGAAGTCGTCGCTGAAAAGGATGGCATCGGCGATAGCATGGTCGCCCGGCATGAAATGTCCATCCTCAGGCAACGAGCTGTGCCATAAAAGGATGGAGTCGGTCGCGGCATCATGTAACTCGATGACGGCAACGCAGTTGCTGAGCTCGACTTCATTGTGGAAGTGGATGACGATGCCCAAAGCCTCGATGTCTTTAGGCAGCGAGTCGCACGGGAAGGTGCAAGCCTGGCCCCATTCCTGGCCTTCAACGTAGCGGAAAGAATCGGTACTCAACTCGTTGAGCAGGTATTGTGCTCCTTCTGTCGGAGTCTTGCTCAATGTCAGGTAACGCGAGGTGAACCAGTCCTTTTTCTCGATGAGGTAAGGATAGTTGCCCACCGCCGTGACTTCCCAAATGGGGTTGATGTAATCGGTCCAGCCGAAGCCAAGCATGGGAGAGTCTTGGTGCTCACTGAGCCAATCGTTGAACTCGCCCAACTCAGGTTCGCGCGCAAAATCGCCCTCTTTGGTGTAAATACGGTTGAAGACGATGCGATTCTCGACATCGGTCTTTGCTTGATAGAACTCTGCTGCCTCGCCAATCTCTGTTCTTGTGGCAAACTGGATCTTGTCGCCATATTGTTCTTTGTCCTGCTTCATCTCGGTGGCAATCTGGTCATAGCCTTGTTGGTACATCAGGTCGAAGTGACGGCGCTCCATGATGAGCGAGGTGGTGCCGACAAAGAGGATGACGGCAACGACCAAGGCTGTTTGCCATGGCGATAAGGTCCGTGTACCAAATAGGGAGAAAGCCACAATGATGACAAAAGGATAGCTGAAAATCAGCGTGCTATGTTGCAAAATAGGTTCGCGCTTCAAGGAATAGATGAACGCGATGGCGAAGATGATGACAAACCAGGCGATGCCGGCCCAACGCAAGGGCTGGCGTTGCTTGCTGCGTTTGCCGAGGATGAGCGGTAAGAGGATGACGATGCCCACGGCAAACATGAACAGCTGCGAGTAATTCATCGTGTATTGGATGAAGTCGAGCAGGAAGGTGGACTTTGGCACTGCCAACCAACCACCGATGCTTCCACTTACGAAGAGCTGCTGCCAGAAAATGGGCAGGGTGGGGGCAAACAACAGAACTGCGGCTATGCCGCTGAGCCAATAGGCTTTTCGCCGTTCCTTGGGCAGGAAGAACAAGCCCGTCAGGAAGATGAGTCCCGCCTGTGCGATGGAGAAATATTGGATGACGGAGCAAGCCCACGCCGATAAGGCGAAACCGATGTAAATGCCGAGTTTGGGCTTCTTCTCCTCGAAGACGATCTTATGCCAAAACCAAGCCATCAGCAGTACGAAGAACAATCCTGCCGAATAGGGTCTTGCCAGCTGGCTATAGAAGATGGTAAACTGGCTGACGGCAAAGAAAGCGGCCGAAAACAGACCCACCTTGCGGTTGAACCACTGGCGTCCTATTAAATATATAAGGTATATGGAGCCGATGCCCATCAGCACGAAGGGCAGCTTGACCCAAAACGCGCTCCAGCCGAAGAGTTTCACCCAACCCCAGAGGAACAGCTGCACCCCGATGGGATGGCTGTCGGGCATAATGCCCTGTTGGATGAAGTCGTGGAAGTTGTCGAAACGGGTGCGCAGCAAGGCACTGAACTCGTCGTGCATGAAAGGCACTTGGCCTAGCTTCCAAAGCCTCAGGACGGCGGCAACGAGGATGATGATGCCGATGAGGATGTAGTCCATCCTCTTGCTCGGCACATTATGGGTTTTGCGCAGATGGTTTTTGCGGGGTCTCATAAATTGTTTGTTTTGTAGAGACGCGTCATGGCGCGTCTCTACAGGACAAATCATTTCGTCACCAGCGTTCCGATGTTCTCGCCGCGCAACACCTTCATCAAGTTATCACGCGTGTTCATGTCGAAGACGTACATCGGCATGTCGTTCTCCTTGCACATGGTGAAGGCGGTCATGTCCATCACCTTCAGGTTGCGCTGGTAGGCCTCGTCGTAGGTGATGTGTTCGAACTTGGTGGCGGTGGGGTCTTTCTCAGGGTCGGCGGTGTAGATGCCGTCCACGCGAGTGCCTTTCAGGATGATGTCGGCCTTGATCTCCACGGCGCGAAGGGCAGAGCCTGTGTCGGTGGTGAAGAAGGGGTTGCCGGTGCCGGCGCCCATCACCACGATGTGGCCTTCCTCAAGCAGACGGATGGCCTTGGCGCTGCTCATCGTGTCGGCGATGCGGTCGATGTAGAGACCGGAGAGCAGGGTGGCTTTCTGTCCCTTGCCCTGCAGGGTCGACTGCATGGCCATCGAGTTGATGACGGTGGCGAGCATGCCCATATAGTCGCCTTGGATGCGGTCCATGCCTTTCGAGGCACCCTGCAGGCCGCGGTAGATGTTGCCGCCTCCGATGACGATGCCGATCTGCACGCCCGCCTGGGCGGCTTCGATGATTTCGTCGGCATATTCACCCAGACGCACCGGGTCGATGCCGTATTGCTGGCTGCCCATCAGGGCCTCGCCGCTGAGTTTTAGGAGTACTCTGTTGTATTTCATTTGAGATTCAAAATTTAAGATTTAAAATTTAAGATTCGTGATTTGTAAGAGACTACAAAAGTACGGATTTTATAGATTGCTACAGAATAATCTTTGATTTTGTAAAAAAGTGTCCACGAAGAGCTGAAAAACCATTTTCGTGGACACTTTTTTATTCAAAATATGTCCACGAAAGTATAAAAATTATATTTCGTGGACACTTTTTTTGTGTATTTTATGTCTATGAAATAAAGAAATGTGTATTTTTGCGGCATAAAACTTAATATTATGCAAGACATTATTGGCAGAAAGACAGAGAGAAAAGAACTGGAAAGGCTTTATGAATCGGGGCGGCCAGAGTTTGTGGCGGTTTATGGTCGTCGACGGGTGGGGAAGACATTCCTTGTCCGCGAACATTTCTCGGGCCGTTTTTCATTCTATCATACGGCCATTTCGCCCGCCGACTACCAAGGCAAGAAAAAGGATTTAAAAAAAGAACAACTACGGGCCTTTTGTTCAAGCATTCAGCAATTTGGCGGCGATTGGGACACGATGCCTACCGACTGGTTTGAGGCTTTCGCTTGCCTTCGCTCGTTGCTTGAACAGCGGGGTGATTTGGGGCGCAAGGTGGTTTTCATAGATGAGTTGCCTTGGATGGATTCGGGTCGGTCGGGGTTTGTATCGGCACTTGAGCATTTCTGGAACGGCTGGGGCGCAGGCCGCACGGACTTGATGCTCATCGTTTGCGGATCGGCGGCCTCGTGGATGAACGATAAAATCATCAACAACACGGGTGGACTTTATGGACGCCTTACTTACGAGATGCACCTCTCGCCGTTCTCCTTGGCGGAATGCGAGCAGTTTTACGAGTCGCTCGGCATCAGCATGGACCGTTACGACCAAGTGCAAAACTACATGGTTTTTGGCGGAATCCCTTATTATCTCAACTACCTCAAACCGGAATATAGTCTTGCAGAAAACATTGACAATCTGTTTTTTGCAAAAAACGGTCGCTTGCAAAAAGAGTTTGACCGTCTTTATGATTCCTTGTATTCCAATTCGGAAAAATACGTTGAGATTGTGCGGCTATTAGCCACCAAGCGAGGTGGATTCACGCGAAAGGAAATTGCCGAAAAGACCTCGATTGCCTACAACGGGCGGCTTTCCAAGATGTTGCAATCGTTGGAAAAGAGCGATTTTGTGGTCAGTTACACCTATTTTGGCGGTAGTCTGCGAAATGTGTATTACAAATTGGTGGACAGGCTTTCGCTGTTCCATTTGGCTTTCCTTGACGGGAAGAAACCCATCCGCCAAGGCTTTTGGACGAAGAACATCCGCACGCCCGAATTGAACACATGGCGCGGTTTGGCCTTCGAGGAAGTGTGTCTACAGCATGAGGCACAAATCAAGAAGGCTTTGGGTTTTGGCTCGGTTGATGCGGTGGCTGCACCATGGCGCAGCAAGGAAGGCACTTCACAGGTGGACTTGCTCTTCGACCGCAGCGACCGCGTGGTCAACCTTTGTGAAATGAAATTCGTAGCCGATGAGTTTTCCATCGACAAGGATTATGATGCCGAGCTTCGCCGCAAAGTGGAACGTTTCGTTGAGGATACTTCCTGCAAGAAATCGGTTCATTTGTCGCTGGTGACCACATACGGCTTGAGTAAAAACATGTATTCCAATCGTTTTCAGTCGGTTATTACCTTAAGCGACTTGTTTGCCCAAGAATAAAGTGTCCACGAAAGGCCAAAATACCATTTTCGTGGACACTTTTTTATTCAAAATATGTCCATGAAAGTATAGAAATAGTATTTCGTGGACATTTTTTTTGCTTGTTTTATGTCCACGAAAACAAAAAATCGAGCGAAACCCGATTCAGATTCCGCTCGATTTTTGTTCTAAAGAGATGTTTATTCCATTCCTTCGAGCCGTCCGTGGCAGTTCTTGTACTTCTTGCCGCTACCGCAGGGGCAGGGGTCGTTGCGGCCCACTTTCTTCTCCACGCGGATGGGCTGGGTGACTTGCTTCTGCTGCGTGTCGCTGTGCGACTGTGCCAGCAGGTCTTGACGCTGCTCGCGGATCTTCGACTTGTCGATGCCTTGCGGGCCGCGCGACTCGCGCACGGTGTTCGGGTCTTGTGTCGGGATGTCGGCACGCATCAGGAAGGAGATGACATCTTCGTTGATTTTCTCCAACATGGCCTTGAATAGGTTGAACGACTCCAGCTTGTAGATGACCAATGGGTCTTTCTGTTCGTAAGAAGCGTTTTGTACCGATTCCTTCAGGTCGTCGAGTTCGCGGAGGTGTTCCTTCCAAGCGTTGTCGATGAGGCCGAGGGTAATGCTCTTCTCGATGCAGAGGTTCACCTCGCGTGCGCCGTTCTCCACAGCCTTCTTCAGGTTGACGATGACGTTCATGCCGCGCTTACCATCAGTAATCGGGATGGCGATGTTCTCGAAATGAGTCTGGTTCTCGTACACGTTCTTGATGACGGGCAATGTCTTTTCACCGATAATGCGCGATTTCTCACGATAGTGTTCTAATGCGGCATCGAAGAGTTTTTCTGCCAGTTCGTTGGTCTTGCCTCTGTCGAACTCTTCCTCGCTGAAGGGCGGCTCGATGCCCATGGTGGATAGCAACTCCATCTTGAGGCCTTCGTAGTCCTTCGAATCTTGGAACTCTTCGACAAGCTTCTCGCCAAAGTCGTACATCATGTTGTTGAGATCGATGGAGAGACGCTCGCCAAACAAGGCATGACGGCGTTTCTTGTAGATGACTTCGCGCTGGGCGTTCATCACATCGTCGTATTCGAGCAAGTGCTTACGCACTCCGAAGTGGTTCTCTTCGACCTTCTTCTGTGCTTTCTCTATCTGCTTGGTAATCATCGGGTGCTGGATGACTTCGCCTTCCTGCAAGCCCATGCGGTCCATGATGCCTGCGATACGCTCGGAGCCGAACATGCGCATCAGGTTGTCTTCCAACGAGACGTAGAACTGTGAGCTACCCGGGTCGCCTTGACGGCCGGCACGACCGCGCAACTGACGGTCGACACGACGGCTCTCGTGACGCTCGGTGCCGATGATGGCCAGACCGCCGGCTTCCTTGACGCCAGGGCCGAGCTTGATATCGGTACCACGACCTGCCATGTTGGTGGCGATGGTCACGGTGCCCGCCTGACCGGCTTCCTTGACGATTTGTGCTTCCTTGAAGTGCAGCTTGGCGTTCAACACGTTGTGCGGGATGCCCTTACGCGTCAGCATGCGGCTGAGCAACTCTGAGACCTCCACTGAGGTGGTACCCACCAGCACAGGACGGCCAGCGTTGACCAACTCTTGGATCTCGTCGATGACGGCGTTGTATTTCTCACGCTTGGTCTTGTAGATCATGTCCTCCTGGTCGATACGGGCGATGGGGCGGTTGGTCGGGATGACGACCACGTCGAGTTTGTAGATGTCCCAGAACTCGCCTGCTTCCGTCTCAGCGGTACCGGTCATACCGGCCAGCTTGTGATACATACGGAAGTAGTTCTGTAAGGTGATGGTGGCGTAGGTCTGCGTAGCGGCTTCCACCTTCACGTTTTCTTTGGCCTCCACGGCTTGGTGCAGACCATCGCTCCAGCGGCGGCCTTCCATGATACGGCCCGTTTGCTCATCCACGATCTTCACCTTATTGTCGATGATGACGTAGTCGACGTCCTTCTCAAATAAGGTGTAGGCCTTCAGCAGCTGCTGCACAGTGTGCAGACGCTCCGATTTCTCGGCGAAGTTACGCATCAGCTCGGCTTTGCGCAGCACCTTTTCGTCGTTGGTTAGGTCGGAGTGTTCCAATTCGGCAATCTCGCTACCCACATCAGGGATGATGAAGAACGACGGGTCGTTGTAGGCTTGTGCCAACTGCTCGCTGCCCTTGTCGGTAAGGACCACGGTATTTAGTTTCTCGTCGATGACGAAATACAACTCGTCATCGATGATGTGCATGTTTTCGTTACGGTTTTGCATGTAGAAGCCTTCGGTCTTCTGCATCAGGCTTTTCATACCTTCCTCGCTGAGGAACTTGATGAGGGCGTTGTTCTTGGGCAGACCACGATAGGCGCGGAAGAGCTGGTCGGCGCCATGTTTCTTCTCGTCCTCAGTGGCGTTTGGGTCGGTGAGGATTTTCTTGGCCTCGGCCAGAATTGTTGTCACATAACGCTTTTGGGCTTCGTACAACTTGACGACATCTGGTTTCAACTCGTCAAATTCCTGCTGGTCGCCTCGTGGCGTAGGACCGCTGATGATCAAAGGCGTACGGGCATCGTCGATCAACACCGAGTCGACCTCGTCGACGATGGCGTAGTGGTGTTTGCGTTGCACCAGTTCTTCGGGGTTGCTTGTCATGTTGTCACGCAGGTAGTCGAAACCGAATTCGTTGTTGGTACCGTAGGTGATGTCGCAGTTGTAGGCGCGGCGACGTGCGGCCGAGTTGGGCTCGTGCTTGTCGATGCAGTCGACGGTGAGGCCGAGGAACTCATACATCGCGCCCATCCACTCGGAGTCACGTTTGGCCAGGTAGTCGTTCACGGTGACCACATGCACGCCCTTGCCCGCCAAGGCATTCAGATAGACGGGTAGGGTAGCCACGAGGGTCTTACCTTCACCAGTGGCCATCTCTGCGATCTTGCCTTGGTGCAGCACGATACCGCCAATGATTTGGCAGTCGTAGTGCACCATGTCCCAGGTGACCATATTGCCGCCGGCCATCCAGCTGTTCTTGTAATAGGCCTTGTCGCCCTCGATGGTGACATGCTCGTATTTGGCAGCCAACTCGCGGTCGAGGTCGGTGGCAGTCACTTCCACGGTCTCATGTTCGCAGAAGTATTTGGCAGCGGCCTTCACCACAGAGAACGCCTCGGGCAGGATCTCGTTCAATGCTTCCTCGATGTGGTCAAGCTCTTGTTTTTCGAGCTTGTCGATTTGGTTGTAGAGTTTCTCCTTTTCGTCGGGGTCCATGTCGGGGTTGGCTTCAACCTTGGCTTTCAGCTCGGCGATTTCGGCCACCTCGGCAGCGGTCTTGCTCTTGATATATTCCTTGAATTCTTGTGTCTTATGTCTCAGGCTGTCGATGTCGAGTTTCACGATTTGCTCGTAAGCCTTGAGGGTTTTTTGCAGTATGGGCTCCAGGGCCTTGTTGTCGCGTGAGGCCTTGTCGCCAAAGAGTTTCTTTAGAAATCCCATTTATTCAGTGATTTAAGATTCAAAAATTTAAGATTCAAAATTCGATGGTCTGCGTTAAGCGCAAAATTCGTGCAAAGGTAGTGTTTTTCCGTGAATTGTCGGAAAAATGTGTCAAAAAGGCAGAGGAAAGTAACTATTTTGCATGGTGTTATGGAGACGATAGCTCAAATCGTTGTGTAAAAAGTTCCGATTTTATGCAATAATTACGCTGTACTGCATAAAAAAGTATGTTTTTTGTGCAATAGGATGCATAAAATGTGACAAATAACGATGAGCGCGTCATAGATAAAGACGGCTATAAAATAGAGGTTGTGCCCGTTGCGAAATGGAGTGTTTCTTTGACGTAAGTATGTTTTTGGTAGTCATAAGCGAAACAAACCATTCTTTTTTTGTGAATAAAGTCGTACTTTTGTTGCCAATAAAACCAGATGAACATGCAAAATGAATCAAAACAAGGTTATGTGTATATCTTGACGAACTCTAGTTTCAAGGAGGACTGGGTTAAGATTGGAAAGAGTTCCCGACCTGTTGATGTACGATCCAAGGAGTTGGATAACACGGTAGTTCCGTTGCCGTTTGAGATTTTTGCGACTATGAAAACTTGCAAGTATAATGAGGTTGAGAAATTGGTCCATAAAACCATTGATTGTCTTACGGATTTGCGCATTCGCCAAAACCGCGAGTTCTTTAATGAGTATGAAGACAGGATATATAAATTGTCTCCTTTTGTCGGGACTTTTATGCCTGAAGAAAAACGTAACACATCAGGAGCTTATCAAGGTCCAAAGTTTTTCAGTTACAATGGCCAAACACTGGATGATTTAAGAACGGAGATGGAAAGTTTGTCAATGGATTGATAATCATTAATATAAAACTTCATTCCTGCAACAAAAAGGGATTTTTTCCGAAAATTTTGACCTAAAAAAGGGAATTATTCCATGATTTCAAGAGGTGAAAAGGGGGCTTTTTCCGTCTTTCATCGCGGAACTTCTGTCACAAAACATATACAGCAGACAAACGACCGTAATGGCTTGCAGCCGATAGGTGAACCACCAATGCACATAGCTGTGGTTGGCCAAAAGGAGGTACCAAACGTAGGGCATTAGACCGATAATCAAAAACAAGACAACTCTTTTATGGTTGATTTTCAGCCGTTTGATGATGGATAAAAGAAGTAAAACCACAGTCGCAATGCCAATCATCCAAAGGTCGAGCATGTCAAAGTTTTTCGTCACGGCATCCCAACGAGTGAATTCCTCGGCTTCCATCCTGTAAAGGCTTACCTCATAGGCGTCGGCGAAGATGTTTTGTCCCAAAATAAGGCTCGCCAAAGCCCATTTTGTTAAAAATGTGAGAGCGAAACCACCTCCCCAAAGCAGGGTTAGTTTGCTGATTTCTATTATGCTATCCTTGAATTGAAACTCGTCTTCGCGTTTCAGTGAAAGCATGACAGCCATAGGAATGCCCAAGGTCAGCAAAGGGGTAGTGAGCAAGTCGAAATAACAGGTCATAGAGCCGATGACGAAAAACAATAATCCGGAATTGTCTGATTGTTTGCGCTTTACAACAAGTAAACTGCCAATGATGGTGAGTGCCAAAACGGGGAAAAACTGCATGGAGAATTGCATCACGAAACCATAGGTCAACAAGAAACCCAATGCCAAAGCTATGGTTTTCATTAGGCCAGCCTTGGGATAATAGGCGCAAAGCAATAATACAATAAGTAGGGAGCTGACGATGAACAAGATATGTCGAAGAGTCAGGAAATCCATCACTAAAAATAATGGTCTGAAAAGAAAGGTGCTACCGTGCCAATAACGCGCATAGTGCTGTTCCTCAAGGTTTTCACCATTCACTTTTCGGAGTAGGAGACCAGGTTGGTCCCAGTCGCGGCCTTTCTCGCTACTGCGTATCATCTTCATGGCCGATGTTATGGGATGCTTACGGTCGATGTTGTACATTTGGTTCATGATGAGTGCATCGGTGAAGTTGTCCATCTGACATTGCTCCATGCGGATGATGGCTTGGGGATACAGACCTTCTTCAACCATTTTTTGGGCAGAGTCGGCAATGTGCTCCTTGATGCTTTTGTCGGGCAATAAGCATGATAGGGTGGCAAGAGCGAAATAGGTCGCAATAAGGATGGCGAAAGTCTTACAAAAGAGGATGAATCTATTCATTTTCAAAGGCAATCAGTTGAAGTTCAAAGGCTTTTCGGTTGTGGCTGATGATGACGTCCAAGCAAAGGCCAGTGAAAAACGACAGTAATCCAGCCATGGCCAAAAATCCCGAAGTAATCAGAGTGGGGAAACGGGGTACAAGGCCGATTTTCAAATATTCGGTCAGCACTGGAATGAACAGAGCGATTGCCACCAATAAAAGCACAGCCGCCAAGGTGCCGAAAAACAGCATCGGACGATAGTTTTTGAACAGTGAAAAAATGATTTTCAGTATTTTGAAGCCGTCTTTCACTGTGTTGAGTTTGGAAGTCCCTTCTTTCCGGTCGCTGTATTCTATGGGTTTCTCCACGATGTTGAAACGCTTGTCCAAGGCGTGGATGGTCATCTCGGTCTCGATTTCAAAGCCTTCCGACATAACGGGAAACAATTTGACGAATTTGCGGCTGAAAGCTCGGTAACCAGTCATGATGTCGTGTATGTCCACATTCCAAAGGCGGTTGATGAGACTGCGCACAAGTTTGTTGCCGAGGTTGTGAAGCGGACGTTTGTTCTCCGAGAAATAGGTGGTCGAAAGGCGGTCGCCGATGACCATGTCGGCATCCGATTCCAGCACGGGCTTGACCATTTCGGCAGCGGCTTGGGCGGGATAGGTGCCGTCACCATCCGCCATAAGGTAGCAGTCGGCATCGATTTCGCGAAACATGCGCCTTACCACATTGCCTTTGCCTTGGCGAGGCTCTTGCCTGACCACAGCACCTGCTTCCTTGGCTTTTTGTGCAGTGCCGTCGGTCGAGTTATTGTCGTAAACGTAGATGACAGCTTCAGGAAGGGTAGCTTTGAAGTTGGTCACTACCTCGCCGATGGTTTTTGCCTCGTTGTAGCAGGGAATCAGGATGGCGATGCGTTTAGGTCTTGTAAGGTTGTTCATTTCTTTGCGAATGGATGGTTTTACGAGGGCAAAAATACGGCATTTGTCAAAATAAACTTTATTTTTGCCGAAATTTTGAATAAAGGCAATGGATGGCAATCTGATAGGGAAAGTGCTTCGGTTTTCCGTGACGGGCTTGTTGGGTGCCGTCGTCGATTTCGGGGTGACTTATCTTTTCAAGGAAGTCTTGAAAGTCAATAAGTTCGTGAGCAATGCCATCGGTTTTACGCTTGCGGCAACCCTATGCTTTTTTCTGAACAAATACTGGACCTATGAAAGCCAAAACCCACTGGCATGGGCTGAGTATTTCACATTCATTGCGGTTTCTTTGGTCGGATTGGGCATCAATTCCTTGGTTCTGTTCCTGTTGAATGAGAAGCTCAAATGGAACTTTTATCTGAGCAAATGCTTCGCCATTGGTGTGGCGGCGGTATGGAATTTTTTGGCCAATCTATTGATTACGTTTGCCTAGGAGTCAACGCTTCCAGCGTTGTAGACACTATAGTGACTTTGCCTATTTCCCATACAGTCTTCTCACCCTTTCCTCCAAATACCGCTCTGGGCTTGGCGCAGGAGCCTCTCCAATCTTGTTGTTGCGCTTGATGAGGATGTATTCGGGGAAAGTACGGACATTGTAAGCTTCCAAAAGCAGAATTTGGTCGCCGAGGTCGAGGAGGGGCCAATCTTGTTTTTTCTCCACGAACTGCTGCTTGAAGAAGTCCATCTTGTCGTGCGTGGCGATGGTGAGGATTTGCACGGAGTCGCGCCATTGGTTGTGGAGGCTTCTCAATTCCGCGAACTGATGTTCCGCGACGGGCGAGTTGCCGTCGACGAACTGCAGCAGCACCAAGCCATTCTTGTAGTCCGATAAACTGATGTTCTTGCCATCGCGGTCTTTTAAGGTGAATTCGGGCGCATCGGTGCCAGGGGCGAGGCGGTCGTATTTCGCAAAGAAATCACTGATGATGGTCTTGTGCTCGGGGTGTTTCGTCTGCGACTTGATGGAGTTGAGATGGTTTTTGGCCTGTCGGCTTGTGCCATGGTCACCATAGCAAAGTTTCTGTAGGTTATAAATGGTGATGAGCTCGGCGAGTTGTGGGTTGTTGGCCATCAATGGGTCGGTGTTGAGGTATTTCTTGAGAGCTGCCAGACTTTCGCCAAAAGCATCGCTGAGTTGGTGGTTGTCGTAGGCTGCGCTGTTGAAATAGTTATCAAACAGTTCCTTAAACAAGTCGATGTAAGCACTTTGTGTGTAGAGCACGGGTTGCCCGTCAAAGTAGTCTTTGATGATTTTCTTGCCACCGTCGGTGCTTATGCCTAATTTGATGGCGGCAATCTTGTAGCGGTTATGGCTCTTCACATAGTCTGACTTGATGTCGGGCACATCGCGACTGATAGCGTTTTGGATGGAGTCAATATAGCGCAGTTGGCGACCTCGGTAGATCTGGTTGAAATGTTCCATCATATAGCCGTTGATGATCTCCTCGGAGTAGATGACTTGTCGGTAGATGCCTTTGTCGGTGGCGCGTTTTACGCGGATGGTGGGCAGCTCCTTTTCGAAATAGGAGACGTCCTCTTTCTTCTCAGGCACGATGATTTCGATGTCGTAGTTGGCATTTGGCGTGAGGATGAGGTCGACGGGCTCCAAGCCGATATAAATGCGTGCGGGGAAGATTTGTTTCACGCTGCCTTCAAGGATGAAATGCCCCTTGGCGTCGGTCTGGCTTTGGTCAAGCAAAATGCCTGTCTCGTTGACGAGGTCTTCGTAGACGAAGAGCCTGATCAGTGTGTTGGTTTTGTTGCTCCGGCCGGTAATCGTCACATTCTGAGCGCTTACCGAAAAGAAGAGCAGGGATAAAAACAATGTAAAAATCCTTCGTTTCATGCACTGAAAACGAGAAAACAGTGGGATTATTGCCTTTCGGGCAACTTCACCTCTTCAGGCAGGAACTTGGAAGTGTCGCCGCCGTTCTTGTAGATGTCGCGTACGACGCTTGACGACACACCTACCAACTCGCTCTCGGTGAGCAGGAAGATGGTCTCCAGCTCGGGGTGGAGACGCTTGTTGGCATGGCCGATCATGTTCTCGTACTCGAAGTCGCTGCCACAGCGCAGGCCACGGATGATGGTGTTGGCACCCACTTTCTTGCAGAAATCGGCGGTGAGGCCTTCGTAGCTCTCCACTTTCACTTGGGGATAGTCGGCGAAAACGGCCTCGCACCAGGCAATACGGTCTTGCAATTCAAAGGTGGAGCGTTTCTCCATGTTGATACCGACGGCGACATAGATTTCGTCGAACATGGGGAGGGCTCTCAAAACGATGGAACGGTGACCCAAGGTGATGGGGTCGAAGGAACCGGGGAATACGGCTATTCTTTTCATTGGTTGTTCTTTTTGACTGACTGCCTTTGTGTCATTGCGAGGAGGAACGACGAAGCAATCTAGGAATTAAGTTTGTTTGCTGGACTGCTTCGTGCCTCGCAGTGACGCGAAGCGTGTTCAATGACTATCAGTTTCAGCCTGCAAAAGTATCATTTCGCCACGACATGACGCAAATCTTCGCCTAATATTTCACTTGTTGAACGGTAAGTATTTTTCAAGAAATCCTCAATCTCTTCATTTCCAATCAGTTTTATCTCTGTGATGCCTTCCTCGGTCTGTGGCTTGGGTTGGATGGTCTCTTCGCTTTCCATCAGGTACCAATAGGTGCGTTTCAGCGTCCATTCGTCATGTTCTAGGTAGCAATGCCAAGTGGATGGCAACTCCTTGACGATGCGCAATTTGCCGATACCCGTTTCTTCCTCCACCTCGCGCAAGGCGGCCTGTTCGGGGCTCTCTCCTTTCTCAATATGCCCCTTGGGCAGGTCAGGGATGCCTTTGCGCACGATGCTGACGAACTTGCTATCAACGACCACAACACCACCCGCTGCAGGAGCCATCCTGAAGGTTTCTTTTAATGCAGCGGCAACGGCGTTTTTACCCACTTCGTGGATGAAAGTGTCACCTGGGTCGCAGTCATCGAGCCATTCTGGAAAAAAATCGCACAATAGTTCGGTATCGTATCTGTCAGATTCTTGGAGTGTTGCATCGAATCTTAGTGAATAACCTTCAATTTTTGGGAAAATCAAGGCTTTGTTTTCATGAAAAATCTTGTACATTTGCAGTCTATTTTTCGCTTTCAAGCGACAAAGATACAAAATAAGTTTCGACAAAGTTCAACAACCATGAAATACGACGATTCAGCATTGACTTTGGCTCAACACCTGCTTCAGATTAGAGCCGTGAAACTCAGCCCAAAAGCACCTTTTACTTGGGCATCAGGTTTGAAAAGCCCCATTTATTGTGACAATCGTGTCACGCTTTCCTATCCTGCCGTGAGGACCTATATTCGCCAGCAGTTTGTGGAGAAGATTATGCAAAACTACGGCAAGCCAGATGTGATTGCTGGCGTTGCCACAGGAGGTATTGCCCAAGGTGCCTTGGTGGCTCAGGAAATGGGTCTGCCGTTCGTGTATGTGCGCTCAGAAAAAAAGTCGCATGGCATGCAGAACCAGATTGAGGGTGTCATCAACGCAGGGCAGTCGGTTGTGGTCATCGAAGATCTGGTTTCCACGGGCAAGTCGAGTCTCATGGCTGTCGATGCTTTGCGCGAAGTGGGTGCTGAGGTGAAGGGCATGGTGGCTATTTTCACCTACCAGATGGAACTCGCCAAGCAAAACTTCGAGGCGAAGAACTGCCAGCTGATTACTTTGTCTAACTACGAGACGCTGATTTACAAGGCCGTGGAAGAGAAATACATCACCGAAGAAGATGTGGAGTCACTGAAGGAATGGCGCCAAGACCAGCAGGCTTGGAGCGACAAGTGGAATTAAACCAAAAACTTGATTTGCTTGACTTCGTAACAGTGTAACTTCTGTTGCTCATCAACAAGTTGCAGCCGCCCGAACGGGTCTATACCCGTCATAAACAGCCGTAAAACCTTTCCATCGACTTCATAATCTGCCCAAGTACGGTAACGGAATAACCTTTTCAAATAATCCTGTTCAATGGTTGTCGGGTTGGATTTCAGTTGCTCCACCTTTATTATTATATGTTCTGCTAGTTGCTCCAAAAGTTGTTGCAAAGCATATTCTTTTCCCGTAATCAATTTCAGCGAAATTGGATGCGTTGGCCAATCCTGAAATTGCATCTGGTTGACATTCAGCCCAATGCCAATAATGGAGATGCCCATCATGTTGGCCTTTATTGTGCTGTTGATGAGAATACCGGCTAGTTTGCGGTTCCCGTAATAGATGTCGTTGGGCCATTTGATGCTGAGCTTCTCGACGGGTAACAATTTGTCTAACACCTCGACAATGCCCAACGGCACAGCCTCGGAAAGCAGGAATTGTCGTTCGGCGGGCAAAAAGCTCATATCAGCAGCTAAAGAGAAAGTGAGGTTCTTTCCAACCTCACTTTCCCAGCTGTTACTGCCCATGCCTTTACCTGCCGTTTGTTCGTCGGCGCTGACCAGCCAGTTGCGGATGTCGCAGTCCAACTGTTGCCTTTGCAGGAAGGCGTTGGTGGAGTCGATTTGTTCGAAATGATGATAATGGAGCATCACTTCACCACGACTCTCTGTGTCTCGTTACCTACTTTGACTGCGTAGACGCCAGCGCCAAAACGCTTCATGTCAATTTGCAACTCGCCTTCACAGCGGCCTTCGAAAACGCGTTGGCCGACCATATTAAATATGGTGACAGCTTGTTCGCCTTCGCTGATGATGTTGACAAGGCCTGAAGTAGGATTGGGGTAGATGTTAATATTATGGTCTAGGTATTCTTCCACATCGGCGGTCACCTCGTAGGAGAACTCGGTGCTTTCGCTGTCGTTGAAGCGGCTGCCTGAGAACATGGTTGCCGACCCGGCTCTCAGACCATAAACAGCAGAACCAGTCAATCCGTCGCCACCAGCATCGTAAATAGTGAAGTCGTAGCATCCATCGCCTGTAATGACGAGGGTGTCAATGTACATAGTGTTAGGCTCTGTGTAAGGACCGCCTTCTTGGATGACTTCGCCAGTCGAAAGCTTTGTGACTTTCCATGTGGTTTCTTGAGGGTTGTTGTCGGTGCGGATGTTGACCTTGATGATCTTACCAACAGCTTGGTAGGCCTGCTGGATGGAGAAGGTGGCTACATCATCATCGGGGGCTTCATCTTGGCCGTTGTTGACGCTTTTGATCTTCACCTCAAGCGTGTTTTCCTCTTCGACGGGGAAACCGACCTCGCCCAATTCAATGGTCTCGGAACCGAAGGTGGGCATGTTGCCTGTCCAGCCGATGGTCTTCAAGGTTTCTCCGTTGACAAGCACTTCCAACTCAGCAGAGGTCATCGTGTTGCTACCATAGTTGGTCAGCAAAACTGTCGGCTCGGCAAAACCACTGCAATTCATCTTTTTGACATTGGTAATCTCGCTCACGGAAGCCTCGTTGGCATAAAAAGGATCAGGGGTGAGACTCGACTTGCAGGCTTGATACACTTCTTTTGTGTTTGAGTTTTGCACCCATGCGATGGCATCCAGCTGGTCCATGTTGTAGATGTTGGCCAACTCCCATGTGAAAGTGTAGGCAAAGTAACCATTGGCTTCCAAACTGCCAAGGGATTGCCCAGCTGAGCTTGGCAGGAGTTTCTTCATCACATCGTAGAAGTCCTTTTCGCCATTAGGTCCTGGGGCGGAATTGAAATGTATCTCCTTCTCGATAACCCCAACATAAAGCTTTAAGCTGCCTGCGATGTCGGTTGAGGCACGGCCCATCACATGAACGGTGATGGCATCTTGCGCCTCGTTCAATTCCCAAGAAAGGCGCAACTCCATAGGTGATTCGATGGCGGAAAGCTGATCGATGATATTTTGGGTGATGTTGCCAGAATTGCCTGAAAAGCGGTTGCCATCGACGACAACGTGAGGCACACTATTGACACTATAATAACTGACGCGAGAACCATTATCACCCGTGTTGTGTAGATACATCGGATCGGCACCTGATGGCCAGCTTACATGGTATTTGATGGCCACCACCTTGTCGCGATTGTTGGCGATGAGTGCATCCATGCCAGGATTGTACATTGCACATGGGCCACAGCCAGTGTTGGTGAAGCTTTCAAGTAATAACATACGCTCGTTTTGAGCGTTGGTTTTCAGTGAAACCAGCATCATAAGTGATGCCAAAAAGATAGTTAACCTTTTCATTAGCGTGATTATTTGATGTTTTTCAGCACAAAAGTAGATATTTTTCAAAAAATGGCAATGTTTTTGTTGTGTAATAAAGAAAAAATATGCAATTTTGCAAATTGAAACCAAGAGGAATAATTTCAAAAGCATAATACTATGGTTAAAAGGTCTATTTTTACTTTAATGTTTTTAGCTGTAATGGGTTGGGTTTCAGCTCAATCGTTACAATTTGAATGGGATGGTCACGCCTATACAGAAGGTGAAACCATCGAATGCAACACTCCAACGGAATGGGGTGAATATCTTCAGGATATGCAGATTAGGAATCTTACTGGTCAGGATTTGAATGTTTTGGTTAAAAAAGAGGTCATTGAAGACCTTGAAGGTGTCTCGAACTTTTTCTGCTGGGGCCAGTGCTTCTTCCCTGACACTTATGTTAGCCCGAATCCTGTTGCTGTACCTGCCAACAGCGTTACATCTGTTGGAGCTCTTTCGTTCCATGCGATGTTCGACGAGAATGTGTTCGGCAAGGTGCAGGTGAGGTATTTCGCTTATGACGAACGTCATCCTGAAGACGCTGCTATTATCAATGTGGTTTTCCACAGGTCAGGCGAGGGTATTCATGAGGTTGGCGCTGTGCATTTCGGCCAGGCATATCCCAATCCGGCTTCCTCAGTTGTGAATTTCGACTACAACATCAATGCCAGCGACAGAGCTTCCGTGTCGGTCTACAATCTGCTTGGCCAAGAGGTGAAGAGCCAACAGGTGAACGGCATGCAAGGACATCTCTCCGTCTCGGTGGCCGACCTCAACGAAGGTATCTATTTCTGCAAACTGTTTGTGAACGGTAGCGCCGTATCGACAGAAAAGTTTGTCGTGAAGAAGTGAAGCCTTCTATGACTTGAAACCAAAAGGGTGGTGTTGACCGACACCACCCTTTTTTGGCTTTAAAAAGCCTATATCCCATTTGAATTGGATTTTTTAGCGATTTTTTCAGTTTTTTAATCGATGTTTCAAATAAATTTACTTACTTTGCAAATTGTTTAATTAGCTATTTTGCAAATAATCTATTTACTATTACTATGACTAACTACTGCTTTAAGAGTTTGATTCTCACAGCACTATTCATTTTTACTGGTTTCGTGGCCTTTGCTCAAGAAGACAACAGCATTAAGGGTTTCGTCTATGAAGAGTCTACCGGCGAGCCCATGATGTTCACTAACGTTTATCTGAAGGGCACTACCTTTGGCGGCTCGACTAACGAAAACGGCTATTTCAACATCAACCGTATTCCTGATGGGCGCTATACCTTATTAATTACTAGCGTGGGTTACGATACAATCCGAGAGTCGTTTAACCTTTCGAAAGGCCAAAGCATCAACAGAAAGTATTACATGAAGGAGACCAGTCAGAAGTTGGAAACCGTGACGATTACTGCCGATAAGATTGAGGCGCGCACGGAGACCAAGACCTCGGTCATCACCGTTACGCCCAAGACCATCACTAAGATTCCGAGCATTGGCGGTCAGGCCGACTTCGCCCAATACCTGCAGGTGGTGCCAGGTGTCATCTTTACGGGTGACCAAGGTGGACAGCTCTATATCCGTGGTGGCTCACCCATTCAAAACAAGGTGCTGCTCGATGGCATGGTGGTCTACAATCCCTTCCACTCCATCGGTTTGTTCTCGGTGTTTGATACCGACATCATCCGCAACGCGGATGTTTATACAGGTGGCTTCGGTGCTGAATACAGCGGCCGTATCTCTTCCATTATGGACATCTCCACCCGCGATGGCAATAAGAAACGCATCTCAGGTAAGTTAGGCGCCAACTGCTTCGGCGCCAAGGTGATGATTGAAGGCCCGCTGAAGAAAGCCAAGACCCCTGACGAAGCCACGATTTCTTTCATCCTCTCGGCCAAGAACTCTTATCTTGAACAATCCAGCAAGTTTCTCTATCCATACGCATCCGAAACCGGACTTCCTTTCAACTACCAAGACTTTTATGGCAAGGTTTCGCTGAATGCCCCTAATGGAAGCAAAATCAACTTGTTCGGCTTCTCGTTCAACGACCAAGTGAACAATTATATGTCACTTTCCGACTTTGGATGGGATTCGTATGGTGCCGGTGCCAATTTCCTCGTCATCCCGGGCAAGGCTCCCGTGATGATTGAAGGTACGGTCGCCTATTCAAGCTATACTTCACGCATGATTGAAGCGGATAATCCCGACCGTTACAGCAATATCAACGGCTTCAACATGGGCTTCGACTTCAGCCAGTTCATGGGCAAGAATACCCTGAAATATGGTATTGAAATGTTGGGTTATACAACGGATTATCAGACTTATAGTGTTTATGGACACAATAGGATTGGAGCAAAGCTGAACTCCACTGAGATTGGTGCATACGCGAAATACAAGGCTGTGTTGGGCAAGTTCTTGCTGGAACCGAGCTTCCGCTTGCAGTTCTATGCCTCTCTGTCTGAACTATCGCCAGAGCCGCGTCTCGCCCTGAAGTATAATGCCACCGACCGTCTGCGATTGAAGGCTGCAGCAGGTATGTATTCGCAGAATTTCGTGGCGGCCACCAGCGACCGCGATGTGGTCAACCTGTTCTACGGCTTCCTTTCAGGTATCGACAATCTGCCTGAGACCTATAACGGAGAGGGAATCAAGACCAACCTGCAAAAAGCCAACCACTTCATTTTGGGTGGCGAGTTTGACTTGTCGCGCAATGCCACACTGAATATCGAAGGCTATTGGAAGGACTTCGTGCAGCTGACCAACATCAACCGTAACAAGCTCTATCCCGACAATCCTGAAAACGCACAAATCCCTGACTTGCTGAAGAAGGACTTCACTAAGGAAACTGGTGACGCTTACGGCTTCGATGTGTCCTTGAAATATGAGGATCAGCATTGGTATCTTTGGGCCGTTTATGCTCTGGGTTTCGTGACAAGGGAATACGAAAAAGCCGTGGAAAACGGTGTTGAGTTGCTGCAATATGCACCTCACTTCGACCGTCGTCACAACATCAATGTCATTCTGACCTATACTGCTGGCTCAAAACGTCAGTGGGAGTTTAGTGGTCGTTGGAACTTCGGTACGGGCTTCCCGTTCACGCAAGTGCAAGGCTTCTATGAGTATTACTCCTTCCAGGATGGCATCAACTTCGATTACACCACTACCAATGGCGAACTTGGTGTACTCTATGGTGACCTCAATGCGGGTCGTCTTCCTACCTACCATCGTTTCGACCTTGATGTGAAGCGTAAGTTCTACTTCACAGAGAACATCATGTTGGAGGCAGACCTAAGCGTGACTAATGTCTACAATCGCAATAACGTGTTCTATGTCAATCTGGTCACCAGCGATATAGCGCGCCAGCTGCCTACCCTTCCCACCTTTGGCTTGACTTTCTCATTCTGATGTAATTAGGCAATGAAAGACACTTTTATTCCCCCTAAGGCCGCCATCCGTCCACATGAGATGACGATGCATGGCCATACCCGAATTGACAATTATTATTGGCTCAACGAGCGCGAGAATCCCGAGGTGATTGCCTACCTTGAAGCAGAGAACCAATATGCTGAGGCTTGCTTGAAACATACTGAACCTCTTCAGGAACAGCTTTTTAAAGAAATCAAGGGACGTATTAAGCAGGATGACAACTCGGTGCCGATTAAAATCCGTGATTATTATCACTACACTCGTTACAAGGAAGGAAAGGAGTATCCCATCTTCTGCCGCAAGTATCAAAGTCTAGAAGCACCTGAGGAGATTTTGCTTGATGGCAATGTGTTGGCCGAAGGCCATGCTTTCTTCGAGATTGGTGAGCTTAGCCTCAGTGAGGACGATAAGTTGTTGGCCTATTCTGTCGATACCGTGAGTCGCCGTATCTATACCGTTTATGTCAAAAACTTGGAGACGGGCGAGCTGGTCGGTGAGCCGATACCCAACACCTCGGGCAATGTGGTCTGGGCAAGTGACAACAAGACATTTTTCTATGGTGTAAAGGATGAGACTTTGCGGCCATGCAAAATCATGAGGCACCGTTTGGGAACACCTGCTACCGACGATGTGCTGGTTTACGAAGAAACAGATGAGACTTTCGTTTGCTATATCAGTAAAACGAAGTCTCGGATGTATATGATTATCAATTCGGAGTCAACGCTGTCGTCGGAATGCCGCATCCTTGAAAGCAACCAACCTGAAGGAATGTTTCGTGTATTTCAGCTACGTCAGTCCGACATGCTGTATGGCATCGACCATTATGGTGAGCATTTCTATATTCAAACCAATGCTGATGGAGCGAAGAATTACAAGATTATGCGAGCTCCAGTCGGCCAAACGGAAATGACATATTGGACAGAGGTCGTTGCCCATCGTGAGAAGGTGATGATTGAGAGTTTTACCATCTTCAGCAAGTTCTTCGTCATAGAGGAGCGTGAGAATGGCTTGGTCAATATCAGGATACGGACTTGGGACGGCAGCACAGACTATTATCTCGATTTCGGTGAGCCTGCCTACACCGCTGGTGTGGGTGCCAATCCCGACTTTGAAGCCGTCACCTTGCGCTATGCCTACAATTCCATGACCACACCTTCGTCGGTCTACGAATGGGATATGGAGAAACGCACTAAGAAACTGCTTAAACGGCAGGAAATTGTAGGTGGCTATAATCCAGAAGATTATGTCACCGAGCGTTTGATGGCGCCTTCACATGACGGTGTCCTGGTGCCGATTTCGATTGTTTACAAGAAAAACGTGGATGCTGCGGTCCCTGAGCCTGTCGAAGGGCCGCGCCAAAAAGGGTCGGGTCCTTCGACTGGCTCAGGAACCCTTAACCGTCCACTTGTCCTTTACGGTTATGGTTCCTATGGCTCTAGTACGGATGCTTATTTCTCCGTGGCACGCCTTAGCCTCTTGAATCGCGGTTTCATTTGGGCCATTGCCCACATCCGAGGTGGTGAGGAGATGGGACGGCAGTGGTACGACGACGGCAAGATGCTGAACAAGAAGAACACTTTCCTCGATTTCATTGCCTGCGCTGAATACCTTATTAATAAAGGTTACACCTCGGCGCAAAAAATGTTTGCCATGGGCGGTAGCGCTGGCGGTTTGCTCGTTGGTGCTGTGACTAACATGAGACCTGATTTGTGGAAAGGTGTCATCGCTCAAGTGCCTTTTGTAGATGTCGTCACCACCATGCTCGATGAGAGTATTCCGCTCACCACGGGTGAATATGATGAATGGGGCAATCCCAATGAGAAAAAGTATTACGACTATATGCTTTCTTATTCGCCATACGACAATGTGGAAGCCAAGGATTATCCCGCCATGCTCATCACCACGGGATTGCACGACAGCCAGGTGCAGTATTGGGAACCCGCCAAGTGGGCTGCTAAACTCCGCGCTTTGAAGACGGACAAAAATCCTTTGTACCTGAAAACCGAGATGGACTATGGCCATGGTGGCGCTTCCGGGCGTTTCGAAGGGTTCAAGGAAGTCGTTTTGGAATATGCATTCATGCTGGATGAACTGGGAATGATATCGTCCAATAAAGAAGCGTAATGAATCTTTGTAAAGAGGGAAACTGTTGGAAAGCTTGCTACGACCAAGAGCGCAACAAGTACTTTGGCCATTTAATGTACACCGATCGTGAAGGACAGACTCGCTACCTTTATGAGGTCACCAAAGAAATCTTTAATAGGCTGGGGTCGTTTTCCGACGACTATGACAACGACCGGCTGATTGAAACGGGACGGTTGCTCTTCCGTTTTGAGGACACAATGTATGGAACCTTGGGTCCCGAACATTATGTGTATGACGACAGCTACACTGAAAGCGATTTTGACAAGGCATTCGAATCGCTGCAGAAGAAACGAAAGAGGAGAAATGCATAATTCCTTGACAAAAGAGGATTAGTTTTGCTATTTTTGCACACTCAAACCGAAGAAAGAATCTGATATGAAGAGAATAGCATTGGTTATTGCCGCTATATTGTTGGCATTTAGTAGTTTTGCTCAAAAACATCCCAAGTTTACTGAAGAAGACGTCAAACAGTTTTACCGCACTATGCAAGGCGACTATGTCATGCAGGTGAACGATTCCACGACGGCGATGGTGCATTTTGTCCCGATTTGGGAGAAGCCCGATAACCGATTCCAATGGATGTATGTGGAGGCGACCATTGACAAAAATGTCGTGTTTCAGAAAGTTCTTGAAATCCAGCCAAAGACGAGCAAAAAGTTTCGCGTCTATCTTCACGATTTGAAGGATCCTGCAGAGTTTGCTGGGAAATGGGCCAATCGCAACTATTTTGACGGTTTCAACTCCAGTATACTCAAGGGTAAAAAGCGTATGACATTTGTGAAGACTTCCGACTTTTCCTATCAGACGAATGATGGCCCTATCCGATACAGTGCCTTGGATTGTTTCCCTAAAGGTGATTTGCTGCATGTCAAGTTTGTGCAGGCGGATGAGCGCTTTTTCATTAAGCGGGTGCCGAAGCGGACGAATCGAATCATCGGCTATCAAGGAATTAAGGAGCTGACAGATTAAGTAAGATAGAAAAGAGGCTCCTTCGGTCGCTGAGCTTGTCGAAGCGTCGAAGGAGCCTCCTTTTTCATTTCATCTTAAACACCCAAGCCGCTGTACTCTTCAAGTCACTGTATTTCAGTCCACTCGTGTCAATGAAAAGTTGACCATCCTTGTATGTCCAAGGCAAGGTTTTTGGGCAACCCAACAATGTTACTTTCATATCATCGGCTGGCTTGTCGAGGCTCAACACCAATTGGTCTTCAGGGTAATCAAGAGCGATGGCATAGAGGGCATCTTTGCCTTGCGTGTAGCAGATGTTGGGTTGTTCGCAAGTATAGGTGGCTTTTAAGCCCATGGCGGGCAGCATGCTCCCAACTTGGAATCCGCTCATCACCTGTTTCTCCATGTTTTTCGATGACCAATACAGACTGATGGTGGCCTCAAGCTCATCTTCCTCATAGAAGACTTCGATGCTGTGTTGCCCCTGCGCCAATTTTATCTTGCCAGTCTTCGCTTTTCTTGTGTCTTCGATGACATTTTTCCCGTCAATGATTAGTTTTGCTTTGTCATCGGTTTGGATTTCAAAGGTATAGATGTCGGCCATGCAAGAGAACACTCCCTGCCAATGGGCTTGGAAATGGTCGCAGCTGATGGCAGGATCGGGCGAATTGCGCTTCCAGTCGAAGTTGATTTCGCTGTCGTTGCATACCACCTTGACAGGCTTCATCTCGTAGAACTTCTTATATGGTCGCGTGCCATAGATGGCTTCCCCGTTGATGTCGAGCCAACGACCGAGGTCAAGCAAACGTTCTTGCTGCAAGAGCGGGATTTTACCGTCAGCGGCAGGACCCACATTGAGCGTCATGCCACCGCCTGCCGCCACAAGGACGCAGAAATGACGGATGAGCTCTTCGGAGGTCATGTGGTTTTCCAATGGCTCGTTGCGATTGAGGCCAAAAGAACGTCCCAAGCCACGACATTCCGCCCAGGGTCGGTCAGTGAGGGTGATGCCCGCGCTGTATTCAGGTGTGCGGAAACCGTGTTGTTGTCCTTCGCCCCAGCGGTCGTTGACGATGGCTTCTTTGCCGACCGTGTTATAGTACCACGAAATCAACTCTGTGGCATGCCATTGCTCGGCAGTGTTGCGCCATTCACCATCGGTGAAGAGGATGGTCGGTTTGTATTTGGTTATCAGCTCCTTGAATTGCGGAATCATGTGCGTGTCGACATAGGTGCCGATGTTCTCGTCGGGGTCGACATACCAGCGGTAGATGTCGCTTTTCCATTCGGGTAGCGAGTAGTAGAAGCCCATTTTGAGGCCTTTGTTGCGCACGGCATCAGTCAACTCACCGCAGATGTCGCGCTTTGGTCCGACCTCAACAGAATTCCATCCTGGTGCATATTGGCTCGGCCAGAGGCAGAAACCATCGTGGTGCTTCGAGACCAAAAGCACGTATTTCGCCCCCGATTTCTTGAAGAGGTCGGCCCATTCGTCAGGATTCCAAAGCTCGGCTTTCCACATCGGCGCAAAGTCCTCATACTGAAAGTCTTTGCCATAGATGCGTTCTTGGAAAGCCTTGCGGTCGTCGTTGGTCATCAGGCCGCGATAATACCATTCGGCGTAGCCTTCGAGACTGGCGTAGGCCGGCACGGAATACACGCCCCAATGGATGAAAATGCCCAATTTGGCGTCGCTGAACCACTGCGGGTAGCCTCGCTCGTTGATGGATTCCCAAGTGGGTTGCACTTGGGCGGAAAGGATGTTGCTCAGCAGCATGGCTGCAAAAAGAGGTAGGATTCTGTGTGTTTTCATAATGTGCAAAAGTAGTATATTTTTCCAAAACGGCAGGTATTGACAGAATTTTTCTATTTTTGCGATATGAATATCTATCAACTCTTTGTACGGCTTTTCGGTAACAAACAGACCGAATTGCGTTTTTATGGCAGCAAAGCTGAGAACGGCTGCGGCATTTTCAACGACATCGACGATCGTGCGCTCAACGCCATCAAGGACTTGGGCATCACGCACATTTGGCTGACGGGCATCTTGGAACATGCCTCCGAGTCGACGGGCACTCACCCTGATATTACCAAGGGCAGGGCAGGCTCGCCTTACGCTGTCACCGACTATCGCGCCGTCGACCCTGATTTGGGCACGATGGCCGATTTCGAGCAGTTGGTTATGCGCATTCACAGTCACGGGATGAAAGTGATCATCGACTTTATTCCCAATCATTTGGCGCGACAGAACAAAGGCTTCGATGCCTGCAATTTCTATTATTGTGAGGGGCAGGCGTTTGTTTCGCCTCGTAAAACGGTGGAACCGTTTTACGAGGAGTTTCCCGCCAAGGCAACGGGCAATAATGTCTTTGCGCCAAATCCGCGCCTCAATGATTGGTACGACACCGTGAAACTGAACTATGATTGTCACGACACTTGGGAAAAAATGCTGAGTATCTTGAAGTTCTGGTGCGCCAAGCAGGTCGATGGCTTCCGTGTCGATATGGCCGAGATGGTGCCTGTAGCGTTTTGGCAGTGGGCGATTGCCGAGTTGCGCAAGGATTACCAGCCGCTGATGATTGCAGAAATCTACCAACCAGCGCTTTATGAATTATTCTTGGAAGCTGGGTTTGATTATTTGTATGACAAGGTTGGGCTGTACAATACTTTGGAAAACATTTTGTGTCACGGCCATGAGGCGAAGGAAATCACCCAAGTTTGGAAGGATTTGCACGACTTGGACCTGCACATGCTGCGCTTCATGGAGAATCACGACGAGAAGCGCTTGGCCTCGCCGCATTTCGTGGGCGATGCCTTTGCGGCCTTGCCCGCCGTGGCGCTTTCCGCCTTGATAAATACGGGACCATTCATGGTTTACAATGGCCAAGAGAGTGGGGAAGAGGCGAATGGTGAAATGGGTTACAGTGGCGATGATGGCCGCACTTCCATCTTCGACTATTGCCACATGCCGCAGCACCAAAAATGGATGAATAGTGGCTTGTTTGATGGCGTAAGCTTCGATGATGCGCAAAAAAAGTTGTTTGGTTACTATCGTAATCTATTGCATTTCAGGACGGAACATTCAGCCGTCAGCGAGGGCAAGTTCTATGACTTGATGTGGTGCAACCCTTGGTATTCCAATTTCGACCCGCAGTTTGTCTATGCCTTTTTGCGTTATACCGAAAAGGAGCGTTTGCTCGTCGTCGTGAACTTCAACCGCAGCGAAGCCCGTGATGTGGAGGTAAAAATCCCGCACGATGCCTTGGCCTTGATGGGCCGAAGCAAAGCCAACGAATTTGATATGAATGATTTCGCTTCTGAGGTGCATCCTGTTCATTTGGAGGCTTCGGAAACGAAAGTGGTTGATTTGGATTCGGGCGAGGTAGTGTTCCATGGTATCAGTTGACTTTTTTTGAGCTGACTTGATGTTTTTTTAATATAATTACACAATAAGTGTAATGTAAATGAAAAAATTTCTATTTTTGCATTGCGGAAAATTCGTTGCGTAAAGTTCGTTACGAAAAGTTCGCAATGAAAATAGGTAGTTATTATGGCAGGAAAAAAACAAAAACAGCTTGATAATCCGTTTGTTTTCCAAGGATACGAAGGACCAGAATACTTCTGTGACCGTGTCAAAGAAACGGAAAATTTGATTTCTTCGCTCAAAAACGGACGCAATATCACCCTAATTTCGCCTAGAAAAATAGGAAAAACGGGGTTGATAAACCATACATTTTATCAGATTAAGATGGAAAATAAAGATGCAATTTGCATCTATATTGACATTTTTTCGACCAAAAACATTCAAGAATTTGTCGAATTATTGTGCAAGACGGTTATCGAGGAGGCGTTGGAAAGGGAAAAATCGTTTGCGAACAAGGTGTTGGATTTTTTTAAGGGGCTTCGACCTACCATCTCTCCGGATTTGATGACGGGGATGCCAACTGTTTCGGTGAGTGTGGTTCCTGCGCAAGCTGAATATACGCTCAAGAGCGTTTTCTCCCATTTAAACGGCTTGGGCAAGCCGGTGTACATGGCCATAGATGAGTTTCAGCAGATTACAGAATATCCTGAAACGGGCACTGAGGCCTTGTTGCGTTCCTATATTCAGTTTATCCACCATGTGAATTTTATCTTTTCCGGAAGCAAGAAACACTTGATGGAGGAGATGTTTTGTGCTCCCAACAGGCCTTTCTACCAAAGTACTCAGCTGATGAACTTGGAGCCATTGCAAGAGGATGTCTATTACGACTTTGCCAGCAATTTTTTCGAGGCAAAGAAAGGTTCGTTTAGTCAGCAGGTGTTCCATGACATTTATCAGCGTTTTGACGGCTTTACCTGGTATCTGCAAGCCATCCTGAATCGATTGTATGAGCAAGGGAAAAAGGTGGAAACGGACAAACAAGCCGTAGATGCGATTTTGTTCCATGTCAACGCATTGGCACCACATTATCAAATGCTTACCTCGTTTTTGACCGACAACCAGTTCAGTTTGCTCAAAGCCATCGCCCGTGCAGAGCTTGTTGAACAGCCATTGAGCAATGAGTTTATCAAGCGTTTCGAATTGCCTAGCACGAGCAGTGTCAAGTCAGCCTTGTCGGTGCTGGTGGACAAAGACTTGGTTTACCAGACCAGTAAGGGCTATATCATATACGACCGTTTCCTTGGCCTTTGGTTGAAGCGGCTGTGATGTGAACAGTCAATGTTTTGATTTTTGTAAGATTTGTAGATAATTTGTTATTTTTGCAGTAATAAAAAGAACTATGCTATGCTTCCCCTTGTAAAAAACGACCCTTGGCTCAACCCTGTCAGCAAAGCCGTTGACGACCGCCACAACCGTTACGAACAACGGTTGAACGACATAAAAAACAACTATGGCAGCCTCAAAACCTTTGCCACGGCACACCAGTTTTTGGGCTTCAACTACGACAAACGCCGTCACGGTTGGTGGTACCGCGAGTGGGCACCCGCCGCACATTACCTCTCTCTTATGGGCGACTTCAACAACTGGAACCGCTATGAATATCCTCTGGAGCTGGCAGGTGCAGGCCTGTGGGAGATCTTTCTGCCCGACAGCGAATTTGGTGATAGGCTTGTCCATGGCAGTAAGCTAAAGGTGCTGGTGCAGTCGCAAATTGGGGAACATGAGCGCATCCCTGTGTATATCAAGCGAGTGATTCAGGACGAAGGCAACAAGGACTTCGCAGGTCAGTTTTGGAATCCGCCCACACCTTATATATATAAACATGCTGCACCGCAACTGAAAGACGAGCCTCTGCTGATCTACGAGACGCATGTTGGCATGGCACAGGAGGAGGCTAGGGTAGGAACCTACAAGGAGTTTACAGAAAAGATATTGCCACGCATCAAGGCCGACGGCTACAACGCCATCCAACTCATGGCTATCGCCGAACATCCTTATTATGGCTCGTTCGGTTATCATGTCTCCAATTTCTTCGCACCGAGTTCGCGTTTCGGTACACCCGAAGAGTTGAAAGAGCTCATCGATATGGCACACGGCATGGGTATGCTGGTCATTATGGACCTTGTGCATTCCCACACGGTGAAAAACATCCGCGAAGGCATCAACTTGTTCGATGGCTCTGACAGTCAATACCTGCATCCTGGAGTGCGTGGCAATCATGACCTCTGGGATTCCAAACTCTTCAACTATGGCAAGGAGGAGACCCTGCAATTTCTGCTCTCTAATGTGCGCTATTGGTTGGAAGAGTTCCGCTTCGATGGCTTCCGTTTCGATGGTGTAACATCCATGCTCTACCTCGATCACGGCATTGGAACGACGTTTGATGCGCCAGAGAAATACTTTGGCGATAATGTGGATGACGATGCAGTCACCTATATGCAACTGGCCAATACACTTTGCCATGAGCTGAATCCGAAAGCCGTCACTATTGCGGAGGATGTGAGCGGCATGCCTGGTCTCTGCAACCCTATCGCTGACGGTGGCATGGGCTTCGACTACCGCTTGGGCATGGGCTTGCCCGACTTTTGGATTAAGGTGCTGAAGGACGAGCCGGAGGAGCAGTGGAACATGAAGAACTTCTTCTTCACCATGACCAACCACCTGCCGCAGACCAAGACGGTGGCATACGCCGAGAGCCATGACCAGGCACTTGTGGGCGACCAAACCATCGCCTTCCGTCTGATGGGCAGTGAAATGTACACTGCAATGAGCCTCGATACGCCTTCGATGACCGTCGACCGTGGCATTGCCCTGCATAAGATGATTCGCCTCTTCACGCTCACTTTGGGCGGCGAGGCTTGGCTCAATTTCATGGGCAATGAGTTCGGCCATCCCGAGTGGATCGATTTCCCGCGTCTCGACAACGGCTGGAGCTACCAATACGCCCGTCGCCAGTGGTCGTTGGTGGACAATGACAACTTGAAATACCGCTTCATGGGTGCTTTCGATAAGGCCATGCTCGATTTTGTGAAGCACCATCCCGTGATGCAGGCACCACCTGCGTGGATGCTCTATGCCGACGAGGAAAACAAGACCGTCGTCTACGAGCGTGGTAACCTCATTTTTGTCTTCAACTGGGGGCCGCATTCTGTAGCCGATTACAAGATTCCCGTCAGGGAGACAGGCGACTATCGCATCATCCTTACCACCGACGACAAGGCTTTCGGCGGCTTTGGGAATATTGATGCAAGTGTGAGGTTTCCTTCGGAGAAGAAGGGGGATGACATCACAATGAAAATCTACAATGTGAGTCGCGTGGCGACGGTGTACCAACGCATTCCATAAACGACAAAAGCCGCTCCGAAGAGCGGCTTTTTTTATAGAGATGCAAAGTTGGCATCTCAAATCTTTATGATTTAGAAGTTGTAGTACAAACCAATTGACGATGTGCCTAAACCACAATCCAGGAAGAAGCCTTCGCCTCTTTCAAAGAGGTGGTCATAACCCAAGAAGCCAAAACGGAATGCAGCTGTCCAGTGCTCGGTGGCCATCCAGGCAATACCAGGTCTGAGACCAACGGCATACATTTGTGGGCTGAGGAGGTCGATGTCGCCAGCGAGATCGCAGAACAGCGAGAACTTCTCGATGGTGCAAGCCGTATAGCGGACGTAAGGTTGGATGCAGAATTGGTTGAAATTCACATCAACAATGTCGGTTTTGTCGTCAACGTGACGAAAGGCCAAGCCAGCGGCGACAGTCCAGCGCTCGTTGAATGAGTAACCGATTTCAGGGGCAATCTTGAATTCGGTTTTGTTCTTTTGGAAACCTGCATTGGCCGAACCGCCAATCCAAAGTTGAGCGTTTGCGCTAAGGATGCCAACGAAGGCAAGGGCTAAGGTCAAAAATAATTTCTTCATTTTGATTAAGTTTAAGTTAATAATTAGGTTAGGTGTTTTTGTCGATTATTTAAGACGCGGCAAAAATAGCAAATAATATGCCACGATGCTTTTGCTTGATGCTTAAATTGTCCCAATAGGTCTTATTTCTCAATAAATGCAATGGTTTCACCCTTGTTGACGCGTTTGCCTTGGTCAGCCGTGGCCTCGACAATCTTGCCAGGCCAGAGGGCGTAGACGGGCTCCATGCCATGTTCGCTGTTGATGGCGCAGAGCAGATCGCCTTCCTTGTAGACCTTGCCAGGGGCAGGAGCGATGCTCTTGTCGTCGAAGTCGACTTCCCACATCACCACACCGCTCGCGGGGGCGATGACAGGCTCGGCGTTGGGGTGGCGCAAGGCACGCAGATCCGGAATCTTGGCTTCGCCGCCAGCCTTTTCGAACTTGGCCTTCATCTTGGCCTCCAGCTCTTGGTTGAAACGACGCTTGGCCTCGCCCGACTTGTACTCGCGGTACTGCTTCTCGTGCATGGCAAACTCGAAGAGCTCTTCGTCGTCCTGGCCACGGTCCCAACCTTCTTTCTTCATCATCTCGATGAAGTGAGGCAGCTCGTTCGGGTAGTTGTCCTGCGGGTTGCCGGTGAAGAACTCGCGCTTTTGTTCCTTGGCCAAAGCGATGATGGCGGGGTCCAATTTGCCCGGCAGTTGGCCCGATTTGCCCAGGATCATGCCCCACATGGCGTCGTCGAGGTCGCTGAAGTCGGGTTTGCCCATGCTGCGCCCGATGAGGTTCTTCAGGGCGATGTTCTTGGTGTATTGGCTGAAAGGCGTCACCAAAGGCGGGTTGCCGACCATGGGCCAGATGCGTTGCACTTCGTCGAAGAGTTCGACGAGCAGCTCGTCTTCGCTGAGTTCGGCCTTGCCTTGTGCCTTGTAGTTCATGTTGATGAGTGCATGGGCGCCTTTGAGGTCGGCCATGAGCGAGCCCATCATGCCACCGGGAAGGCCGCTCCCGAGCATCAATGAGTTGATGTAACGGTTGCGCGGATCGATCCAGTAGCCGAGGAAGTCGTCGATGAACGATTGCGTCATGCTTCGGGCGGCCATGTAGGCCTTCATGTCGATGTCTTTCACGAGGAATCCAGCGTCCTTCAGCATGGCTTGCACGCTGATGACGTCGGGGTGGACGGTACCCCACGACAGCGGTTCCATGGCCACATCAACGTAGTCGCAGCCGGCCTTGCACACCTCAAGCACCGAGGCCATCGAGAGGCCCGGTGTGGTATGGCCGTGGTATTGCACCTTGATTTTCGGATGTTGTTTCTTGATATGCTCCACGATGCGGCCCAGGCTGACGGGACGACCCACACCAGCCATGTCCTTCAAAGCAATCTCCTTGGCGCCGGCTTCGATGAGTTGGTCGGCGATATGCATATAATATTCAGCGGTATGCACCTGTGAGTAAGTGATACTCATGGCGGCTTGTGAGATCATGCCAGCTTCGTTGGCCCAATGGATGGATGGGATGATGTTGCGCACATCGTTGAGGCCGCAGAAGATACGGGTGATGTCGACGCCTTGGGCCTTCTTCACCTTATACATTAGTTGGCGCACATCGGCGGGCACAGGGTTCATTCTCAGGGCATTGAGGGCGCGGTCAAGCATGTGGCACTCGATGCCACCTTTGTGCAATGCTGCCGTGAAAGCGCGGACAGATGGGTTCGGGTTCTCGCCATACAGCAGGTTGACCTGCTCGGCGGCACCGCCGTTGGTCTCCACACGGTCGAAGCAGCCCATGTCGATAATTAGGGGCGCAATCTTCTCCAGTTGGTCCTTGCGTGGCACATATTTGCCTGACGACTGCCACATATCGCGGTAAACCAGGCTGAATTTGACTTCTTTTTTCATTATAATTGTGTATTTTATGCGATTTTGATTGAGGCTGCAAAGGTACAAATTTATTGGCAAAAAAAGGCAAATTCTATCAATATGCTTGCATAAATGAAAAAGTTGTATCTTTGCCTCGATTCGTATGTCGGTCTTTATTCCACCGACTTATGGGAACACGATGATTCCCGCTTGTCTTTTTTGGGTCAGATATGGTTGTTTGAAGATGTAGTGTTGGTGTCATTGTGTATTTATTGTCATTGGAAGGACGTTGTAAAAAGTATGGCTACAGTTCTGGCAAGCAAGTTCAAGCAATTGTATGTGTCCCCAAAGTTTAGGGAGTTTGTCAGATTTGCCATAGTTGGATTGATTGCCACGGGCATCCATTACGGCATATACTATCTTCTCAACCTGTTTATCAATGTCAATGTTGCTTACACGATTGGCTATCTGGTTTCTTGGTTTGTAAATCTGTATCTGACAGCATATTTCACTTTCAAAAGTACATTGTCCTTCAAGAAGGGAATTGGCTTTGCCGCTTCGCATCTTGTCAATTATGTGTTGCACATGCTTTTCCTGAACCTGTTCCTCGCGTTTGGCGTGTCTGAAGAAATCGCGCCATTGTTTGTGTTTGCCATTGTCATCCCAATTAATTTCCTGCTTGTAAGGTTTGTGTTCAAGTCAAAACAATTCAAAAGCCAAGAAGAATGAAACTGAATGTTGTCATACCCTGCTATAACGAAGAGGAAGTGCTTCGCGAAACCAACTGCCAATTGACAGAACTTGTTGATTCGATGATAAAGGAAAACCTGTTGACAGAATGTGATATTCTGTATGTTGATGATGGCAGCAATGACAAAACATGGAATGTCATAGAAGAGCTGCAAGCTCGTAGCCCATACGTTCATGGTTTGAAGTTGGCGCATAATGTTGGTCACCAAAATGCGCTTTGGGCAGGGTTGGAACAATCTGTAGGCAGATGTGATGCTGTCGTTACGATTGATGCTGACTTGCAGCATGACATTCAGAAGATTCGGGATATGATACTGGCTTACCAAGATGGTTATGAAATTGTCTATGGCGTTCGAAACACAAGAGCGACTGATTCAAAATTTAAAAAGCAAACGGCTTTGGCATTTTATAAAATGATGCGAAAAATGGGCGTGGACCTTATTCCCAATCATGCAGATTTCAGACTTTTGGGCAAAAGCGCCCTGCAAGCCTTATCGGATTTTCCAGAGCGTAATTTGTTCCTTCGTGGGATGGTGAGGCTTCTGGGATTTAAGGAAACCAATGTGTATTTTGACTGCAACGAACGATTTGCGGGAAAGTCAAAGTATACCCCCAAAAAGATGTTCGCTTTTGCAATGGATGGCATTACTTCGTTTTCGGTACAGCCGTTGAGAATCATAACTTTGATTGGATTGTTGTGTTTGGGTATTTCTATCGCTGAAATAATTTATATTCTAGTTGCATATTTTCAAGGTCGCACAATTCAAGGATGGGCTTCTTTGTTGTTCTCAATGTGGTTTTTGGGAGGTTTGCTTTTGTTCTCCATAGGTGTGGTTGGGGAGTATATTGGGAAAATATATAAGGAAGTGAAAAGGAGACCGCGTTATATTATAGAGAAACAGATATAGAACCTGGGATATTCTGATTGCTAAAACAAAACAAACATGAATCTGCGGAAAACAAATGGTTTGTCATGGGTCGGCTATGTTGCAGCCCTAATCATCGCAATCGCGTTTTTTGTCATCTCTTATTGTGGCTTTTTATATGGTGATGATTATTGGATGAAAAGTGACGTGTCCAACCTATATGACTTGATTAAATATACTGGAGCGTTTTATTTTTATAGTGGCGGACGGCTGTTTTCGGTGGCGTGTCAATATATGTTTAGTGGAGTGCTGGGAGACCATAGGATTTGGTATGCTATTGTGAATACGTTGTTTTTCGTTTTATGCATGGTGACTTGCGGAAGGCTGATTAAGGATAAAAAGGAAGGATCCATTTCAATTGTCTTGTTGTTTGCTTTGCTGTTTTGGTTTCTGTGCCCCGTTCCTAAGAACACGTTGTTTTGGATAGCTGGTTCACCTACCTATTTGTGGGCAAACACCTTGTCTTTTGTGTTTTTGTTGTTTTACCTCAGGTATCAGGATGGCAATTTCAGTGGCTCTGGAAAACTGGGATTGTTTGTCTTGGCTTTTCTGGCTGCTTCTGAATTCATTACCGCGGCTTCCATTAGTGGAGCATTCGTGGTATATTATGCCTTCAATTTTAAAAAATTAAAGGGGAATGCGGTTCCTCTGGTGGTTGGTTTTATTGTAGGATCTTTGTTTTTGTTGCTTGCACCGGGTAATTATAGGAGAGCAACATGGGACAATGGAAGTGCTTCCCTTTTTGGTGTGGGTAATTTGTTTCATGAACCTCTTTGGGAGATTGCAAAGTACAGGGCTTTATGGATTTTCTTGGCTGTTTTGGTATTTGGTCTGATAAAAAACAAAGAGGCTGTTAAGAATTGGGTAAGGAACAACCCTATTCTCTTGTTGTCGTTAGGATGGAGTGTTATTGCTTGCAGTCTGGTTTTTAGACCCATAAGACGAGCTTTCTTTTTCACGGAGACCTTGTCGATTGTCTTGGCTTTGAAGTTCTTGTATGATAATTATGACTTGAAGGGGATGGCAAGAAATGTAGTGATAGCCATTTTGTTTGTCTTGTTTGCAGTGGATTCTGTGTTTGCAGTGCGTGAAACCCTTCGGCAACGAGAGATACATGAAGCATCCATGAAAGTGATAATGGACTCAAGAGGAAGCGTTGTGTTGGACTATTCTCCTTCTTTACATCGAATGGTAAACGCTGCGGTTTATGGTCCCTCTACCACTCGATATTTTGAAAAAATATATGGCATAGATTCTGTTTTTGTTTATCCCCACTATTGTCTCGATAAGTATTATGATCAGGATCCTCCCTTGGAGAATGTCTATGTTGCTTACGATTATTATGTAGGTGATGACGATATGCCTAAAGATGTGATTGTATTGGTGATAAGAATCGAAGAAGATCGTTTGCAAGCCGAAGGCGGCCATGTCGTCTTTACTATTGACAGCGATCGACATGGTAAGCCTTTGGTTTTTGAAAGGGATGAGCCTAACTATTGTGTTGATGGATATGGCTATTATTCTTTTTATTATAGCAGAAAAGACGCCAAGTATTTGAAAAGTGTCAAGTGTGATTTTATTGATGATTAAATCAATAGCTCTTTAAAGGCCAAAAAAAGGGTGCGACATTGTGCCACACCCTTAGCATTTCATTTAATACCCTATGACTTAAAACAGCCCTTCCAAAATCTTGTCCTCCACCAAATTCGGCATAGTGACCTTCAGCTTAGGCTCGGCCTCCATGGCACGCTTGATGGCGAAGGTGGCGCCTTCGTTGCGGGCCCAGTTGCGGCGGGCAATGCCGTTGTTCACGTCCCAGTGCAACATGCTGTGGAGCCTGCGGTCGGCATCGGCGCTGCCGTCGAGGACCATGCCGAAGCCACCGTTGATGACTTCGCCCCAGCCCACGCCGCCACCATTGTGGATGCTCACCCAGGTGGCACCACGGAAACTGTCGCCGATGACATTCTGCACAGCCATGTCGGCGGTAAAGCTTGAACCGTCATAAATGTTGGAGGTCTCACGGAACGGGCTGTCGGTACCAGAGACGTCGTGGTGGTCACGGCCGAGGACGACGGGACCGCTCAAGCGGCCATCGGCTATAGCCTTATTGAACTCGGCAGCAATCTTGGTGCGGCCTTCGCAGTCGGCATAGAGGATACGGGCTTGCGAACCCACCACGAGGTGGTTCTCTTGTGCGCCACGGATCCACTGGATGTTGTCGCGCATCTGCTGCTGGATTTCGGCAGGAGCCGTGCGGGCAATCTCCTCAAGCACATTACAAGCGATGTCGTCGGTGACGGCCAAGTCCTCGGGCTTGCCAGAGGCGCAGACCCAACGGAAGGGGCCGAAGCCGTAGTCGAAGCACATCGGGCCCATGATGTCCTGAACGTAGGAAGGATAACGGAAGGTGCCGTCTTCTTTCAGGATGTCGGCACCGGCACGGCTGCTCTGCAGCAGGAAGGCGTTGCCGTAGTCGAAGAAGTACATGCCCTTGGCGGTCAGCTTGTTGATGGCGGCCACATGGCGGCGCAACGAAGCCTGCACCTTCTCCTTGAAAAGCTCGGGATTCTCGGCCATCATGGTCTTGGATTCCTCAAACGACTGGCCTACAGGATAGTAACCGCCAGCCCACGGGTTGTGCAATGAGGTTTGGTCGGAGCCGAGGTCGACGTGGATGTCGTGCTCAGCGGCATATTCCCAGAGGTCCACCACATTGCCTTGGTAGGCGTAGCTGCGTGCTTCCTTCTTGGCGAGGCTTGCGTTGACGTGCTTGAACAGTTCCTCGATGTTGTCGTACACCTCGTCGACCCAGCCTTGCTGATAACGTTTCTGTGTGGCAGCCGGGTTGATTTCGGCGGTGATGCTCACCACGCCGGCGATGTTGCCAGCCTTGGGCTGGGCGCCGCTCATGCCGCCGAGGCCAGCGGTGACAAACAACTTGCCAGCTGTGCTGCCGCCGTGTTTACGAGCTGCGTTGAGCACGGTGATGGTGGTGCCGTGGACGATGCCTTGAGGTCCGATATACATATAGGAGCCAGCAGTCATCTGGCCATATTGTGTTACGCCGAGGGCGTTGTAGCGCTCCCAGTCATCGGGTTTGCTGTAGTTCGGAATCATCATGCCGTTGGTGACCACTACGCGCGGCGCGTCTTTATGCGAGGGGAAGAGACCCATCGGGTGACCGCTGTACATGGAGAGGGTCTGGTCTTCGTCCATGTTGGCGAGGTATTGCATCACGAGACGGTATTGTGCCCAGTTCTGGAAGATGGCACCATTGCCGCCGTAGATGATGAGCTCGTGCGGGTGTTGTGCCACGGCGGGGTCGAGGTTGTTCTGGATCATCAGCATGATGGCTGCGGCCTGCTTGCATTTGGCAGGATATTCCTCAATTGGACGGGCGTACATCTTATAGGACGGACGGAAACGGTACATATAGATGCGGCCGTATTTCTCCAATTCCTCGGCAAATTCGGGAGCCAAAGTGGCGTGGAACTTTGGGGGGAAGTAACGCAAAGCGTTGCGGATGGCCAATTTCTTCTCGGCTTTCGTCAAGATGTCCTTGCGCTTGGGCGCGTGGTTGATGGTTGTGTCGTATGGTTTCACTTCCGGCAGTTCATCGGGGATGCCGGCAAGAATCTCTTTTTGGAAATCGTTGAGTGTGCTCATTATGTTTAATTGTTGATTGTTTAATCGTTGAAGTGTTTAATTGTTGATTTTGACACGCTTTGCGTCAGTGCGAGGAGGAACGACGAAGCAATCCAGAGTAAAATAGTTTCACTGGACTGCTTCGTGCCTCGCGGTGACGCGAAGCGACCCAAATTTGGCTGCAAATTTAGGGAATTTTCCTCATTTAATACGCTTTCTTTCCCATTGCATAGAATTTTCGCTGTTTAGCCATCTAATGATAATTATGTTGTAGAAACATTATGTTGTTGATACATAATTATGTTTTAATCCATAAAGTCGTTGATAACAGATTGAGGCAGAAACACATGCTTGGTAATGCCGTCTTTGGCTGGTCGTTTCAGGAATAGTGCATATATGACCTCTCTTCCTTTCACGAAAGGCAGCGATTGCGCTTTTGTTTCAAGGTCGTAGAAGAGTTTTTCTGCTTGTTCGCCCTCTGTCCATTTACATTCTCCAATGAGGATTTTTTTCTTGTCAATGGATTCGGTAACCACGTCTAATTCGATGTCTTTTTTCTCCTTATTTATAATTACAGTTCCCCACCAACGAGATGCCACACCCCAAGTGGTGCCAAGCAGTTGGTTGCCGCTGACTGCGTTTCGGCAGAGTCGTTCCCAATGCGCTGCCACGAAATCGGAAAAACTGCTGCTGATGATTTGGCTTACTACATCATTTCGCTGCAGACTGATGAGAGAACGGTTGGGTACCACATATCGATAATAGGTGCGCATGAAAGGGTCGCTGATTTGGTAGTAGCTCCGTTTGCTGTTGCGAGGGTTTTCACCAAAAGGGATTTCGCGCTCGATATAACCCAAGTTGATGAGTTTGGCAAGTGGGCCGCTGAGGTCGGTGGCGTTTTTTTGCATCCTGCCAGCAATTTCCGAGAGGCGATTGGCTCCGTTGCCGATGACGGAGAGCAAAGCCGAAGATTGCGTAGTGTGTTGGAAATCATCGAGAAACAATCTTGATGGCTCATCGTATAAAGTGCCGTTAGGGTCAGTGATGTGGTTTGCGATGGCTTCCGTCAGCGAAGGCTCTTGCTCGCGGATTTCCCAATAGCGGGGCACACCACCCCAAATGGCTGATTCTTCGATGGTTTGTACGGCAGAGGCGTGGAGGATTTCTTGCAAATATCTGATGGCAATAGGATCAAGTTTCATGGTGACATTGCCGCGACCGTAAAGCGGCGAGGCTGCATCGAGCACCAGGCCTTGCATCATTTGTTGCGACGAGCCGCAGATGATGACGTTGAACGGCAGTTGCTTGCTGTCGATATGCCTTTGCAAGATGGAAGGCAGGCTTGGCGTGGATTTTACTAAATATGGGAATTCATCCAAGCACAGCGTGAATCGGTTTGTGGCTCGGTGCGCCAAAGAGACGATGAGCGTTTCCCAGTCGGGATAGACGACCTTGTCGAAGTCGTGGATTTTGGTGCCAATGGTTTTGGCCAGTAATGCAAGTTGCTGGCTTTGTTCGGTTTGGTCGGCCATGAAATAGATGTCGTTGTCGGTCAACACATGACGGATGAGCGTTGATTTCCCTAAACGCCGTCGTCCGTAAATGATGACGAGTTGCGCTGGTCCTTCTTGGCTTAAAACACGTTTGAGTCGCTTGGTCTCGTTTTCTCTGTCTACGAATTTCATTTCGTCCAAAAATTATTTGCGGCAAAAATAATGTTTTTATTCCATAATAAAGCACGATTTAGGAAAAATAACACGATTTGTCATGTTTTTGTTTGCACCATCGTAAAAATACTTATTTTTGCCGCCGAATTGGATTGCCAGTTCGTACATATTGAACTTTAGAAGCGTTATGCTTCCTTTGTACTTGAGAACGTAGGAAATTTTCAAGGCCACAATAAAAGGAGGTTGTATAACGGCTTCACGCCGCTATAGCGTGGGCTGTTATTGCATTCTTTTATTGGGTATCCTACGACCTTCAAGTACGATGTGATATAACACAGCGCACGCTTCTTTTGTTTGGTGTTGACGGTGGGAGAATCTGCAAAATTGTTTGAAAATCAGTAACTAACAACTTTATAAACTTCAAAAAAGAGCAATGAGCAAAAAGAAAATGAAGACGAAAACAATCGTGATTTTGCTGGCAATGGCTGCGGGAGTGGTTTTGTCGCCGCCGATGGTGGCACAGAATGACGGCTCCCGAGGGTTGTTCGGACGAGGAGGCAACAATGATTACGCCAATCGGAGTGAGGTTGGCGCATCGGGGTTGCTGAATCAAGGCTTCGGAGCAACATCCGGCAACCTAACCAATCAAGGCTTTGGCTTCACCCAAGACGGCATTGACAATCAGGGCTTTGGTGCCACCGATGGCGGCATCACCAACCAAACCTTTGGCGAAACGCCAACGGGTAGCGGACTACTCATTCTGCTTGCGGCAGGCGCAGGCTATGCAACATTAAAGAAAATCAAACCGTTAAAAAAGAATTGAAATGAAAAGAATTAGCACAATCGTAATGGCATTGGCATTGGTGCTGAGCCTTTCGCAATGCAAGAAGAACGAACAAAACAACGCAGAAATCCAAGGCGAAGCCGTGACCATCACTCTTGATGTGAGCGGTGCTTTGTCAGGCTCGGCAACCGATGGCTCAAGAGTGGTAGTAAACCCGAACACAGGCACGGTCAACTTTGAGAACAATGATCAAATCATTGTGGCCAGCGGCGGCAAGTATGTGGGCACGCTGACCTACAACGGCAGTCTGTTCACAGGAGCCATCAGCAATGCGACGGAAGGCTATCCACTACAATTCTATTTCCTCGGTAATGTCACACCAGCCGAAACGCTTACTTCGGGTGTTACCCAATCTTGCTCGGTGGTCATCAGTGACCAAACTGAGCATCTGCCCGTGATTTCGGCAGCACTGTCGAATGAGAACTACACCGCAAGCATGACGGACTACACTGCCCATTTGCTGAACAAGTGCGCCTTGGTGAAATTCAATGTTACCACGGCTTCGGAAGCGGCTATCTGTGTGACGGGCTTTAACAATAAGGTGACGGTAAACTTCGCTGAAAACACTTTGACCAACAGCAAAGAAGGCGTTGGCATTATCACTTTGCCCGCTGGTAATGGTGAAAAATGGGCTATCCTCTTGCCTCAAGGCGCATTGGAAGCTGGTTCGATGGGAACAGCCTATTCGCATGATTTTTCCTATACGGGTACTCGTGGCGCTGTGCCAGTCATTGTTGAGAATGGTTATTTGACTGTTGGTATTCCAGTGTTTGTTGCAACAGAAGTTCATTCGGGCGGCGTTTTCACGGGTGCCATCAATGGAAAGTTCACCATCAATAGCATTGGCGACCAAGTGTATTTCTCCCAAGGCAACCTGCAATACCAGGCATCAACCAACACATGGAAGTTTGCCGACAACCAATGGGACTATGTCGGTTCTCAAAATCCTGGATATGGAAATCCTGGAGGAACTATTACTGGTAGTGACAACAGCAACATTTCATCCACCTACAGCGGATGGATAGACTTGTTTGGTTGGGGCACGAGCGGCTTCAATCATGGTGCCATCAGCTATCAACCGTGGAGCACAAGCAATGACGATAATGAATATTATGCATACGGTGATATTACCTATAATCTGTACGACCAAACTGGTCAGGCTGATTGGGGCTATAATGCCATTTCAAACGGAAGCAACCTTCCCAATCAATGGCGTACTTTAACAAGCGACGAATGGAATTATGTTTTCAACACTCGTTCTCCACTTTCGGGAATCCGCTATGCCAAGGCGGTTGTCAATGACGTGAAAGGCGTGGTTCTGTTGCCCGATGATTGGAATCCAACCATCTATACGCTTAACAACACTAATGAGGCTAATGTGGCGTATACCGTCAATGAAATCACAGTGATTGATTGGAGTATTTTGGAGTCTAGTGGGGCTGTCTTCCTGCCTGCCGCAGGCTACCGCTTTAGGACTTCGGTCTACTATGTCGGTTCCGAAGTACACTACTGGTCGGCCTCCTACGTCTACGATGACAGCTTTGTCGTGGCGTACCAGTTGAGTTCATTATATGGCTTCAACCCACACATGGCAAGCCGTAAACAGGGTAATTCTGTGCGCTTGGTGCGAGACGTGGAATAAATGTATGAGAATAACCTTGTAAATACATTAGTGATATGGATACAGGAATAATCATTGCTTTGATTTTTGGGTTTGCAAGCATAATTACATCAATATGCTTTGGCCTCGTGCCTTCAATTAGAAAAGAAAAAATAGAGAAACAAAAGAAGAAGATACTTACGCTTCTTAAGGACATTGATTCTTTTTATTCCATTGAGTCAATATTGTTGGATGAGCTTTGTACAGTTACAGGAAAAAGCAAGGACTCGTTGAAGAGAGAGATTAGAAAACGTGTGCGCGAGGAGAAGAATTATTCCATTAATTCGATGCCATCGAGTATAACGCAAGAGGTTTCAAGATACGAGAATAGTTAGTCTTATTCTTTCGAATCTGACTCCACCAATTCTCATCCGCCCTTTCCCTAGTCGGACATTTCTTTTGGGGAAAGGGCGGTGCCTTTTGTGGTTTTGCGGCTGCCACGGTGTGACAGCCCTACAGCCCAGCCATTGTAGGGCTGTCGCATTGCAGCAGCCGCATTTTGGGCGGGTGCAATTGATGGATATCCTTTCGCCTCGCTTGGGCTTTGTTCGGGATTTGTGTTTTTGTTTGGCAGGGGTTCTATTGCATTTCACCGCTTGCCGGAAAATGGCATGAACACAGACATAAAAAATGTTGCGATGTTGGTGATTTTGTTTATTTTTGCAAGCGGAAAGAATAGATTTGTAAAATATGACAAGGGAAGAGAAGGTGCAATACTGGCTGGACATCGCAATTGAAGACCTTGATTTAGCTGAGTTTCTTTTTGCAAGTAGGCGGTGGCTGTATTCTGCTTTTATGTGCCATCAGGTAATAGAAAAGATGCTCAAAGCTTACTGGACAGCTACATGCGATGAAGTGCCTCCATACAATCATGAACACAAACGACTGTCCGAACTCTGCGGATTATATGAGCAAATGAGCGAAGAACAGCGTTACTTTCTTGAGGAAATTCGTCCGATGAATATTGAGGCTCGCTATCCAGACTACAAACGTAGTATAGCGAATAGCCTCAATGAAGATAAGATTAGCAGGATTGTAGAACAAACAAAACAGTTGCAGCAATGGATACTCCAAGAGTGCTTACTCAAGATGAGGCTCTTGAACTCGTCAGAGAATACAAGCGAGTGATTTATCCTCGTTTTAATGGTCAGGCCAAGGTGATGATGTTCGGTTCATATTCCAAAGGTTATGCTAATCCTTGGAGTGATATAGATGTGGCCGTCATTGTTCCCACCATAGCCGATGATAAGTGGCTTGAAATGTCCATCGCCCTCGGACTGGATGTCAATAAAGTTAGTATGCTCATTGAACCTGTTCTTATGTCGGAAGATCATTGGTCTCCTCTTTATGATGACGTAATGTTGACGGGTATTTCGGTTTAATGACTCCTTCTATGAAACGAAATGTTACATTCTTGTTATACTTTATGATGCCCTTTGTGGCATTATCACAAAATACAATAAACCAAGAATATAAATCAACCTTCCAATCCGCCTACCAAGCTTGTCCCGACATTCCCAAGGGCTTGCTCGAGGCCATTTCGTTCACAAACACGCATTGCCATCATCTGACAGACGCGAACTATTTCCACGACGGTCCCGATGCCATGCCGCGCGCCTACGGCTTGATGGGATTGGTGAAGGACGGAAAAAACTATTTCCGTGAGAATCTGCATTTTGTGTCGGAATTGTCGGGCATTTCGGAAACGGAGATTTTGGAAAGTCCCGAAAAGAACGTGTTGGCCTACGCCAAGGCGTTCGAACAATTAGCAAAGGAAATAAAAGCTGCTGAAATAAAGGATTATCTTTCTGTCATCCAACAACTTTCCGAATTGCCGATAGGGGAGAAGAAGGACGTATATCCGATGCAGTCCATGCTCTATTCAGTGTGTACTTTCTTGAATGATGCTAAGAAGGCAGAACGATTTGGTTTTCAGAAATACGACATCGACTTGAAAGCGGTTTTTGGTGAGCATTACGAGATGCTTACTGCGCCCGAGTTGGGCGTTACGCGTAGTCCCGACTATCCTCCTGCCATCTGGGACCCTGCTCCGGAATGCAACTGGGAAGAGCGTACCAAAGAAGTGAGTGCAGTGGTCATCCATTACACGGAAGGCTCATACGCAGGCTGCATCAGTTGGTTCAAGAACTGTGATGCAGAGGTTTCGGCTCATTATGTCATTCGCTCGGCTGATGGTCAGATTACCCAAATGGTGTTTGAGAAAGACAAGGCATGGCATGCTCGCACAGCCAACGGCTATACCATCGGTATTGAACATGAAGCTTATGGCAACGTCTGGGAGTTTTTCACCGAAGAGATGTATCGGTCATCGGCTGATTTGGTGCGTAGCATTTGCTCACGCTATGAGGCCATCGAAGGGCGACGCACCCACGACCGCGACACTTTGGACAATGGCTTCTGCCTCAACAACGGGCTTTACAACCTCGGTGGTGAAGGAGCCTGCGTCCAAATCCGTGGGCATCAGCACTATCCCGACCAATCGCACACCGACCCGGGTCCATATTGGGACTGGAACTATTACTACAAACTCATCAATGAGGGTACGCCTACGATAGTCCTTGAAGGCGAAGAAGGCCGTTTCGACCATCAGAACTACACTAATGATGAGCGCAAGATTTGGGTGATTCGTGGTCCTGAGGAATCGACCATCCAGTTGGATTTCACCAATTTTAGCTTGGAGACGGATTTCGACTTCCTTTGGATTTATGACGGCGACAATGTCTATGCCCCGAAGATTGGCCGTTGGAACACGCAAAGTCCTGGAACGGTGCAGTCTTCATCCAATGTGATGTGCGTGGAGTTTCGCTCCGATTGCGCCACTACCTCCACGGGTTGGGAAGCTTCATGGAAAGCCTTGATACCAGGTAGTTCGATTCCCGATATCGAAACTGAAGGCGGAGTTTATCCCAATCCTACCAGCGGTATGGTTACGATTCGTACCGATGACTTAGACTACGGAAATTTGACCGTTTATGACCTCTATGGCAACCAGATGATCCCTTTGATTCGCTATCATAAGAGTGTTACTATTGATACAAGCTCATGGCCTTCAGGTGTTTATATTGTCAACTACGGCACATCCGTCACGATGGGCAAGGCAATGAAATTAGTGAAGCTCTAATAGGCATTTGAAACAATAATCGCCATCTTGTTGCGTTCATCAAGGGAAATTTCCTATTTTTGCACCCTATTTTAATTAAGGAATGAGAAACTACTCCATTATAAGCAAAGCCTTGTTGCTATTTTTGGCCGTAACGTGGTCGGTCATTGCAATGGCGCAGGAACCTTGCGAAATCACTTGCAATGCTGATATGCCTGTTTGCAGTGAGAGTGATGTGACGCTCAGTGTGCCCAACAATTTCTTGTATTCTTTCTTGTGGTCGCCCGGCGGACAGACAACCAATAGCATTACCGTTCATCCCTACGAAACAACGACCTATAGCGTTGAAATCCGTGAGACGGAGAGCAATGTTTTGGTTTGCCAGAATGAAATCACGGTGGAGGTGAAACCTCGTTTTGAGATCGATTTCCGGCAAGTGAAACTGACGTGCAGTAACAACGAGGAAGAAAACGGGCGAACCGCTCAGGTGGTAGCTAACGTCGACTCTACATCGCAGGTTTACGCTCCGCCATTTGAGTATGTGTGGTATGGGTCTCGTGGAGATTTGACGCATGACAGACCTCTTTCACCCTTGCATATCTCGCCTGGGAATCCAAACTGGGCGATCGGCCTCGAAGCCTATCACTATTATTACCTCAAGGTGACAGACAACCGTGGCTGCACGCAAACTGACAGCGTTATGCTGAGGGCTTATCCCAACCCCGTGGTTGAGATTTTTACAGACCCAGGAGATACGGTATATCTGCAAAATCCGCATGTTACCTATTCCTTCGAGAATCTTTCTGCCGACACGTTGGATATCAGCAACTTCTATTGGATTCTCAACCAGCAATACAATATCACCTCAACCTTGGAGGAACCGCGCTTCACCTACGTGGAGACGGGCGACTTCAGTACAGAGTTGAAAGTGTACAACCCACAGGGTTGTGACACAATCTATCTTCGTACAATCAGGGTGGAGCCTGTAAAGCTGAAGATTCCGAATGTGTTCACTCCCAATGGCGATGGCACCAATGACTATTTCATCATCACTATTGACCAAGGAAGTGACTTAAATGGCGGTGGGAATAACAACAGTAGAAGATCCAGAGGTGATGGCGAGTCGGCATTGGAATATGAAGGTTATGAGCCTTTGAACAGCTATTATGAAAAGGCCGACTTGACTATTTTCAACCGTTGGGGACGCATCGTCTATCAATCCAGCGATTACCATAACGATTGGGATGGCGGAGGATTGTCGGATGGCACGTATTTCTATGTGCTGAAATGCAAAGGTCTGAAAAACGATGCCACCTACCAAGGCTCTGTGATGATTATCAAATCCCAAAGACAATGAAAAACTTTCTGAATATCAAATATTTGCTTTCAGCTGTCATTATGTCTTTATGCGTGATGACATCTTGTGATGACAAAAGTGAAGGCAATCTCTCCACCGACTTGGTGACCAGCCCCAAATCGGCTACCCAAACCTCAAACAAACAAGCAGCTATCAAGTTTGACAAGGAAGAACACGATTTCGGCACACTCCTTCAGGGTGAGGTGGTGACCTATTCCTTCCATTTTACCAATACAGGAAATATGCCATTGATTATCAGTGAGGTAGGGTCGAGCTGCGGTTGCACGGTAGGCGACTATCCCCGCAAACCCATCGAGCCGGGAAAGACGGGCGATATCAAGGTAACTTACAATAGCGCAGGACATCATGGTTTCCAAAGCCGTTTCTTGACGGTCATGTCGAACACCAATCCGGCAAAGACGACGCTGCGCATCAAGGGCACGGTGCAAACACCTGACCAATACTAGTCGAGAGTTTAGAGTCGACAGGTGAGTAACGAATCGTTCGGAAATCTTAAATCTTAAATCTTGAATCTTGAATCTTGAATCTTAAATCTACAAAAATGAACAATTTACTTACAATCTTATTGTTTGGCGGAACAGCTACACAAGGTGCAGCAGGTGCTGAAGGCGCTCAAGGCGGTGGTTCCCCATGGTCAAGCCTCATTTTTATTATCCTACTCATCGTCGTTTTCTGGCTGTTCTTTATTCGTCCGCAGTCAAAGAAGGCCAAGGAAGAGCAAAAATTCCGCGAAGGTCTGCAAAAGGGCGACAAAGTGGTCACCATCGGTGGCTTCCACGGTAAAGTGGTCGAAGTGAAGGACACCACCGTGGTTATCTCTCTTGCTCCCAACACAGAAGTGGAAGTGGAGAAGAGTGCCTTGGTTCAAAACGCCAGCCGCGTAGGCCAAGCCTAATCTAATCATCGGAGCGGTTTGACATGACGGACGAGTTGAATCGTATCAAACAGAAGGTGGAACGCACCAACAAGCATTCCGCCTTCACTTTTCTCATTTTTTTGGTCATATCCACCGCAGCGTGGTTTTTGGTCAAATTGTCGGAGGAGTATGTCACCCAGACCACTTTTCGTGTGCTGATGGAGGGGGTACCGACAGATAAATGGGTTTCGTCGGATGAACAATCCGTAAAGATGTCGCTCAATATCGATGGTTTCCATACTTTGAGGTACAAGATGATCCGTGAGCCCAACCGTTTTGTCAGCATTCCCCTGAATGAGGTGCCTTTTCGCCTTGAAAATGGCAATACCTATTCTTTCAGCAGCCAGTATGTGGCCGAAAAAGTGGCTGAAAAGCTCAATATCAACGCGTCTGACATTACCATGAACGACGCGAAGGTTTATTTCACTATGGATGCGCTGAAGTCGAAAGTGGTTCCTGTCGTTTTGCAATCCCGCATTACTACGGCTCGCCAATATGATATTTACGGGATTCCCATGCTTGAGCCTTCATCAGTGACGGTTTTCGGATCACAAGAGGTTGTCGATTCCATCAAAATGGTGAGAACTGAGCTGCTGACCCGCGACAATGCAAGTCAGAGTTTCAGTGCAACCGTACCGCTCGACTTGCTAGGCGGACGCATTCACTCCGATGTCAAGGAAGTGAAAGCAGATGTGCAGGTGGAGAAGTTCACCGAAATGGATGTTGAAGTGCCCATCAAGATGACCGATAGCCTGAAGATGCGATTCTTCCCCGAGACCATGACGGTGAAATGCCTTGTGGCCATGCGCGACTATACCTCTATCACTCCTGAGAACTTTACGGTATCTGTCGACAAACAGCAACTGAAAGCCATGCAACCTTTGCTGGACGTGCGTCTTGCTTCATGGCCGCCCACAGTCCAAATCCTCAGTACTCGTCCAGACAAGGTGGAATACCTCATCGTGCAATGAAAAAAATCGCCATCACCGGCAATATCGGCAGCGGCAAGTCGTGGGTCTGCGAATTGTTTAAACAACATTTGGATATTCCTGTATACAACAGCGACGATGCTGCCAAGCAGATGTATTTCCTGCCCGAGGTGCGCCAACAATTGGTGAAACGCTTTGGTGAAGCGTTTTATCTTTCCAAAACAGAGTTAAATAGGAAGCTTATTGCCGACTTGATTTTCCATGATGAAAAAGCCCAATCTGAGTTGGAAGGCATTCTTTATCCTGCCTTGTTTGTCGATTTTGAGCGATGGATGGAAAAACAAAATGCACCATATGTCTTGTTTGAGTCGGCATTGGTTTTTGAAAAGCGTCTGGAAAAACGGTTTGATTCCATCGTGATGGTTTCGGCATCGGAAGCCACTCGTTTGCACCGTGCCATGGAGCGCGACCATTGCGATGAGGCAACCATCCGAGCACGCATGGCCAAACAATGGCCTGAAGAAGGCAAACGCTTGCTTGCCGATTATGTCATTTGGCATGAAAATGATGATGAAGACGATGTGCTCCTTGAGCAGATTATGCGCCTGCATAAGTTTTGCGGACTAAATCCGCAATGATGGTAAAGTTTTTCTTGTTTGTATCGAATTATTCCGTATCTTTGTGCCAATCTGACCATGAGCTATCAGCCACATGGTCCATTTTTGAATTTTGAATTTTAAATATTGAATTATACGATATGGAGAAATTATTGCTTTTAGGCGATGAGGCCATTGCTCAGGGCTTCATCGACGCTGGCGGCTCGGCCATCAACAGCTATCCGGGCACGCCTTCAACCCAAATCACAGAGTATGTCATCAACTCGAAACAAGCCAAGGAACTTGGTGTGATTGCCAACTGGTGCGCCAACGAGAAGACTGCCCTTGAGGCCTCCATCGGTGTGGCTTATGCTGGCAAGCGTGCCATGACCTGTATGAAGCATGTTGGCCTCAACGTGTGTGGCGACCCCTTCATGAATGCCGCCATCATCGGCACTAAGGGTGTTCTTGTCGTGGTGGCCGACGACCCGAGCATGTTCTCATCGCAGGATGAACAGGACAGCCGCTATTACGGTCATTGGGCCATGATTCCCATGTTGGAACCTTCGAACCAACAAGAGGCCTATGATATGGTGCATTATGGTTACGAACTGAGCGAGAAACTCGGTACGCCAGTGCTTTACCGCATCCCAACCCGTCTGGCTCACAGCCGTGCTGGCGTGGTGCGTAAGCCCGTTCGTCCGCAAAACGAACTCACCGAGCCCGCCGATGCCAAGTCGTTCGTGCTGCTGCCCGCCAATGCCAAGCGTCTCTATCGCGACTTGATTGACAAGCAGCCTGCATTCGAAGAGGCTTCGGCCACTTCGGGCTTCAACAAGTATTTCGATGGCCCCAAGAAGAACATCGGTATTATCACCACAGGTATTGCCTATAACTACCTGATGGAGAACTTCCCCGATGGACAATGCCCCTATCCCGTCGTCAAGGTGACACAGTATCCTTTACCTTACGATATGATCAACAAGCTCTATGACGAGTGCGATGAAATCCTCGTCCTCGAAGACGGTCAACCGTTTGTCGAAGAGCACATCAAGGGTTTCCTCGGCAAGGGTAAGAATGTCATGGGTCGTTTGGATGAGACCATCCGCCGCGATGGTGAACTGAACGCTGAAAAGGTGGCCAAGGCTCTTGGCATGGATGTGCCTGTAATGTATAAGGTGCCAGAAGTGGTCACCAACCGTCCGCCTGCGCTCTGTCAGGGTTGTCCGCACGTCGACAGCTACAATGCCTTGAACGCCGTGATGGCCAACCATAAGGGTGGCAAGGTGTTTGGCGACATCGGCTGCTACACCTTGGGCTTCAACATGGGTGCCATCAATACCACTGTGTGCATGGGTGCTTCCATCACCATGGCCAAGGGCGCCAGCGAGGTGGGCATCTTCCCGAGCGTTGCTGTCATTGGCGACGGTACCTTCGGTCACAGCGGCCTGACGGGTCTTATGGACTGCGTCAACGAGAAGGCCAACGTCGTGGTCATGATCCTCGACAACGATATCACCGCCATGACGGGTGGTCAGCCTTCATCGGCACACAACAAGATCCGCCGTATCTGCGAAGGCCTTGGCGTTGAGCCCGAACACATCCGCGACATCGTCCCGTTGCCCAAGAACCACGAAGAGAATGTCAAGATCATTGAAGAAGAGGTCAACTACAATGGCGTGTCGGTCATCATCCCGCACCGCACCTGCATCGTCGAACTGAAGAAACACATGAAAAAATAAGCTATCAGCCATCAGCAGTCAGCTATCAGCTTGGATTTGACCTGGCTGAAAGCTGATTGCTGAGAGCTGAAAGCCAATCTTGAAATTAGAAATCTTAAATCTTGAAATTATGAAAAAAGATATAGTATTATGCGGCGTGGGCGGCGATGGCATCGTTTCGGTGGCCAAGATTATCTCTGACGCTGCTCTCAATATGGGCATGAACCTGAAACAGTCCGAGATACACGGCATGTCGCAGCGCGGTGGCTCGGTGTTCTCGCACCTCCGCATCTCCGACAACGAGATTTATGCCGACGTCATTCCCGAGGGTCAGGCCGACATCATCCTCTCATCAGAGCCTATGGAAGCCTTGCGTTATCTGCCTTGGCTGAGCAAGGAAGGCTGGGTCATCACCAACAACGACCCGTTCATCAACATCAGCAACTATCCCGATATGGAGAAGATCAACGCTGAGTTGGGTAAGCTTGAGCATGTCGTTTCCTTCAACGCCAACGAGATTGCCAAGCAGCTGAAGGCCCGTTCCAACATGGTGTTGTTGGGTGCCACGGTGCCTTATCTCGGCATCTCCATGGAGAAGGTGGAAGAAGCCATTGCCCATATCTTCGGCAAGAAAGGCCAGGAGGTCGTTGACCTCAACATCCAGGCTGTGCGTGCTGGTTACGCTCAGGCCACGAAATAATCTGTTGTAGAGACGCAATGCTTGCGTCTCCAAAAAAGAAAAATGCCCGATTGGTTTTCCAGTCGGGCATTTTATTATTGGGATTGCCTTCGGCAAGAAATCGAAGGAAATGATATAAAACCAGATTTTCTAGGATTTCTTTGTGAAGCAATTCTTTTGTTTTTTTAAGAAGAGGATAAAGAGAATCAATCCCAGCACGGTAATAGCTGCGCCGATGCCGTATCCGACAGGGCGGGGTAGGATGGAACCAAGTCCGCCGTCGGCTGCCTTGGCCACGAAGAGAAAACATCCCGTCACCATGGTCATGAAGAGGGCAGGGATAAGGGTGATGAGATACCACATCTTCCCTTTGTTCTTGGCCAAGTAGACTGAGATAGCCCAAAGTGTCACCGTTGCCAGCACTTGGTTGGCCCAGGCAAAGTAACGCCAGATGACCTGGAAGCCTTTGGCATCGGATATGCTGTAGACCAAGATGGCGGCAGTGACAACAAACATCGGGACAGCCACAATCAGACGGTTCTTGATGGGTTTTTGGTCGTAGTGCATGAAATCAGCGATGATGAGTCGTGCCGAACGCAGGGCGGTGTCGCCTGAAGTGACAGCAGCACTGATGACTCCAAGGATGGTGATGGTTGCAATAACAGGCGTGAACCAAGTATTGGCAATGATGCCCACAATAGCGGCTCCACTCTTACCTGTAACATCAACTACGCTGTCGGGACCAAAGAAATAGGCCGCGGCAGCAGCCCAAATCAAAGCCACAACGCCTTCGGTAATCATGGCACCGTAGAAGATGGGGCGACCTTGTTTTTCATTGACCATGCAACGTGCCATCAACGGCGACTGTGTGGCATGGAAGCCGGAGATGGCTCCACAAGCGATGCTGATGAACATCATCGGGAAGATGGGGTTGTTGGCCGCATCAGGATGACGGTTTTGCATGCCGCTCCACAGCTCAGGGATTTCAGGCTTATAAATGAGGAAGGCCACAAAGATGGCCACAGCCATGCCCAACAGCAGGATGCCGAAGATGGGGTAGATCTTGCCGATGACCTTGTCGATGGGTAACAAGGTGGCGATCAGATAATAAACCAAGATGATGATAATCCAGATGTAAGGATTCCAGCCTTGCGTGAAGTTGGCGTTCAGCAGCGTGGCAGGGGTGTTGACGAACACTACGCCGACCAAAATCATCAGGATGATGGTGAAGGCACGCATGATTTGTTTGGCGCCGTTGCCCAAGTAGGTGCCATGGATTTCAGGCAGGCTTGCCCCCTTGTCGCGCAACGAGATCATGCCAGCGAGGTAGTCGTGGACAGCACCGGCGAAGATGCTACCCAGCACAATCCACAAGAAGGATGCCGTGCCGAACTGTGCGCCCATGATAGCACCGATGATGGGACCTACACCTGCGATGTTCAAGAACTGAATCAAAAAGATACGCCAGGGCTTCATCGGCACGTAGTCGACGCCATCGGCCATAGTGATGGCAGGTGTGGGGCGTTGTGGGTTGATGCCGAAGACCTTCTCGACGAGCTTTCCGTATACAAAATAGCCGAGAATGAGGACGGCCAAAGCGATAAAGAAAGTAATCATAATACATGTTTTTATATGACTGCAAAAATACGTTTTTTGAAATACATATTGTAAAGTCACCACAAAAAAACAAAAGCGGCCTGAAAGATTTCAAGCCGCTTGATGGTTGGTTTGGGAATAACCTTAGTCGTCGAATTCGAGGACACGGAATTTCTTGTCAAACTTGATTTCCAGTCTGTTGCTCAACTCGATTTCCCAATCTCTGCGATCTTTGTCAATTTTGATGATATCTTCATCGGGGAAGCTGGCTTTCACATAGTTGGCGATTTCAACAGGAATAAGTGCGTTGGGCACGCTGGTATAAACATTAGAGTGCTTGCAGTCGATGTGTTTCCACTCGCCTTTGCGAGTAAACTCGATTTCCGTGCCGTCGCTCAACCTGACCTCATATTCGCCTTCATCGCGTTGGGAGAAAAGGATGGTGGTTTCGGGGAAATAGGTCTTCACAAATTGTTGAATGGCTGGAGTCGGGTCTTTGGCAAGCATGGCCAAAAACAAGGTGATGATGGTTAAAGTTTTCATTGTTTTGTTTGTTTTTGTAGATATTGCTTTAAGTTATTCTTTCTTCCCTCCGAACTCCATGAGGTACGCCTTAAGGAACGCATCAATATTTCCATCCATAACGCTTTGAACATCAGAGGTCTGGTAGTTGGTGCGGTGGTCTTTCACGCGGCGGTCGTCGAACACGTAGCTGCGGATTTGTGAGCCCCACTCGATTTTCAGCTTGCCTGCCTCAATCTTGTTCTGCTCCTCCATGCGGTGGCGCATCTCGCGGTCGTAGAGTTGCGACTTTAAGAGGCGCAAGGCGTTCTCGCGGTTCTTGGGTTGGTCGCGGGTCTCGGTGTTCTCGATGAGGATTTCCTCTTCCTCCCCCGTGTAGGGGTCCTTGTATTGGTAACGCAGGCGCACGCCCGATTCCACCTTGTTCACGTTCTGTCCACCTGCGCCGCCACTGCGGAAGGTGTCCCACGACAGGCGCGACTGCTCGACCACGATTTCAATCGTGTCGTCGACCAACGGCGTGACGAACACCGAGGCGAACGATGTCATACGCTTGCCTTGGGCGTTGTATGGGCTGACGCGCACCAAGCGATGTACGCCGTTTTCGCCTTTCAGGTAGCCGTAGGCATAGTCGCCCTCAATTTTCATCGTCACCTGCTTGATGCCAGCGTCATCGGCTTCCAAGAGGTTCGAGATGGTGAGTTTGTATTTGTGGTTTTCGGCGTAGCGCATATACATTCGCATGAGCATCTGCGCCCAGTCTTGGGCTTCGGTGCCGCCCGCACCCGCGTTGATTTTCAGCACGGCGCTCATCGGGTCGGCTTCCTCTTGCAGCATGTTCTTGAACTCCAAATCCTCGATGATTCTCAGCGTGGCGTTGTACTGCTCGTCCACTTCCTCTTCGGTGGCCTCGCCTTCCTTGGCGAAGTCGAAGAGCACGGTAAGGTCGTTGCCGGCGTCTTCGGCTTCCTTGTAGCCGTTGAGCCAGCCCTTCACCTCACGCACCTTCTTCATGGTGGCTTCGGCGGCCTTCGGGTCGGCCCAAAACTGCGGGTCTTGCGTCTTTTCGTCTAATTCTTGTGCTTCGATGGTACGTCTTTCGACGTCAAAGATACCTCCTCAAGGCATCAATCCTCTTACATACGTCTTTAAGTTGGTCTTGGGTAATCATATTAAATAAGGTATTTCGGGCTGCAAAGGTAGGGAAAAATGAGATTTCAGCAGAAAAAAGTTGTAAGATGGTGCTGTTTCATGAAAAAACACTATCTTTGCAATCGTCATTAATTTAATGACGGTTAAATTAACAACGATTAAATAAATTGATGTAGCGTATGAAATTCTACGATAGGAATGCTGAATTACAGATACTTGAAAAGAATTGGCAACAGTCAGCCAGCCACTCTATGATGACCACGCTCATTGGAAGACGACGCATTGGTAAGACCGCTCTACTACTGAAAAGTGCGGAAAACAAAGCCTGCCTGTACCTGTATGTCTCGAAAGACAACGAACAGGTGCTTTGCCGAAAGTTCCAGCAGCAGGCGCAAAAAGTGCTCGACTTGCAATTGTATGGGCAAGTGGAAAACTTCGGCAATCTTTTCAATGAATTGATGAAATACGGTGAAAACCACCATTATACGCTCATCATTGACGAATTTCAGAACTTGTTGGGTATCAACGCTGCCATCCCAAGCGAGATACAAGACATTTGGGATCGGAACAAAGACAAAACACAGGTCAACCTTGTTCTTTGCGGCTCCATTTATTCGATGATGAAACGCATTTTCGACCACAGCGACCAACCGCTTTATGGTCGCCGCGACTCGCATATTCGCCTGTTGCCGTTCAGTATCGAGACACTGAAGAACATTTTGGCCGACCACAACCCCGATTACAATCCCGATGATTTGCTCTGTCTCTACATGCTCACGGGCGGCGTGGCCAAATATGTCGCCTTGCTGATGGACGCTCGTGCCACGACCAAGCAAAAAATGCTCAACTTCGCCTTGTCGCCCGATTCGCCCTTCCTGACCGAAGGCACCGAGCTGCTGATTTCGGAGTTTGGCCGCGACTATGGCACTTATTTCTCCATCCTTCAACTCATCGCCAGTGGCATGACCACACAAAACGAGATTGACAGCGTCATCGGGAAAAATACGGGAGCTTACCTGAACAATATGCATGAGGATTATCTCTTCATCAGCAAGAACACGCCTTTGTTGAGCAAGCCGGGTGTGAGGAACATCCGCTGGCAGATTGACGACTGCTTCCTGCGCTTCTGGTTTCGCTTCGTCTATCCCTATCAAGGCTTGATTGAAAGCAACCAACTCGGCTTGCTAAAACAATATGTGACAGACAATTATGCGCAATTCACAGGGCGCACTTTGGAGCGATATTTCCAAGAGAAGGCGATGCAAGGCGGCAAATTCACGAAGGTGGGCAACTGGTGGGACCGCAAAGGCAAGAACGAAATCGACATGGTGGCTTTGAACGAATTTGACAAGACTTGTCTCGTGGCCGAAATCAAGCGCAACAAGGACAGAATCAGCATGAAAGACTTGCAAGAAAAAGCGGGAGTCTTGCCGTCGGAGTTTTCGGCCTATCAAATCCAAATGAAAGGACTATCGTTGGAAGATATGTGATTTTAGGTGAAGTGAAACGGAGTATTTTGTCTATTTTTGTCCCCATGAAACGGTATCATTTGGTTTTGCTTTTCCTTATCGCAATGTTGGCAGCTTGCCATCCCACCTCCCGTGATGCACGGCAAACCGCCCACGATGCCTTGGAAAACGCTCGCATCCAGTTGGATTCGGGCAACAATGCGGAGGCATTGCAATTGTTCAAAGAGGCTGAGCGTTACGGTTTGATGGCAGACGATACGCTGACGGTGGCTCATGCACGGTTCAACATTGCGAGATGTTTGGGCTATTATGCCGACAAAGAAGCGGTCGTTTCGTTGCTGAAGTCTGCCGCAGAGGGCTTTGGCGAAGACTATGCCGACCGTGCCGATGCACTGAGAGAGTTGGGTGATTTCTATCAATTCCATAGGGCATACGATACTGCCGAGATGTATATGAACCAAGCGTTGGCATACGCCGAACAAAGCGGTTCGGTGGAAACAAAAAGCAATGTGTTTTCAGCGTTTTATGCGATGTATTTCAATGCTGGGAAACACGAAAAGTCGGCTGAGTATCTCCGCCAATTTATGCAAGTCCGCCTCCCCAATATGATGGACGACAAATTATGGATGTTTTATTACAGCGGCATGGGTAACATCTTTTATGAGATGGGCAATTCGGATTCTACGGCTTATTATTATGGAAAGTTGGAGGAACTTGTCAACCAAGCCGAGTCAGATAAGGATATTTGGTTTTATTTTTATACCCTTGCCCATCAAGCCAAAAGTCGCGGTGATTTTGAAAAGGCCTTCGATTATTACTGCCGCTACGATATCGGCAATAATCATAGTAAGATAGAAGAGAAAAGGAACAACCTTATCGCGATGAGCCAGAAATATGATAAGGCGGTGATGCAGAACGAATTGAACGAGAAGATCATTCGGAAACAGCGTGTTATCATTCTTATTAGTGGGATAGCAGCATTGGTTTTGTTGGCCTTCTTAATCTCGCAAATCCGATTGGCTCGCAACCGCAAGCGGGAAGCCGAAATCAACGCCGAACTGTTCCACTTCAAGCAACATAGCCAAGCCTTGGCACAAAGGGATGCCGAACATGAGCAAATCCAGAAGGACTATGCCGACCGCCTTTCGGAGGCTTTGGACAAGGAGCAACAAACCATGATGCTGTTGGACATTTATCTGAACAACAGCAAGAAAGCCAATCTCCTCAATGACTTGGAACGTTCGGTTTTCGGCGACAAAGACCATTGGAAGGCCATGCTCGCTGTGGTTGAGGAGAAATACCCAAGCCTTTGGGAAACCCTCGGACAAAAGTGCCCCGACTTGGACGAGGACGAGAAGAAATCCTTCATTCTGTCGCATTTCAAGGTCTCGCGCCAGGAAGAGGCGGATTACCTTGGAACCACTGTCAATATGGTGGACAAACTGCGGGGAAGAGTCAGGAAAAAGATGGCTGAACGCCAATAATTTTTGGACTTTCTCAACAAAAAGTTTGGAATGAATGAAATTACAACTTATTCATTCCTAAAACATTACAATTATTCAATCCCAAAAAAGTTTGGACTGGCCATTTAACCGCTTGACTAATGCGGTAGTTTTGCACTATGTCACAAATCGGCGTTTTCGTGCGTCTTATTTGACGCGAGACTGCGAGACGCGAGACTGCAGGACATGGGCTTGTCTCGAAGTCCCGTTGCTTCATTCTTCGCAATGACGGTCCCGTGTTCCGAAGTCAAAAGATATTGCAGATTAATTTTGAACACTTACTTAAAACAAATCACCATGAATAAAAAACTGTATTTCGTTATGCTGCTGACGCTCGCCATTCCGCGCTTGGCGCTTGCGCAGAATCCCATCAACATTGATGAGTACAAGGTCATCGACCAAAGCCGCTTCATCATCACCTACGAAGCAATGATGACCGACGACTCACTGAAACCTACCGAACACAACTACGACCGTCTCGTCCTGATGGTGGGCGACTCCATCTCAAGATGTTACAGCAACACCATGCACCGTTATGATTCCGCCTTTACGGTAAGCGAGCGAAAGGGCCATGACGGTTATAAAAACATGAGCCATTTCGTTGTGGATTCTGGCGGCGTTTGGGTGCCCGATGTGTACAAGTATTACGGCTCAAAGCGGATGACAGTCATGCACCGGATGGGAACGGTGGATCGGGTGCCGATTTACCTGTACGATGAGCCTATGGATTTGATGGACTGGAAGATGTCGTTTGGGACGAAAGAAATCCTTGGCTATCCCTGCTTCAAGGCCGAGTGCGACTTTCGTGGACGGCATTGGACAGCTTGGTTCACGATGCAGATTCCCGTGAAAGACGGGCCGTGGAAATTCGGTGGCTTGCCCGGACTGATTCTCGAAATGGAGGAATCGAGAGGGCATTACGCTTTCCGCTGCATTGGTATTGAAAACCAGCAAAAACCGATGATTTGGTATGATGGGCCTCGTTTTGAAGATTATCAGCGTTGCACCCGTGCCGATGTCATGAAGCAAGAGGAGGATTATCATGCAGATTTTATTGGCTATATTCGGATGGTGAATCCTGGTATCAAGATACATATCGCCAAAAGGGACGCTTCGGGCAAATATGCTGGTTCGGAGGAAGCCCCCAAAGGCTACAAGAAAGTGTTGCCATACAACCCTGTGGAATTGGAGTAAAGATGAAAAGAAAACTGCTTGTTATGGTTTCGCTTTGGGCGGTGCTTCCATTGTCGGCGCAAAGATTCATGAGGACGGACGATTTCACGCTTTTGGATGAGGGCATTTGTTCGGTTTCCTACGAAGTGAGTTATGTGCTCGATTCAACGAAGCCCGCTGAAAAAGAAAAGGATGTGTTTCGTCTCGACGTTGGGGAAAGATGGTCGAAATCGTATAGTTATGCTTTGTTCCGCTACGATTCCATTTGCACGAAGCGGACATTAAAAGGGCAAAAAGATGTTTCGGGTGGCGCTGACACATGGCTTTTTATGGAGGTCTATAAAGACCGCTGGAAGCACGAAATGGCGGTGACGCATCGGACTTACGATATTGGACCAGTTTTCAAATATCGAGAGCCGTCAGATGTCCTTATGGATTGGACTTTTTCTGATGAGGTTTGCACGATTTTGGGTTATCGTTGCCGAAAAGCGATGTGTAGGTTTCGAGGTCGCACTTGGACGGCTTGGTATGTTTCGGAAATTCCTATCTCTGATGGCCCGTGGAAATTCGCGGGGTTGCCAGGTTTGATTTTGAAAGTGGAGGACGACCGTGGGCATTATTCCTTTTCTTGTATCGCCATCAGAAATGAGGTCAAACCGATTGCGATGTGGAATTACGATTACAAGGAGGCGACAAGGGAAGAGACATGGAAGTTTGACCAAGAATGTTACCGCGATTTGTACGACTATGCCTTACGCCTTGATCCAAATGCCCAACTGTTGGCAGATGTAGCGGATGCGTTGGGGCAAACGATGGAGGTGGAGATTACCCGAGGCGGAGCCTATAAAATGGCTTGGCCTTATAACCCGTTGGAACTTAAATAACTTGTTAATATGAAACAAATTGCACTATTTATATTTGTGTTTTTCTTTGCCATTCCTACATTCGCCCAAACGACCATTTCCGGTGAGGTACTCAATGAGAAGAAACAGCCGGTCTTCAATGCCTCGGTGATGTTGTTGCGCGTCGCGGACAGCCTGCCGATGGCCTATACCTTTACAGATGAAAAAGGTCATTATCAGTTGGTTACGCAAAGCGAAGAGGCAAAACTGCTTATTGCGGTTTATGGCTTCAACCTGAAGCGACAGTTCAAGGAGGTGGAAAACAAGACACAGACTGTCGATTTCACGGTGCAGGAAGAGGCATTGCAACTGAAAGAAGTGAGCGTGAAGTCGGAGAAGATTTGGGGCGGCAACGACACGGTGAACTATGTCGTGGATGCCTTTCGCGACACAACGGACATTGTCATTGCCGATGTGCTGAAGAAGATGCCAGGCATCGAGGTGAAGGACGACGGCAAGGTGGAATACAAAGGCAAGCCCATCTCCAAATTCTACATCGAGAACATGGACATGCTGCAAGGCCGCTACAACCTCGCCACCACCAGCATCGCCGCCTCCGATGTGGCCTCGGTGCAGGTGATGGAGAACCATCAGGAGGTGAGGGCACTTCAAAACATCCAGTTCTCGGACAATGTGGCGCTCAACATCAAGTTGAAGGAAAACGCCAAAGGCACTTTTGCCTTGATGGCCGACCTTGGCGCGGGCTGGGCGGACAGCCTACAATACGAAGGCAGCCTCACGGGAATGTATTTCGCAAAACGCAACCAGTTTCTTGGCACGTTGAAAGCCAACAATTCGGGCATCAACCTTGTTGACAACGAGAATGTTACGGTTTATCCGCTGGCCTCGATGGTCAAGCCGAGCGCTCCGGGCATTTCTGGAGTGCGGCACACGTTGAACCGCTCGCAAGGGATTACCCTCAACAGCCTGCACAAACTGAAAAACGACGCGGATCTCTCGTTCAACCTCCTTGTTGGCGGCGACCGCAACCGCAAGTCGAGCGAGTCGCACACGCTTTATCTCCTTCCCGACGACACGCTCAGTCTTGTTGAGCGGATGCAGTCGCTCGAAACGGCCAAAATGCTTGAAGGCAGTGTCAATTACAACCTCAACAAGGACTTGGACTATCTGAAAATCAGTCTCACCGCATCGGGGCACCGCAATTGGGGCGAGGGTTTGGTGGACAACGACGACTTGATTCGGCAAGAAGAAAACTACAAGTCGCTGTGCGCCAAGGCCAACATCCATTGGATTCGCAAGAGCCGTCGCGACCCTGAAAGTGGTATAGAGTTCAATTCCACCACGAGTTATGGCACTTTGCCCTACGGACTGCAAGTCGCACCAGGCTGTTTCCCAGAAGTCCTCAACGATGGCGAAGATTATGCAACAACCATACAAAACATAGGTTATCAATCCTTTAAGAGTGAGAATTTTCTTCGTTTTCTTACGAGTGTGGTATGGAAACGATTACGCATCATGCCTTATTTCAATTTCAGTATGGAAGAACAATCGCTTAATTCGGACGCGCTTTGCGTCATTGCGAGCGAAGCGAAGCAATCCAGTAAAGAAACTTCAAATCTGGATTGCTTCGTCGTGCCTCCTCGCAATGACGCGAAGCGAGAACAACAAATTACTAACGACATCCGTTGGCACAAGTACCAACCTGCCGCAGGCGCCTATTTCACTTACGACCGTCGCCGCGTGAATGTGACGCTAATGGTGCCTGTGCAGTTGCGTTACCTGCAATTGGATGACCGCATCGGAACCGCTTCCGACAAGCAATTCAAGGTTTTGTCACAACCTTCGCTTTCGTTCCGTTATGACTTCAGCCACAATTGGAAAGTGAGCACCAAAATCTCAACTTACAACAACACCCCGAGTTTGCGAACGCTGTATTCGGGTTATATCTTGCAGAATTACAGAACCTTGTCGCGCTACGATTGTCCTCTGTCCGACACCTACGGGGCCAATGGATCGCTGACTTTTTCGTACAAGAATGTGATGAAATATGCTTTTGGCGATTTCTCGGTGAACTACAACCGCTACCGAAACGAGGTGATGTACGCGCAATCTTTTGAGGGCAACACTATGGTCATCAATGCCGTGGAGCAGCCGAGTTGGGGCGATTACCTGTCCGTTTCTCTGTATGCGGGCAAAGGCTTCAGTTGGAAACGGTTGAACATCAACGCGAAATGCTCCTACGGATGGGGACGTTCACCACATTTGATCCAGAACCAAGTGGCCACCTATTACAACCAGGGCTGGAACGCCAACCTGACCGCCAGCATCGCAATAACAGACTACATCTTTTTCAACAACAAAGCCAGTTGGAGCCGATTCACTACCTCTTTAGACGGTTTTACTGCTGGTAGCCAACCCATTGTGAGCCTTATCGACAATGCCAATCTGAGTGTGGTTTTGCCTTTCGGCTTGTCCGTCACGCCCTCGGTGGAGTTCTATCACACCCGTTCCGAAGGCCGAACGGACAATTTCGTGCTTTTAGATTGCAGCCTCGGTTACACCTTCCGCAAGGTCAAGTTTAGCTTGGATGTGAACAACATTCTTAATGCGGAGAGTTTTATTTATTCCTATTATTCAGGGATTTATGGTTATTATTCAGCATACTCGATTAGGCCGAGGAGTATAATGCTGAGTGTTCGGTTTAAGGTGATTTGATGCTAATACAAAAACCCCAGCATCCAAAGGGGCAGCTTTGCTCCGATGGGCGACTCGATGTCGTCGGCGAAGATGTATGAATGGGGCAAATCGGCTATTTGGTTGAATCCTTTGTCCTTGCCACCGATTTCAAAATGGTATTTGCCATCCACTTATGTTGGTTGCAACCAACACTTTTCCATAAAAACCGCTGTCTGTAGGCAACATTTTCTCGGAATCGATTAGAACGGTTTATCAATGAAGCAAATTGTTTTCGTTGATAATCAATATAATACAACTATTTTCAAAAATAGTTTGAAAAATAGTATAGTTTATATCATAAACTTGTTTATCTTTGCGGCGTCAATTGACACAAGAACTAAACAACTTCATCTAAACTTTAAACATCATGGAAAAAAGTAAAGAACAAATCGAGGAAATGACAGCGGCAAAAAGTCTTTCCCTCATCACCGAAACCCTTAACAACAGCCGCAGAGACATCCTGCGCAACAGCTCCAAGTACTTTGTGCTGTGGGGATGCCTCCTAACAGTCATGTCGTTGGCGATTTACCTGCTTTGGCATTTCACGGGCAGTCCCAAGTGGAACTTCCTGTGGTTCGCTATGCCTCTCGGGTATTTCATCGCAGCCGTGATGGGCAGGCACGACAAGGGTATGCCCCAAAACGAAATCGGGCGTATCCTTGGTAACATTTGGACTGTTTTCGGCGTGTTTTCTGTTTGCATTAGCGTCATCGCCGTTTTCTTGGTTCCCCTGCATGTGACGCTGCTCATCGTGGTCATATTGGGAATCGCCGAAAGCATCTCTGGAGCCGTGCTCAAGAATTGGCCCGTCATCATAGCAGGATTTATCCTCGGCGTGGGCGGCGCATTGGTTGCTGTGCTGGTGAAATCTGAGGCCCAATTGCTTCTCTTTACCCTTGGGGGCGTGTTGCTCGCAGCCACTGGATTGACAGTCAAATACCAATACCGATAGCCATGTTCCCGAAATTAGACCCACTTCTCCATTCTGAGCTTCGGCTGGCGGTGATGTCCATTCTAGTCGGGGTAGATGAAGCCGACTTCACCTACCTCAAGAAACAGACAGGCGCCACCTCGGGAAACCTTAGTGTGCAGATTGACAAACTCATGGCTGCCGGATACATCACGGTGGAAAAAGGCTTCAAAGGAAAGATGCCGCGAACCACTTGCAAGATTACGGCGGCTGGTCAGGAGGCTTTCGAAGGCTATGTGAAAGCCTTGAAGGAATACATTTCTTGAAAGCAATTGTAGAGATGTTGCGCGCAACGTCTCTACAATTATTAATAAATTTCATCCTCCACAGTAATTTTTCCCTACTTTCGCTGTCTAACATGATGAACGTTGCAACGAAAACGCATTATGAACAACGACAAGGAACATCAGTTTGAACTCTTGGTGCGGCAGCACAAGCGGACCATCTACACGGTGTGCTACATGTTCTCGCGCAACAAGGCCGAAATCGACGACCTGTTTCAGGAAATCCTCATCCGGCTTTGGAACGGCTTCGACAACTACGAGGGCCGAAGCACCGCACAGACTTGGATCTATCGCGTTGCGCTCAACACGGCCATCAACCAGGACAAGAGGGAACGCCGGCGCATCGAGACCGTGCCGCTGACGGTGGACATCGACCCCTACGAGGCCGACGACCCACGGACACAGCAAATCCGCGAACTCTACGACCGCATCTCGCGCCTCGACCTCATCGACCGAAGCCTCATCCTGCTTTGGCTCGAAGGCATCACCTACGACGAAATCGGGGCCATCATCGGCATCACGCCGAACAACGTTGGGGTGAGGCTGGCGCGCATCAAGGAAAAATTGGTGAAAATGTCGAAAAACGAATGAAAGGGAATCATCATGGAAAACAACGAAAACAATAATCTGAACGAACTCGACCAACTGAAAGCGCAATACGAAACGCTAAAACAACAATTTGACCAACAGGAAATCGTCAACGAGCGGCTGATGAAGTCGTCCATCAAGCATAGCACCGATTTTTACAGACGATACCGTTGGAAATCTGCGGTCGGATACCCTGTGGCTGCAGTTTTTTTCCTTTGGGTTGTCAATGAAATGGGCAATGATCGGTCGATGCAGCTGTTTTGCATCCTGTTCTTCTCGGTTTGTTTAGCCATAGAGTTATGGATGACACGGAAATTTCGTTCTAAAGCATTGGAAAACAGTGATTTGCTTACTTTGTCGAATCATGCCCGGAGTTTCAAGAAGTTTTTTTCTTTCTTTACCATTCTCAACTATTCTACGGGTCTCATACTTGTTTTTGGAGCGCTTTTGGCTTTATTGGGAGATAGGTTGCATTTGCATAATATGAACTCGGTGGTCATCTTGTTTTGTGCTGCTCTCGTGTTTTTCGTTTTTCTTGGTATTTCCGAAATCCGCTATAAAACAAGACCTTGCGACGACATCATCCGCCAAATCGAGGCTTCCGAAATTAACTTAGTCAATAATAAAAAAACAGGATTCACTATGAAACAGAAACTGCTTTGCACGGCCATGTTGGTCGTGTTTCTCGGATTCGACGTTTGGGCTTACCAGATTATCGCGTCCAATCTGAAGCTTCCTCCGATGTGGCGGAATGTCACCTACACGCGCTCCGACAACAGTTTCCCCGTGGAAGACGATCTCTCGATTTGGGAGGTCTTTGCCGATACGCTCATTTCCGCCGAGGATGTCCCCACCTTGACCAAACTATGGCAAGAAGATCCTTCTCTCGTTGTCGCGAAAGGTTATGGCGACGACGAAAAGACCGTGAACCTTTACGCGCTGAAAATGGCCTCACCCGAAGGTCCCTTGGTCAGCTCGAAACGCCTTGGCGGAAAGCCTGTTGTGGAAAAAATCAGAGTGCGAGAACCCCAAATCGACCGTGGAGAGGAAACCATCCCTGTGGTGATTTTCTTGACACCCGAGGCGAAACAACTTTGGAGCGAACAATTCGACCCGAACGAGGAAACCAAGTCGATAGACATTGCCCTCGTCATTGACGGAGTTGTGTATAAGAGACTGAATTTCACTTCTTTGCATGGCGTTACCAACAACTCGTTCTTCATCCATTGGAAATGGGGAAAAGACAAATTGGAGGACTTCTGCGCACGGTTGATAAAACAGTGAGTATGGCACGCTTCAATAAAAATCTTTCAAACGGCAATATATATAAGGTGTCGCCGTTATCTAGGAAACTAACTCAAAACAATTCATTCATCGCAAAATCTACGATCATGAACAAGCGCATTTTCATGCTTCTGGCACTTGTCGGGTGCTTTATTATGCCAGCCTTGGCGCAAAACAAAATCACGGGAACCATCGTTGAGGAGGCCAACGGCAAGGGCATTCCCTTCGTCAACGTGGGACTGTTCAGGCAGGCCGACAGCGTCTTCGTGAGCGGCACGGCTGCCGACGACAAAGGCCGTTTCGAACTCATAGCGCCCAACGGCGACTACCGCTTGTCGGTCTCAGCCATTGGTTTCCAGACCTTTGAGCAGCTGCTGACCGTGAAAGGCAACCAAGACCTCGGCAAGCTGAAACTCTCGGAAGGCGCCACCAAACTCGATGAGGTGGTCGTCACCGAAAAACGTCCGCTGTTTGCCGTGGAAGGCGAAAAGACCATGTATAACGTGGCCGAAGACCCGAGCATCCAGACGGGAACGGCCTCCGATGCCTTGCAGAACGCGCCGGGCGTGGAAGTCGACGTGGAGGGCAACATCACGCTGCGCGGCACGTCGAGCGTGGAGGTGTGGATCAACGACAAGCCTTCGCACATGACCGCCGAAAACCTCAAGACCTACATCCAGACCATGCCCGCCAACAGCATCGACCGCGTGGAGGTCATCACCAACCCCTCGGCCCGCTACGGCTCCAAGGCCGACGGCATCATCAACATCGTGACCAACGCCAAAATCCAGAAGAACGAGTTCTTCAGTTTCGGCGTGAATGGCTCCACAAGGCCGTCGGTAACGCCTTGGATGTCATACGTTTGGTCGAATGACAAGCTGACGTTTAACGCCTATATCAACGGCGGCTATTCCATCTGGAAGGGTAACGGCTATGTCGACCAGTCGCTTTTTTCGCAGGACCATTTACAGGCCAGCCACGAAATCGACACATCGAGTTACAACAGCAAAGACTTCAATACGGGCGGTTATTTCAGCCTTGATTATGAGATAGATACAGCCAACAGCATCAACGTTTGGCTTAGCGGTTGGCCCAATTGGGGCAAAAACACCAACAGCATGTCGGTGTTCCGCGAAGAATTTATCCCTGATTCTTTGACGACCGATTTCGCCGAAAGCAGCAATGCATGGAACCGTAACTACTTCGCTAACGGTGGCCTGTATTATCGCCACAAGTTCGACGACAAGGGCCACAACCTTTCGGTGAGTGTGAACGCAATGGGTTGGGGCGGAGGCAACGGTGGCACGATTACGAGGACGTTTACCCAGCCATACGAATATAAGAAGGTGATGCAACAAGTGAGCAACTACAGTTCGTTTGGCGCGGAAGGCGAAATCATCTACAACCGCCCCTATTCCGAAAACGGCGAGATTGCGGTGGGCTACACAGTGGGTATAGACCCTGAAAAACAGTACCTCATCACCGACACCGTGACCAATCCTTATGGCGACGAAGACGCTTGGAATTGGGACAACGATGTCTATCGTTCCTACAAGGCCAACTTCAGCACGCTGAACAACGAGGCTTTTGTCACCTTGCAGCATAAGTTTGGCGGTTTCACGGTCAAGCCGGGCATCCGTTTCGTCAGTGAGTTGGTGCGTGGCGAATATCCCGACTCGACGCAATACAACTTCTCGAAGCATTTCTTCAGTGTCCGTCCGTCGATTCATTTGTCGTATCGCACCAAGTCGATGCACAACTTCAAACTGAGCTACACGCGCCGCATCGCCGCGCCCGACGCGGAGAGTCTGAGCGCCTTCCCGATGTACCATGAGGACAACTACAGCAGCGGCAATCCCGACTTGGAGCGTATCTACACCAACTCAATTGAAGCCGGCTGGACCAAATATTGGACAAGCTTCGGTTCGGTGGGCTTGTCGGCCTACTATCGCGGCAAGTCAAACGAAGTCAATACGATAACGATTTCTTCCGACAGCACTATGTATTGGCTTTATGGTCGTCCGGTGTCGTACAGTTATCCCGTCAATGTGGGTAAGAGCTACAGCACGGGCTTGGAGGCCAATGTGATGTATCGTCCGAATGGTTTTTTCAATGTACGCTTCTATGCCAACCTTTATGATTCCTACATTTCTACGGAATATAATGGAATACCCTATAAATCGGATATGTGGTCCTACAGTTTCCGCCTGAATCTGTGGGCCAAGCTGTGGAATAAGTTGGAAGTGACGGCTTCGGGCTATTATAGTTCGCCCACGCAGTCGCTGTTCAGCGAGCGTCATGCCCGTTATGGCATCAATGCCGGCCTTCGTGCTGACTTCTTCGATCGCAAGCTGTCGGTCTTCGTCAACGCGAGCGACATCTTCAATTGGAACAGTTGGGGCCAGTCGAACAACAGCCCGTATGTGGTTTCCACCTCCAATTCGAAGTACAACAGCCGCAGCGTCTCGGTCGGCGTGACCTTCCGTTTCGGCAAGATGGAGCTTGAGCAACGTGCCCGCCAAGGTGCCGACGACTCGCAAGGCGCACCACAAGGCATGGGTGGAATGTAAAATCAGATTCCCTGCGGGAATGGCTTAATGTTTGTTTTTTGAACTGCGGCGGTATGTGACGTTTACGATTTGTAGACATCATTTACCGCCGCTTTGAAACATGCAATCACACTCCATTCCAGCAGGGAATCTACTTATTGTGTTGACATTTTCTGCCTAAAAACGGATAAAAAACGCCAAACAAATCCTATAATTTCGTTTTTTCGCCACAAAAAAGCCCAAATTTCGCCACAAATGGCCGATTTTCGCCACTTTTTGCCCGTATTCGGCACATTTTCCACACGGCATGACACGATGCTGTACTTTTGCAGCGTTTTTAATCGAAAGCGAAAACGACTTTTTAATTTTAATCGAAAACGAAATGAAAATTATTGGAACAGGAAGCGCAGTGCCATCGCTTACGGTGACCAACGACGACTTGGCCACTTTTTTGGACACTAACGATGCTTGGATCTCGTCTCGTACAGGAATCCAAGCCCGTCACCTATTATCCACTGAATCTTTATATGACTTGGCCGTTGACGCCGCCGACAAGGCTATCCAAGCCTCCGGGCTTCGTACTGACCAGATAGATTTCCTTTTGGTCTCGAATGTGGCGAACCAACACGTCACTCCTGGATTGAGTTGTATCATCCAAAAGCGTATTGGTGTCACCTGTGCGGGTCTCGACATCAATGTAGCTTGTGCTGGTTTTGTCAACGCCCTGATGCTTGCCGATAGCATGATTAAGGCGGGCCATGCCAAGAATATACTGATTGTGTGCGCTGAAGAACCCACGAAATATTGTAACTGGCACGAAAGAGATTGTAGCGTGTTGTTTGGCGATGGTGCTGGTGCCGTGGTTCTGACCGAAGGCACTGCCTTCAAGGATGTGAAGCTCACCATGATCAGCGACCGCGATGTGTTGTATTACGAACGTGGCATGGAGGCTACGCCTTTCGAACAACACTATGTCAAAGGCCAACCCTTGGTGATGAAAGGCAAGGAACTGTTCAAGACCGCTGTCACCGAATCAGCTAAGGATATCCAGAATGTGTTGGATTACAATCACCTGACCCACGAAGACATCACTTGGTTCATGCTCCATCAAGCCAACAAGCGTATCATTGATGGCATTCGCAATATCATTGGAGGTCCTGAAGAGAAATATCCTACCATCATCGAGAAGTATGGCAACACCTCATCGGCCAGCATCCCGATTATGCTTGACGAGATGTTGAGAGCAGGTAAGATCAAAGAAGGTGACAAAATCATTATGAGTGCCTTTGGCGCAGGTTTCGTGTCAGCTGCCTGCCTTTGGGAATGGGAATTTTAAATTTTAAATTTTGAATTTTGAATTATGAATAGAAGAGTAGTAATCACCGGCATGGGCGCCATTTCGCCGATTGGCAACGACTTGCCGACTATATGGAATAACTTGATGAAGGGCTATTGTGGTATCGACTTCATCAAATCGTTTGATACCACCGACCTCCCCGTGAAGATTGCGGCAGAGTTGAAGGACTTTGATCCCGAGGCTTGCGGCGTCGACAAGGGCTTCGTCAAGCGTAACGACCGTTTTGCGGTATACACTTTGGCCGCTGCCTATCAGGCTATGAAGGACAATGAGGACCTTCAGATGGATCCTAGTCGTCTTGGCGTGTATGTGGGCTCCGGAATCGGCGGCTTTGACACCATTATGAAAGGGGTCAAGACCTATTATGATGAAGGCGCACGTTGGATTTCACCATTGATGATCCCCACCATGATTGGCAATATGGCTTCGGGTAGCGTGGCCATCCGTTACAATGCCCAAGGCCCATGTGTGCCTATTGTGACAGCATGCGCCACAGGAACACACAGTATCGGTGAGGCCTATCGTGCCATTAAGCATGGCTATGCCGATGCCATCATCGCTGGCGGTTCTGAAGCTGGTATCAACCCCGTCTCCATTGGTGGCTTTGCCAACTGCAAGGCGTTGACGAAGTCGGAAGACCCCAAGTATGCCTCTCTGCCGTTCAATAAGAACCGCGCTGGTTTCGTCATCGCCGAAGGTTCTGGCATCGTACTCCTTGAGGAATACGAGCACGCCAAACAGCGTGGTGCGAAGATCTATGCTGAGCTTTGTGGTTATGGCAACTCATGCGATGCCTACCACAGCACGGCTCCGCGTCCCGATGGCACTACGCAAAGTTTGGCCATCAAGCAAGCTCTCGAAGAGGCCAAATTCAAGGCTGGCGAGAGCATTTACATCAACGCCCACGGTACAGGTACTCCGATGAACGACAGCGGCGAGACCCGCGCCATCAAGATTGCCATGGGCGAGGAAGAAGCCCACAAGGCCCACATCAGCTCGACCAAGTCGGAGATGGGGCACGCTCTTGGTGCAGCTGGTGCTATCGAGCTCATCATCAGTGTGATGGCCTTGAATAACAATACCGTGCCTCCGACCATCGGTCTGGATGAACCCGACCCCGAGTGCGACCTTGACTACACGCCCAACAATCCGCTCAAGGTGGATTTGGACATTGCCATCTCCAACTCTTTGGGCTTCGGTGGACATAATGCCTGCTTGGCTATTCGTAAGGTGAAGTGACCACGGTCGGCGTTTCGACAGGCTCAACGACCTTAGCTTTTGCAGGTCCCTGAGCCTTGAGCCTGTCGAAAGGTCGAATGGCCGTCAACCAACAATTAAACGATTAAACAATCAACGATTAAACAACAATATGAACAGAGACGAAATCAAACAGTATCTCCCGCACCGCGAGCCTATGCTTTTGGTCGACGAGATGAACCTCGATGAGAATCATGTGTGTCATTCCAAGTACCATGTGACGGGCGAGGAATTCTTCCTGCAAGGCCATTTCCCTGGCGAACCTGTCGTGCCTGGCGTTATCCTTTGCGAAATCATGGCCCAGTCGTGTGCCCTGCTGATGAAGGACGACCTCATTGGCAAACTGACCTTCTACACGGGCATCGACAAGGTGCGCTTCAAGAACAGCGTCAAGCCGGGTGACACCGCCGAGGTGGAAGCCACATTGACCTATCATCGTGCCAACATCTACATCTGCTCCGCAGTGCTCAGCGTGGGCGGAAAGATGTGCGTGAAGGGCGAGCTTTCTTTTGCCCTGCTTCCCGACACTCGCAACAAACAATGAATCTTGAATTTTAAATTTTGAATCTTTAAATCTTAAATTTAAAATGGCAACGATTCAAGACAAGGCGCGGGCATTTATCGCTACCAAGCTGAACGTCAGCGAGAGAGAAGTCACGCCAGAGAAGCATCTTTTTAACGACTTGGGCGCTGATTCGTTGGATGTCGTGGAGCTTCTCATGATTTTGGAGAGCGAATTCAATGTGAAATTCTCCGAGGACGATACGGCCAATGTCAAGACCGTCGGCGACTTGTATGCAATGATTGAGAAATACATTCAGAAAACTAAATAACAGAAGATCATGGGATTATTAGACAATAAAGTGGCTCTGATTACTGGAGCTGGTCGTGGCATCGGCAAGGCCATTGCTTTGCGTTTTGCCCAGGAAGGCTGCAACATTGCCTTCACCGATATCGCTTTGAACGATGTCGTCATGGAAACTGAAAAGGAGCTACAAGCTCTTGGCATCAAGGCTAAGGCTTATGCTTCAAATGCGGCCAATTTTGAGGAGACGCATCAGGTCGTTGACGAAATCGTTAAGGACTTCGGTCGCATTGACATCCTCGTCAACAATGCAGGTATCACCAAGGACACTGCACTCAAACGCATGACCGAGGAACAATGGGATGCCGTTATCAATGTGAACCTCAAGTCGGTGTTCAACTTCACCAAGGCTGTGCAGCCTGTGATGTGGAAGCAAAACGGGGGTAGTGTCATCAATATGAGTTCGGTGGTGGGTGTCTCTGGCAATGCCAACCAGTGCAACTACAGTGCCTCGAAGGCCGGTATCATCGGCTTTACCAAGAGTGCAGCCAAGGAAATGGGTGTGCGCAACATCCGTCACAACGCCATTGCTCCTGGCTTCATCATCACTGCCATGACCAATGCACTTCCCGAGGATGTTCGCAAGGCATGGGAAAGCCTGATTCCGCTACGTCGTGGCGGCACCCCCGAGGATGTGGCCAACGTGGCCCTCTTCCTTGCCTCCGATCTCAGCTCGTATGTCACAGGTCAGGTCATCCACTGCTGTGGTGGCATGAATTGCTAAGAAAAAGAATTATTGAAAACGATAGCAGAAAGGAAAGCCTCGCTGATTGGCGGGGCTTTCTTGTTTTATTTTTTGTTGAAGGCTTCCAAAACCTTAGCCGAGTAGGTCTTCGAAACAGGAATGGAATCCAATCCTTCGCGTTCAAAGTCGATGACAAAACCGTCGGCTTCGTTGTGCAAGACGCTCACTTTCTTGATGTTGACGATGTAAGAGCGATGACAACGCATCAATGAACTGGAATCCACGCAGTTGTCCTCGATGGTCTTCATCTTGCAGCGTAGCATGTAACTGGCAATGGTGCCGCTGCGTTGGTAAAATACATTGATATAATTGTCTTCCGCCTTGATGTAATAGAGGTTATCGAGCTTGACGGATAGTTTCAGGTTGCCGTTGTTGTCCATCAAGTTGATGATTTCGGTGTGTTCTGGCATCACCTCATCATCAGATTCAACCGTGTCACTCTTGGTGAGCATAAGGCGTTGTTGCGTGTCTTTCAACAAGATAACCAAGTCGGTGACGGTATAGGGCACACCCAAAGCCACTAGAGAGACAAGGAAGCTCTTGGCCAGGATGAAAGCAAAGCTATGCCCCATGGCTTCAGTGATCTGGATTTGGAAATAGGAGAGTAGGGTGTAATACACGGCAATCAGCACGATTTCAAGGAAAAGCCAGAGGATATAGAGCCAAAAAGGGAAATGTCGCATCTTTTTGACGAGCCATGTCATCAGAGTTCGGCTTAGGGCTAGAAACAGAGTACCGGTGCCCACAAATGCCAAAGTGGTGAAGAAATAGCTGCCTTTTCCGACTTGAAACCAAGCGGTGGCGGAAAACGGAACATATGCCGTCAGAAAAACGAGAGCAAACAAAGTCGAGATAATAACGTTGATTGACTGGCTGACTGGTTCTGTCAGGCATTCAGGGGTTTGCGTTATCAGTCGTCTTGGGTATTTCATCGTTTGCTCAAAAAAAGTGCGGCAAAGATACAAAAACTTGTCAAATTGTCAAATCCTTCAGGACTTCCCAAATAAGATTGCCCTCGAAGCCTTTTTGCATAGCGTATGCGGCCAATTTGCGTTTTTTTTCGAAGTCAGAATTTGCTTTTATGGTCTTGGATTTGGTCTTTAGGATGTCAATGAGACGTTGGCGGTAGACTTCATTGTCGGTTTGTCCTAAAGCCTCATCGATAACGTCTTTGTCGATACCTTTTTGAATGAGGTGGAAACGGATTTTGTTGACACCCCAGCCGCTTTGGTTGATTTTGCCTCTGACAAAACTCTTGGCAAACCTTTCGTCGTTGACAAAACGGTTATCCAAAAGATAATCAAGGATCTTTGTCTTTTCCTCTTCGGGGACGTCGAAGGTCTTCAGCTTGTCTCTTACATCCTTCACACAGCGTTCCTGATAGGCGCAGTACTTGGCTATCTTGTCAAGAACTTGGTCGGGAGTGAGTGGTTTTTGGGGCTTTTTCTGCATCAGCAGTCGATTTTGAGGTCGCCTTCTTTAATCCATCCTATTTTCCTCAGAATCATACCGAAAAGCCAAGAAAGCACGGCAGGCAGAACGAAGCAAACCAAAGTCATGCCAAGCCACATGTTCATGCCACCTTCAGGCATGGCGGTGTAGATGCCGATGGGTCCGACGAGGCCGCAAGTGCCCATGCCGGAACCGATGGGGATGTTCTCCAGATGGAAGATGCAAGTTGAGATGGGGCCTGTGATGGCGGCAGTGAGCAGTACTGGAATCCAGATTTTAGGATTTTTCACGATGTTACCCATTTGCAACATCGAAGTGCCGAGACCTTGGGCCACGAGTCCGCCCCAGCGGTTTTCCTTGAAACTCAACACGGCAAAACCAATCATCTGTGCGCAGCAGCCGGCCGTGGCAGCACCTCCAGCGATGCCACCCAAGCCGATGGCGAGGCATATGGCCGCCGAGCTGATAGGCAAAGTGAGCACTGCACCGATGACCACAGAGACGACAATGCCCATGAGGAAGGGCTGCATTTGCGTGGCGTTCTCGATGAAGGTGCCGAGGGCGGTCATAACCTTTTGGATGGGAGCGCCTACAGCATAAGCCATTAATACACCGCTGATGATGACCACGGCAGGCGTGACGAGGATGTCGACTTGGGTTTCCTTGTAGACGATTTTGCCTAGTTCTGCGGCTACGATCACGGCAACGTAGGCGCCCATCGGTCCACCAAGTTCGTTGCCTGCGATACCCACGGCGATGGCACTGAACAGCACCAAGCCTTCGCATTTGAGCTTGTAAGCTATGGCAACGGCGATGGCGGCTCCTGTGGCGGCCTTGGCATATTTGGCGATGGTCTCAAAAGCTTCAATTCCGGTCTTGTCTCCTAAAGTTTGGAAGATGGTACCGATAAGCAACGAGGCGAACAAGCCCAGCGCCATAGCACCAAGAGCGTCGACAAAATAGGCCTTCCAGGTCATGTCGACGCCCTTGCGCTGTAGGAATGATTTGAATTTGCTCATGGTTGTGACACGGGACTTCGGGACTTCGGGACTTTGAGACTTCGGGACTTTGCTTGTCTCTTAGTCCCGTGGTCTCGCAGTCTCGCGTCAAATATTAAAACTCAATGCCTTGAATGCCGTTTTCCTTCATCAGGTCGGCGAGTTTGGTGTCGCTTTCGTCGACGGCGGCGAGGCAGTTGGTCACGACGCGCACTTGCTTGGCAGGATAGAAAGCAATCAGGTCCTTAACGGTTTCATATACGCAGTAATCGGTGGCGATACCGCAGACATCGATGCCTTCGAAATGTTCAAATTCTTCGATGGTGCGACGCAGTTTTTCACCGCTGTGTTCGTTTTGGAAGATGCTAAACTCTTCCTTTTCAGCCAAATCGCCTTTTTCCATGAAGTGAACTTGGAAGCCACTACCGTTACCCACCAAGTTTTCAAGTACACTGTACAAGTTGGGGTAGACTTTCATACCCTCAGTGCCTTGTACGCAGTGAGGTGGAAATACACCGCCTTGCTCAACGAAAGAGCAGTGGTTTTTGGGATGGGCATCTTGTGTAACGATAACCCAGCCGTAATTCTTCCAGGCGCCCTGTTTCAAAGCCTTGGCGAGGTAATCCATGGCAGCAGGACCATTTTTTGTGGCTAAGCTACCTGTGGTGAAATCAACTTGAGGGTCAACGATGATGAGCAGACGGTTGGGAAGAGTGGCTTGCTCTACCTTAGTTTCGGTGGTGGTTCCATTTTGAACTTCTTCGTCTTCTTTTTGGTTGTTGTTGCCGCAGCCAGCAAAAGCAAGGGCTGCTACGAGCACGATGGCTCCAAGGATGTGTCTTTTCATTGCTTTACTTTATGATTTAGAAATTTGCGGCAAAATTAGTGAATTTTATGATTTGTAGAGCTTTTTAATCCAATCTGCGTGTCCGATTCTGCGCAAGGCATTCTTAACCCACTCGCGGTTCTCGGGTTTGTACCAGAAGAAAAAGCGTTGTTGGGCGAGTTTTTCTTCTTTGGTTTTGGCAACGAACACGGGCTCCAAAGTGTAGGGATCGTACCCCGAATAATAGATTTCGGTGGCCAAAGTCATAGGGGTGGGAGTGAAGTCTTGTACTTGCTCCAAATGATAACCTAACTCTTTGGTTTTCACGGCTAACTCTGCCATATCCTCGAGGTAACAGTCGGGGTGAGAGGAGAGGAAATAGGGGATGAGTTGCTGGTTCAGATGCTCTTTTTCGTTGATAGCATCGAACTTCTTTTTCAGCTTGATGAACATGTCGAACTTGGGCTTGCGCATGAGTTTGAGGACGGCATCGCTGGTATGTTCGGGAGCCACTTTCAGTCGTCCGCTGACATGTCTTGTGACCAGTTGGCGGAAGTATTCGTCATAGCCCATGGCTTTGTTTTCTTCAGGCGTGCTGTCGTGCAGGAACAGGTCGTAGCGAATGCCTGAGCCGATGGTGGCTTTCTTCACTTTTGGGTTTGCGTCTACCTCTTTGTATATCTCGATAAGCGGATGATGGTCGGTGTTGAGGTTCTTGCAGACGGTGGGTTGCAGACAGGTGGGACGGGCGCATTTCTCACAGAGGCGCTCGTCTTTGCCTTTCATGCGGTACATGTTGGCCGATGGACCACCGAGATCGCTGATGTAACCCTTAAAGTCTTCCATTTCGGTGACTTTTTCCACCTCACGCATGATGGATTCTTTGCTGCGCGAGGCGACGAACTTGCCCTGATGCGCCGAAATGGTGCAGAAGGCACAGCCGCCGAAGCATCCCCGATGTAGGTTGACGGAGTGACGAATCATCTCGTAGGCGGGAATCACGCCGCGTTTGGCATATTTCGGATGCGGTAGGCGTGTGTAAGGCAAGTCGAAGCTGGCGTCAATCTGTTCTGTTGTAAATGTTGGCAAGGGAGGGTTGATTATAAGCCTTTGGTTGCCAACTTCTTGTATCAGCCTCGCGGCGTGTTTCTTATTGGATTCTTCCTCGATGTGACGGAAGTTGGAGGCATATTTCTTTTTGTCTTTTAAACAGACTTCGTGTGAGACAAGTTCGATAGTCTCGCCATCGAAATCGGGAAGTGGCTGTTTCTTGTCTTGCAAAAAGAAGGTCTGTTTGATGTCGGTCAGTTCGCTGACTTTCTTGCCGTTTTGGATGGCTTTGGCGATCTCCACCATGGTGAGTTCTCCCATGCCGTAAACGCCAAGGTCGGCTTCCGAGTCGACCAAGATGCTGGGTTTCAAGCAGTCATCCCAATAGTCGTAATGCGTCACTCTGCGTAGTGAGGCTTCGATGCCGCCGATGACGACGGGCACATCGGGATAGAGTCGCTTGAGGATGTTGGTGTAGACGATGGTGGCTCTGTCGGGACGGAAGCCCGCTTCACCACCCGGCGTGTAGGCATCGTTGCTGCGTAAGCGCTTGTTGGCAGTGTAATGGTTCACCATAGAGTCCATGCAGCCCGCCGAAACGCCGAAATAAAGTCTCGGCTTGCCGAATTTCTTGAAATCGCGCAAGTCATCTCTCCAATTGGGTTGCGGGATAAGTGCAACTCGGAAACCGTTGTGCTCCAGCACCCTTCCAATGACTGCCGCCCCAAACGCTGGATGGTCGACGTATGCATCGCCCGTGACGAACACGATGTCCACTTCATCCCAACCGCGCAGGTCGGTTTCTTTCTTCGTTATGGGAAGCCAGTCTAGCAGGGTCATTCCGTGAATTTTTTGCAAAGATAATTATTTATTGAAAACCCTTCTTTATCTCAAAAAGAATTCCGACCTTTGCAGCCGCAAAAATCGAAGCTTATTTATTATTTAAAGAATTATAAATCAAACATTTATGAAAAAATTTAACGACATAATGAAGGAAATTGGCCAGGCTTTGGTCAGCAAAAAGTTTTGGGTTGAGCTGATGATTATGACTTTCGGCATGTTCATGACCGGTGTTTGCGTCTATTATTTCCTCGTTCCCAGCAAGCTGATTGTGGGTTCCATCTCGGGTCTTTCCATCGTGTTGACCAACATTTTCAATGGCATGGGCATCAGCATTGGCCTTCCTACGATGATTACCGTCATCAACGCTATCTTGTTGATTCTTGCCTATATCCTCGTTGGCAAAGAATTTGGACTTAAAACGGTTTATTGCGCCTTGATTCTTGGCCCTATGACCAAATTCTGCGAATGGCTCTATCCTTGGCAGAATTTTGCCACTCCAAACGATTATCTGGTTAATATGGGTGTCGCTCCCGACCAAGCCTTCTCTGTGATGGGTAACCCGTGGTTTGACCTGCTCTGCTGCGTGATTATCCTTAGTGCGGCACAAACGCTGATGTTCTCTATCAATGCCTCCACTGGCGGCCTCGACATTTTGGCCAAGATTGTCAACAAATACCTACATTTCGACATGGGTAAGTCGGTGAGCGTGGCTGGCGCTATCATCTGCCTCACGGCTTTTGCCATCAACCCCTTCCAAATGGTTGTCATTGGCCTCATCGCCACTTGGATCAACGGTATGGTAGTGAATATGTTCACGGCTAATTTGAACCAACGCAAGCGCGTTTGCATTGTTTCTAAGGACTACGACCGTATTCGTCATTACATCATTGATGAACTTCACCGTGGTTGCACACTTTATGAAGTTATCGGAGGTTACACCAATGAAAAGTCGATTGAATTGGAGTCCTTGCTCACCAACGATGAGTTCTCGAAGTTGATGGAATACCTTGGAAAGAACGAAATCAATGCTTTCACTACTGCCGGTAACGTCAGTGAGGTTTACGGTTTGTGGGCAAAAGACAGACATCGTACAAGAAAGCACGCAGAAAAGCGTTAATATAATAGTAAGATTGTTTTTTCATGGTCCCGCGGTTTGGAGTTTCTCCTGCCGCGGTTTTTTTTGTATGAAAAAAATGACTATTTTTGTGCCAAATTAAAACCTGACAAAATGGAAAAGCTTTTAGACAAATTCTTGAGATATGTCTCTGTGGAGACCACCTCCGATGAAAACTCCGAATCACAACCCAGCACAGTTAAACAGCTGAACTTGTTGAAAATGCTTCGCGATGAGCTTCAGGCCATGGGCATAAAGGCCGAACTGGACGAATATGGCTATGTGATGGCCACCATCCCTTCCAATGTCGACCGCGAGATTCCTGCCATTGGATTTATTGCCCATGTGGATACCTCACCTGACGCTTCGGGTGCTGACATCAAGCCACAAATCATCCCGAACTACGACGGCAACGACATTGTGCTGAACAAAGAAAAGAACATCGTTCTTCGTGTTTCTGAGTTTCCTGAGATGTCGCAGTATAAAGGTCAAACAATGATTACCACCGACGGCACAACCTTGCTTGGCGCTGATGACAAGGCAGGTGTGGCCGAAATCATGTATGCCGCCCAATACATGATGGAGCATCCCGACTTCAAACATGGCGAAATCAAGATTGGTTTCACGCCTGATGAGGAAATCGGTCGCGGTGTGGTGAAGTTCGATGTGAAGAAGTTCGGGGCAAAGTATGCCTACACGATGGATGGAGGCGAAATCGGTGAGTTGGAGTATGAGAACTTCAACGCTGCTGGAGCCAAGATTCACATTCAAGGCAGCAATATCCATCCTGGTTATGGCAAGGACAAGATGGTGAACTCAATGCTCATCGCCATGGAACTCAACGGGATGCTGCCTGTGGAACAGCGTCCGCGTTTTACGCAAGGTTATGAGGGGTTCTTCCACCTGACCGAAATCAACGGCACGGTAGAGGAGACCACGATGTCGTATATCATCCGCGACCACGACCGTGAGAAGTTTGAGGAAAAGAAGGCCTTGATCACTTCTGTTACGGAGTTCTTGAATAAGAAGTATGGCGATGTGGTGAAGTTGGAACTGAAGCACCAGTATTACAACATGCGTCAGGAAGTGGAACCGCATTTCTTTATTGTCGAAAGAGCGATTAAGGCCATGGAAATGGCCAACATCAAGCCGAAAGTGCAGCCCATCCGTGGTGGTACTGACGGTGCCAATCTCTCGTTTATGGGTTTGCCTTGCCCCAACATCTTCGCTGGTGGTCACAATTTCCATGGCAAGTTGGAATATGTGCCGCTTGAGAGTATGATGAAAGCTTCTGAGGTGATTCTGAACATTATCACCTTGTTCCAAGCTGAGGGCTGAGGAATATGAAGGAAATGACCTTGAGTAAACGACAGAAAAACATCACGCTGGCATCGGTTTTCACCTTTGCCGGCGTATTGTATGCCCTTATCTCTTTGGTTAACCATTATCTTTTCAAGACTTACGCGCTCGACTTGGGGCTTTACACCCATGCGATGTATGACTACATGCATTTTCGCGTTGACGATTGCAGCATGTTCAAGGCTGTTCCGCAAAGCATCCTCAGCGACCATTTCGACTTGTATTTGGTCATTTTGTCGCCACTGATATATGTGTTTGGAAGCTACACCTTGCTCGTTGTTCAGATTGCTGCCGTGCTGTTTGGCGGTTGGGGTGTTTACAAGCTGATAGGCCTTTATACTGAGGATGGTTGGATGCCGGTTTTGGCTGCCACTGTCTTTTTCTTTTCATTCGGAATCATTCATGCAATAGCCTACGACTATCATTCCAATGTGTTGACCGCCATGTTGTTGCCATGGCTGCTCTTCTTCCTTAAGAAACGGAGGTTTGCTTTGACATCTTTGTTCGTCGTGCTGTTTGTCATCGGAAAGGAGAACATGTCGTTATGGCTGTTTTTCATAGCCATCGCTTTGATGTGGGATTATAGGAAGGACAAGAAAGCTCTATGGTATTTGGCCGGCTATGCTGTGTTTGCCTTGGCTTATTTCTTCATTATCAATATGATAGTGATGCCGAGAATAGGTGGTAGTGGAGGCGGTTTCGCCCGTTATGCTCATTTGGGCGATAATTATGTGGACATTGCCTCGAGGTTGATTAAGCATCCGTTTGAGACCATTCAAATGTTGTTCACCAACACTAATGGCATCTCGAACTTTGATGGTATAAAAGAGGAATTTTATGTATGCGCTTTGGCTTCAGGAATGTTACTTACTTTGTTGAAGCCCAACTATTTGATAATGATAGTCCCTCTGCTGGCTCAGAAAATGTTTGCTGTTGACCCTAACTTCTGGGGTATCTCTTTCCAGTATTCGGTTGAATTTGTGCCAGTATTGGTGGTCTCGTCGTTTTTGGTGCTTGTCAAGTTGAAGAACGGTAAGTGGCGAATGGCATTGAGCTTAGTCTTGTTGCTCTCTACAGTGCTGACCACCTTTTATACTATAGGAGTACCAAAGTCAGCCATCTTGGTTGACCAGTTATGTGTGTATCAGGGCCGTCATTACGAGCAAGAAGAATTTGATGTGCATTATGCCCGAGAGTTGCTAAAGATGATTCCTGACGATGCTTCAGTGAGTGCTACATCTAATTTCGTACCTCATTTGGCTTTGCGTGAAAACATTCAAAACTTTGCGCATGCAACCAAAATCGAAGCTGATTATGTGCTGATTACGGAACATTATGTCAACTTTGAGCGTAATGGCCAATTGGTGTTTACCAACCGTTCGGAGTATGAGACCATAGCTTCCGATGGTCGTTTGCATCTGCTTCGTCGGAAGTTGCAATGAAAATTACTTTGAGAAGTAGTTGACAGAATAGGGATGTTCGTCTTGTTCCCTTTCCAATCGGAAGCCGTGGTTTTCCAAGTATTCTCTTAATCCGTTGGTGGGCATGTCTTTGTGATATGGAAATACTACTTTGTCGTAGGCACTGAAATCCGCTTTTTGGTAGTTGATGTCGTAATAATAGCCCTGTTTCAGCAGATAATCTTGAAACACATAATAATTAGTGGGTTGGCTTTGTGTGCGGAAAGCCTCATGGTTTTCTTCTAGATAATAAGTGAACTGTTTGTCGAAATACTCGGGCAGTATGACGAGCGCTTTTTCGTTTTCCTTTGCTTCAACTAGTTGATGTACAATGGGCTTAACATTGTAATGCCATCCACTAAAGTGATTAGTGAAACTGTCGGGAGAGCAGGAAATGGCCATTGCTATGGCAAAAACTCCCATGAGTGAGAGCCCAAAAGCCTTTCTTTTTGGGAACAGATAGAGGCAATAAGAGGCGATGGAAAGATAGAAAAAGGGGAAAATGAAGTAGAAATAACGGTCGAGGAAGAAGCCAGTGAAATAGGAAAGTACAAACGAAACCAGTAGCGGAACAACCCATAGCAAAGTAAGGATGCCAATATTCCCGAACTGATATTTCTTTTTGAAAATATTGATAATCAATATAATAAATACTGATATAAGGATTGCAATAGCCAGCACTGTTGTGACAGGAACATTGCACATGCGCCATAGGAAATCGTATAGCGCTTCGGGACTGGTGGTCTTAGCAATCCAAGTGCCGTGTATTCCTGAGTCGATAAAGCGTGTGAACAACACTGGAAACATCGGCACAAAAAGTAGGATAAGCGATGCTGCGTGAATCAGATATGGCTTCCAAATCTTCTTTCTTATAGGATTGATTGCCAATGCAATAAGAAATTCCATTACGATGATCCAAACGGAAAGGTAATGCCCGTACATGAGCATCAAATTGACTAAGGTCAATAGGATGAATTTGAAGGTTTTAGGATTTTTGATGATGCTGATGAACAAGAAAGCAGAGCTTGCTGAGAGGAATCCGATGAGGCTATAAACGCGGCATTCGTGTGCCAGATAAATGGAAAAAGTTGAGAAACAATAGAATAGGGAAGCTGCAATACCTGCCCACCTGTGGATGTACTTTTCACCGAGCAAATAAATCGGGATAATGGTCAATGTGCTGAAAATGAGTGATAAGGAACGAATGGCGACTTCAGAGATGCCGAAAGGCTTGATCCAGAAATGCAATAGAACTTCCCAAAGTGGAGGGTTGTCGCCTTTGCAAAGCATTCGTATGGCGTCAGGTAGGCTTTGCAGTGCCATATAAAGCGAGAAGCTTTCATCATACCCAAGGTCGGTTTTGCCTACATACCAAATGCGAAGCACGGCAGCGATGACTACCAATATCAGGCACTCGATAATGGTTCGGAGACGGTTTGTCATCAGCAACTGTTTCATGGTTTCCTTATTTGGCTTTGTTGTTTTCGATGGTCTCAGAAACTGTAGGTTGCATGTAAATCAAGCCTTTGCAAGCATAGACGAAGAAGTTTTTGGCTGGTTTTCCTCCTCGTTCGATGGTGATAGTGTCAACCGGTATGATGGCTTCAAAACCTCCTGGGTAGAGCCCTTCTGGGTTTTTGAGATATCGGCTATCGGTCAGGAACCAAAAGTCTTCTCCTTTTTTGAATCCTCCCCGTTGCTCGTTGATCCATAGATATTTGTGTAGTTTCTCGATATAGCCTACGCCCATTACTTTCATGCCTAAAGGACGGGCCACATAGTAATCAAGGTTGGCCAATGGGAACCATTCATCGGCCACTATGCCGTCATCCTTTTTCATCACGCCTTCGGCGATTTTTTGTTCGCGCAAGGTGGCGAATTTTGTCTCAAGTTGTCGCCAGCCATACATGTCTAGTGTGAAGTCATTGCGTCCAAGCTTTTCTGGTTCAGTATGTCGGTCAAGCGGGATGAAGCCCGTGTTGATTTCCGCAATTCCAATGCCTACTGTTAAAATCAGGATGCTAAGAGCTGCAATGATGCTTTTGGGAAGACGGAAGCTGCCATCCGATTGTGGATTTTTATCACACAACCAGCAGGCACTCAATAAGATGAGAATAGAATAGGCGGGAGCGTTCCAATGGGGTAGTGTTTGACGGGTCAAAGAGAAGAAAATGAAAGTTAAAATCAAGGGAAGGGCAATGCAGAGTACCAATCGCAGTGCGGTTTTTCCCATTGTGAGTTTTCCTTTGAAAGCAGCGATGACTGCTATGATGGCCAAAACGAAGTTCACGGGGTTGTTGTAGAGCATTTCTCCAGCCAATTCGGCGCCGAAATAGCCTAAGTTGGGTTTGCCAAACAGACTGACGCGATCTCCATGGAAGTTGAAACTGATGAAACCGTTTTGAAAGTTCCAATAGAGAATCGGGATGCAGCACACGACAGAAATCAGTAGAGAGAGATACAAATAAGGATTCTTTAACTGTTTCCGGTTGAAAATTAAGATATAAAATGCCATGCCAACCCAAAGAAAGACACCCGAATATTTGGAGAGCATGGCCAAACCAGAGAAGAGTCCGAAAAGTAGCAAAAACCTAAGTTGCTGAGTACTGAGCTTGTCGAAGTATCGAGGCACCGTTTTAAAATCTGTCGGCCCTTCGACCCTTCGATGGGCCTCAGGGACCGCGGGCTCAGGGACCTTGACCTTCAAATACTTAACCGCCATCCAAATCGCTACTAACCAGAACAGCATCAGTGGCGTGTCAGGCATGATGAAAATACCAGTGATGACGAAGGCGTAAACGGATGAAGTGTATAGCAATGCGGCATATAGCCCTGTTTGAGCGTTCTTGATGTCTTTTCCGATGCGAAATATAATATAGGTGTTGGCTGTCATGAAGACCACTGAGGCCAATCGAATGAAAAACTCGCTGTCAAACAATAGGTTAAGGCTAAAGAGCTGTATCACCCAGCCTACCATGGGGGGATGGTCGAAATGACTCCAATCGGGGTAGAGGGCATAGGTCCAATAATACACCTCGTCGTTGCCAAATTCAATCGAAGTTGCCGCGATGCCTCGAACAACAGCGCTGATAACCAAAAGCCAAAAGAGTATTTGGTTGATTTTCTTATCGTTGTCCTGGATTCGAATCATTCTTTTTCTCTTTAGCTTTTTTGATTAGGTACCAGACGAAAGCTGCCAATGCTACGGCATAGACGAACCAATAGAGTCCGGTTTGCGCGTAATTGATGCTGTCCAAACGGCGGTCATCCACTTCTGGCGATGGATGTCTTGTGATAGGATTCAGATAAAGGAAATGTCTGCCGTTCAAGTCAATACGGGTTCTGACATAAGGGTCTTCAGGTTGGATGACATAATGTGCTGTGCCAATATTCTCCTCTGTTTTCAGCACTTTGCCGTCTTGTCCGATGAATTGGACCTCTTTCATGGTCTCTGCTGAAGTGGATATGAATAAGGTGTCTCCAACCAATTGGGCCTGAGTTAGATAATCTAAAGCGCGGGCATCTTTTATCTTATACTCGAGGGCAAGTGGATAATAATACCAATTGTCGAACTCCACGGCATAGCACAAGCCTTTGTCCAAGGACTCATATACATGTTCTGGATTGAGATCTGGTGTGTTGACCATGGTTAGGTTGCGGCATATTTCATGTTCATTGTTGATATTGTGGGTGTCGTCGTTACCAAGGGCATACACACGGTGACCGTTTGAGAGGGCTTTGTCCCAATGCTCGAAGGCATTCCCGTATGGATTGACCACTTCAAGTAGGCGGTAGTTACTCAACAGCATCATTTCGTTTACCTTGTAGCCTTTGGTGAACGAGGCATGGGCAGGCATGACAAAGCGACAGCGTTCGCCCAACTTGTTGATCATATGCTGTTTCATGTTGAGGTTTTGCATGAAGGGAAAGTCAGGCCAATACACCGACTCGGCTCCGATGCAGATTTGGTGGGTTTTGCGGAAGAGCCCGTAGCCATGTTCGTAGGCGGGGATATAGTCTTCTCTTTCCGAACCATGCTTGTTGATGCCCATATAGTCGGATATGCCGTAATGGTCATAGCCCAAAGCCTGATATACGCTGTCGATGGTTTTTTCAGCACTTTTTCTACCGTTGGTTAGGCCAAAATACTTACGCGAATGGCAATGGAAGTGGTATTTCTTCCATTGGTCTGGGTTCATGTCTTGGTAGGGGTTGTAAAGGTATTCACCGCTAAAAGGCTTCGGCTCTTTGAAGCTGTAGGTGGGGACGGAGAGATAGACATACAATACTAACAACAGCAAAGCGATGCCGATGCCTGCCATCACTCTGCCGAAATAAAACCAAAAACCGTGTTTTTGTTTCCCTTTGCTCATCTCAGGTTATTTTGGCGCAAAACTAATGAAAAAAACATTGATTTAAGGTATGACAATCAATTTCTTTTTGGCAATCAAACGATTGTAGCGTTCAAGTACCTCACCAACTATGTCTTCCCAAGAGCGTACGATGGAGTGCGAGGCTTGCACACCCACGCGGTGCACCCGTTCTGGGTCGTGAATCAGCTCACGCAGTCGGCTGGCGAAGGCATCCAAGTCGTTGGGAATCAGGAAACCATTCTCATTATCGGTGATGATGGAGGCCGCAGTGGCAGTTTCCACCATAACAGAGGGCGTTTGTAGTGCCGCGGCCTCTTTGACGACCAAACCGTCCGTGTCGTAAAGCGAGGGGAATAGGAATAGGTCAGCCGCTGCATAATACTGCTTGATAAATTCGCGCTCAGTGACGGTACCCACAAAGGTGACTTGGCTTTCGAGGCCTTTTTCTGTCACCATTTCCTTCATCGCATCAGCTGCGTATCCGTTGCCGACAAAAAACATCTTGAAAGGTGTATCTTTCACTTTTTCAAGGGCGTCGATGATGAGACGAACGTTTTTCTGCCAGATATGCTGTCCAACGAAAAGGCAAACGAAGTCGTTGGGCGCAATGCCTAACTTCTTTCGTGCATCCGCGAAATAGGTCTTAGGATAGTCGGCAACAAGGTCGCTACCATTGGGTACCACCTCCACATTGCCCTTGAATCCGTAATCCTTAATCACTTCTTTTACAGAGGCTTGTGGCACCCAAACTTCATCGGCGTGTTCATAGAAACTGACGATGCGCTTGATGATTTGTTCCACGACGGCTTTGGAGGGGATGGTTTGGCTGAAGTCGTCGCGGTATTTGGAGTGAAATGTGGCCACCATCGGGATATTGAGCCTTTTGGCGACATTAACCGCAGCCCAACCTGCTGCAAAAGGTGAATGGGCATGGACAATTTTGAATCGACGTTTGACGATTTTCGCAATGAAAGCAGGGTCAACTTCTGCAATTCCAGTGACATACGGCTGACGAAAAGGCACAGGAACCGAGAAATAGTCGAGCACCTCGTAGTCATACTGATTGTAGTCGGCACCTGGAACATTCGGTGTGATGACGGAAACGCCACCCACTTTTTTCTGCATCCAATAGGCATAATTTTGCACGCAGATGGCAACGCCATCCATCACCGGCGGGAACGATTCATTGAATAGACCGATATTTAAATCCATCTCTGTTGAAATTTGGCGCAAAATTATAAAAAAGAAGCTTCTTAAACCATAATAAAATTGTATCTTTGCAGCCTAATTTGAAATCATTCTTAATAGTGACTGCGAGACTACAGGAGTGCGAGACTTTTTGGGGTTAAATGAAGACCCCGAAGTCCCGAAGTCCTGAAGTCCCGAAGTCAAAAAAGCAGAATCATGGATCAGAATCCGAACGAAAATATCATCAGTGAAGTCACGAACAAGGAGTATGAATACGGCTTCGTGACCGACATTGAGACCGATTTTGTGCCGAAAGGCTTGAACGAGGACATCATCCGCCTCATCTCCAAGAAAAAAGAGGAACCAGAATGGTTGCTGGAGTTCCGATTGAAGGCCTTCCGCCACTGGCAGACGCTGAAACAGCCCAACTGGGCACATCTCGATATCCCCGAAATCAACTACCAGGACATCATCTATTACGCAGCGCCGCGCAAACGCCAGCAGAAGCAGAGCCTCGACGAGGTGGACCCCGAATTGTTGGCCACTTTTGACAAACTCGGCATCTCACTCGATGAGCAGAAGAAGCTTTCGGGCGTGGCTGTCGACGCGGTGATGGACTCCACCTCGGTGAAAACGACCTTCCAGGAGACCCTCTCCAAACATGGCGTTATCTTTATGTCGTTTAGTGAGGCTGTCAAGCAGCATCCAGACTTGGTGAAGAAATACCTCGGCAAGGTAGTGCCTTATACCGATAACTTCTTTGCGGCACTCAACTCGGCAGTCTTCAGCGATGGCTCGTTCTGCTACATCCCGAAAGGTGTTCGTTGCCCCTTGGAGCTTTCCACCTATTTTCGCATCAATGCGGCCAACACAGGCCAGTTTGAGCGCACGCTCATCGTGGCCGATGAAGGCGCGTATGTGAGTTACATGGAAGGTTGCACGGCTCCACAGCGCGATGAGAACCAGCTTCATGCAGCCATCGTGGAAATCATTGCCGAGACGGATGCAGAAGTGAAGTATTCCACAGTGCAGAATTGGTATCCTGGCGACAAAGACGGCAAAGGCGGCGTGTATAACCTCGTCACCAAGCGCGGTCTTTGTCGCGGCGACCGCTCCAAGATTTCTTGGACGCAGGTCGAGACGGGCTCTGCCATCACCTGGAAATACCCGGGCTGCGTGTTGTTGGGCGACAACTCGGTAGGCGAGTTCTACTCCGTCGCCGTGACCAACAACTATCAGCAGGCCGATACAGGCACGAAAATGATTCATTTGGGCAAGAACACCCGCAGTACGATCATATCTAAAGGTATCTCTGCCGGCCACAGCCAGAATGGCTATCGTGGCTTGGTGAGAGTGGCTGCCAAAGCCGAGAACTCGCGTAACTACTCGCAATGCGACTCACTCCTATTGGGCGACAAATGCGGTGCCCATACTTGGCCATACGTTGAATGTGGCAACGAATCGAGTATCCTCGAACACGAGGCTACGACCTCGAAGATTTCCGAAGACCAACTGTTCTATTGCCAGCAGCGAGGTATCCCGACGGAGAAGGCTATTGGTCTCATCGTCAATGGTTATGCCAAGGATGTGCTGAACAAACTGCCTATGGAATTTGCGGTCGAGGCACAGAAGCTATTGTCGATCACCTTGGAAGGTAGCGTTGGATAGTTATGGCGATCACCCGTTCAAATAACACGCCTTTTTGGTTGCTCCTCATCGGATTGTTCCTCATTCTGGTGAGCAAGAACCTTTTGACCGAGGGCATGTTTCTTGATGGTGTGACATATGCCTGCATTTCCCGCAATATGGTTTGCGGTCTAGGCTCGTTTTGGAACCCAAGTTATACCCAAACGATAGGTCATGTATTCCATTCTCATCCGCCTTTGGCTTTCGGATTAGAAGCATTGTTTTTCAAGGTTTTGGGCGACCACTGGTGGGTTGAGAAGGCCTATTCCGTGTTGATGTTCCTGCTCTCGGGTTTGTTCATCGCTTTGATTTGGAAACGAACCACTAACAATCTCCGTTGGGCTTGGCTGCCACTGTTGTTTTGGCTGGTCATGCCTTTGGCCACTTGGTGCGCCACCAACAATATGCTTGAAAACACGATGTCGGTCTTTGTGCTGCTCTCCGTCTATCTGATGATTGTCGGTTACCAGCGCAACCATAAGATTTGGCTTTTTTTGTCGGCTTTCACTCTGTTATTGGCTTTTCTCTCCAAAGGATTCACGGGATTGTTCCCTTTGGTATTCCCGATACTTTATTGTGCTTTTGATCAAAAGCGCAAGTGGATACAAGGCCCCATTGACAGCTTGATTCTTTTGGTCTCTATAGCTGTGTTTGCCGGAATCATGTTTTTGGTTTGCCCTGGCTCGTTTGGCTATATTAAGGACTACATCCGATTACAAGTCATCGGTGGAGGGTTGCACGAAGCAACAGCATCTTCAAGGTTCTATATCGTTTTCGCTTTATTGCAACAACTGGTCATCCCGTGTGCTCTTGCACTCGTTTTGGTGATTTGCAAGACTAAAAGTAAGGTCAATTCGAAGATCTTTGAGTTTCCACCCGACAAGGGTTGGTTCTATGTCTTTCTGATCATGGGATTAGTGGGTGTGCTGCCCATCATGGTGAGCGTGAAGCAACGCGACTTTTATATGCTTGCTGCGTTGCCTTTCTTTGCCTTGGCTTGCGGACATATTACCCTTTCGATGCTGACTTTATGGTTGCCTAAGATAACGCCAAAAGTCCGTGGATGGATGACCCTTGGTGCAGGTTGTGTCGTATTGTTAGGGCTTGTTTTGAACATCATCCATATCGGGAAATATGGCCGCGATGAAGCATTGATCGAAGAAGTGAAACAAAGGATTGCCGAGTGTGAAGACAGCAATGTCATTGAAATATCACCAGAAGAATATACACAGTGGGCCAAGCATGCCTATTATATGCGTTACGGCAAAATCAGCCTAAGCCCAACCCATCAAATTTCGCCCATAGATTCCCGCCAGCCCACCAGCCCGCGTTGGAAATCGGAGATTCGACAAAGTCAATGACATGGGCGAATCCAACTGAATACTGAACAACTGAATAATTGAACAACTGAACAACTGATAAAATATGTTACTGAATATCAAAAACCTACATGTCTCCATCGGAGGCAAGGAAATCCTGAAAGGATTGAATCTGGGCGTCAACGAAGGCGAAATCCATGCCATCATGGGTCCTAACGGAACGGGAAAGAGTACGCTGGCTGCGGCCATCACAGGTCGCGAGGGCTATGAAATTACCGAAGGCGAGATCTGGTACAAGGGCAAGAACATCGTTGGGATGTCGCCCGAGGACCGCGCCAACGAAGGTATCTTCCTGAGTTTCCAATATCCCGTTGAGATTCCAGGTGTGAGCATACAGAATTTCATGCGCACCGCTGTCAACTCGAAGCGTGAGTATCAAGGACTGCCGCCAATGAGCACGGTCGACTTCATGAAGATGATGAAGGAGAAGCAGGCCATGGTGGAAATCACCGAGAAACTGCAGAACCGTTTCGTCAATGTGGGCTATAGCGGTGGCGAGAAAAAGAAGAACGAGATTTTCCAGATGGCCATGTTGGAGCCGAGCCTCGCTATTCTTGACGAGACCGACTCGGGCCTCGACATCGACGCGCTGCGCATCGTGGCCCATGGCGTCAACCAGTTGCATAATGCCGAGAACGCCTTTGTGGTCATCACGCACTATCAGCGTCTGCTCGACTATATTGTCCCCGACTTCGTGCATGTGATGTACGACGGACGCATCGTCAAGACGGGCGGCAAGAACCTCGCCCTCGAACTCGAAGAAAAAGGCTACGAATGGATTAAGGAACTTTGATTATGAACAACCAACTTATCTTAGCTGCCAACCAAAGCCGCGAAATCATTGAGTATGACGATGACGCTCACTTGTCATCCGAGCCAAAGGTCTCCGAAATCATCCTCAATGAGAATTCGAGCCTTGAGTTGTATGTGCTGCAGAATGTAAGCAACGAGGCCTCCATCCAAAGGGAGTTCAAGGTCAAGCAGCTGGCTGACAGTCGACTGAAGATTGTGGTCATCACCTTCAACGGCGGCGATGTGCGCAACACCTATCATGTCGACTTGGATGGCGAAGGCGCCGACACTCAGGTGCATGGTCTGTATCTCATTGACAAGACCCAGCACGTAGAGAACTTCTTGAAGGTGAACCACAATGTGCCGCATTGCACCAGCAACGAAAAGTTCAAGGGCGTCATTGATGACTCTGCCTCGGCGGTGTTCAACGGCCATGTGTATGTGGCCAAAGATGCCCAAAAGACCGATGCCCACCAAAACAATAGCAACATCCTCCTGACCTCGACGGCCAAAGTCAACAGCCAGCCTTTTCTTGAGATCTATGCCGACGATGTGAAGTGTTCGCATGGCACCTCCACGGGCCAACTCGACCAAGAGGCCATGTTCTACATGCGTCAGCGCGGCATCAGCAAGGCCAACGCAAGAATCCTGTTGATGTATGCCTTTGCCGCTGAGGTGAGCAACCATATCGGCAACGAGATGCTGCACGAACACATCGACGACATGATCAAGCGTCGTCTGCGCGGTGAGCTGTCGAGTTGCGAGAACTGTGTGTTGCGTTGCAGCCACCCGAAGGAATATAATTTTGATATTGATTATTCGAAAATCTGACAATGGCCTATGGTTTTTGGCTAATGGCCGCTTTCACAGGAGATTGAAGCGGCCATAGTCATAGTTTGGGTCATTGTTAAGGAAACTAAAACAGTTAAGTCTGAAAACGATGTTTAGTATCAATGAAATAAGAGAGCAAATCCCCGTCCTGAACCAGCAGGTCTATGACAAGCCCTTGGTCTATTTTGACAATGCCGCCACCACGCAGAAGCCCTTGTGCGTCATCGAGCGTGAGCGTGACTATTACCTCCACGAGAACTGCAACATTCACCGTGGGGTGCATTATCTGAGCCAGAAGGCGACAGAGGCCTACGAACATGCTCGCCAGACCGTTGCCGATTTCGTCCATGCCAAAGAAGCAAGGGAAATCATCTTCACGCGTGGCACCACCGAGTCGTTGAACCTGCTCGCCACTTCTTTCGAGCACCTCTTTCTTTCAACTTTCAACTCTCAACTTACCACTGACTCTCAAATCTCAACTCTCAACTCTCAACTAAAAGTACTCGTCACCTCCATGGAGCATCACTCCAACCTCGTGCCTTGGCAACAGATGTTGCAGCGGCATCATGGTCAGCTGCTTGTTGTGCCAATGGATGACAAAGGCGTATTGGACCTTGATCGGTATGAGGACTTGCTGAAAGAAGGACCGAAGGTGGTCTCGATTGCGCATATCTCAAATGTCTTGGGAACCATCAATCCCGTGAAGGAGATGGTGGCCATGGCACATCAATATGGAATTCCGGTCATCATTGACGGTGCCCAGTCCATTGCCCATCATCCCATCGATGTTCAAGACTTGGATTGTGACTTCTTCGTTTTCTCCGGCCATAAGATGTATGCGCCTATGGGCATCGGAGGCTTATTTGGCAAAGCCGAATGGTTGGAGAAGTTGCCCCCCTACCAGTTTGGAGGCGAGATGGTCGACACGGTGAGTTTCGAGAAGACCACTTTCAATGTGTTGCCTTACAAATTCGAGGCTGGTACTCCAAATGTGGGTGCGGCCTTAGGCTTGGAAACAGCCGTTCAATTCATGCAAGGTCTTGACAGAAAAGAGGTTGAGCAATATGAAGCCAAGTTGTTACAGTCGGCTTTTGAACAGCTCTCTGAAATCGACGGTATCCGTTTCATTGGGGAGGCTGAGCGTCGCTCAGGTTTGGTTTCTTTCATCATTGATGGCATTCATCCTTATGACTTGGGTACCATCATCGACAAGATGGGTGTAGCGGTGCGCACAGGTCACCATTGCGCCGAGCCGGTGATGACACGATTCGGCATTCCAGGCACGGTGCGAGCTTCGTTTGCCATGTACAATACGATGGAAGAGGTGGAAATCTTTGTCAATGCGGTGAAGAAAGCCGCAATGATGTTGCGTTAAGCCTCTGTCGTTGGGGTTTCTGTAGGGGTTGCCTCCGCTGTGGGTTCTTCTGTTTTTACTTCTTGATTTTCAACGGATTCTAGTTTAATTTTTCCGTTCTTTAGCTTGATTTTCTTTTTTACTCGGAGTGGAGCTATGATGAGCACGAGCAGTGCTTCGAGGGCATATTTCATCCAAGGATCACCTCCAGTTGTCACGAATTGGAAAATCATAAGCAAAATGGAGGCAACCACAAAGATGACTTTGCCGTGATTCTTTTTTCTGAAGATCTGTATTAAGCTGAATACGAGAGTTATAAGTAGTGCAAGCTGTAGAATTGGGGTTAGCAATTCGGATTTGTCTTGCTTGACATTGGCTTCTTCGTAATAGTAGGAGTCGATGTAATATTGGCTGAAAATGACCGTGATGATGGCGAAGACGAGCAAAAACCCGTAATAGGTGATGGCAAAACTCGCTGCCAACCTCATGGGCTGGGTCAATTCTGGCCTCAGGTTGAATATCTTGCCTTCACGCTGCTCCATGGTTAATCAGGGTTTTGTGTGGTTTTTGCCATCTCCATGCGCTTGAAATAGAGGTAATACAGCAAGATAAACATGGCTGTGAACATCAAGTCGGATAAAAATGGAGAGGGCTTTTGCAATGGATAGACATACAAGGAATTGTCAATCAGCATGCAAATTTGGGCGACGGAATAGATATGGAAACCGCGCTTGTCGCCTTTGAACATCTTGATGACGCCAATCAGCGATGCGATGAACAACACCAGTAGAATGATGTAGAATTTGGAGTCGATTTGGGAGAAAATCTGCATCCCTTCGTTCATGGCCTTAGCGAAATCTCCACCAAAGGCTGAGAAGGGTTGCATCATCTCCTCGAGTTGCCCGTTCTTGTACATCGCGGTCATACTCGGCTTCACGATCAACGAAATCGACGCGTTGAAGATGTTCCAACAGGCGTTGATGAGCGACATCACCAAGAGGATGGTCATCCCTACGGGGCGCTTCTGAGGTTGTTGTGTGTTGGTTTCCATATCCTATATTTTGTTTGTAAGGCTGTCACACCGTGGCGCCGCTTTCGTTTTTACGAGCGGTTGCCGTGGTACGACAGCCCTACAAACCAATCATTTGTTTTGCAAATCATCAAATGCCAGCGGGTAGTCTTTCACGAACTGCACGCTCTTGGCAATTTCGGTGTACATCACCTTATCGATGCGTACGAATTCCACTTCCTTGCGGTAGGCGGCGACGAACTTCTCGATGATGGGCGATGACTTCAGCGGACGGCGGAACTCAAGGGCTTGGGTGGCGTTGAACAATTCGATGGCCAAAACACGCTCCAGGTTTTCGGCCACGCGCAAAGCCTTCGTTGCAGCGTTGGCACCCATGCTGACATGGTCTTCCTGTCCCTGTGATGACTCGATGCTGTCGACCGAAGCGGGTGTGCAGAGTTGCTTGCTTTGGCTGACGATGCTGGCTGCAGCATATTGCGGAATCATAAAGCCAGAGTTGAGGCCGGGCTCGGCGACCAAGAAGGAAGGCAGACCGCGCTTGCCACCAATCAACTGATAGATACGGCGTTCGCTGATATTACCCAACTCAGCCATGGCGATGGCCAAGAAGTCCAAGGTGATGGCCAGAGGCTGACCATGGAAGTTGCCGGCGCTGATGACCAGGTCTTCATCGGGGAAGATGGTCGGATTGTCAGTGACGGCGTTGATTTCTTCACTGAACACGGAGGCCACATAGTCGATGGCATCCTTGGAGGCACCATGCACTTGAGGCATGCAACGGAAAGAGTAGGGGTCTTGGACATGTTTCTTCTCCCTGATAATCAGCTCGCTGCCTTTGGTGAACTCACGCACGCGCTTGGCGGTGACAATTTGTCCGTTGTGGTGACGGATTTGATGCACTTGGTCGAAGAAAGGCTCGATGCGACCATCGAAGGCTTCCAAAGAAACGGTGCCGATGAGGTCGGCAAGATAGCTGAGGCGGAAGGCCTTCAGCAGGACGTAGGTGCCGTAGCTGCTCATGAACTGGGTGCCGTTGAGCAAGGCCAAACCTTCTTTCGATTGCAAGGTGATGGGCTCCCATTTGAACTTCTTCAGAACTTTCTCGGCAGGGACGATCTTGCCTTCAAAATGCACCTCACCTAGACCGAGCAGAGGCAGCATAAGGTTGGCCAAAGGAGCCAAGTCGCCGGAGGCACCGAGTGACCCTTGGTTGTAGACCACGGGTAGCACATCGTTGTTGAAGAAGTCGATGAGACGTTGCACGGTTACGACTTGTACGCCACTGTTGCCGTAGCTGAGGCTCTGCACCTTTAAGAGGAGCATGAGGCGGATGATTTCCTCGGGTACCATCTCGCCCGTGCCGCAGGCGTGCGACATGACGAGGTTCTTCTGCAAGGTGCTCAGGTCTTCCTTAGAGATGCTATGGTCACAGAGGGAACCGAAGCCGGTGGTCACACCATAGATGGGCTTCTCGGGGTTCTCCATCTTCTTGTCGAGGTAGTCGCGGCATTTTTGGATGCGCTTGACGGCGTCGGCGCTGAGTTCCAGCTTGTAGCCCTTGGTGAGTATTTCGTTTACCTGTTTGAAGGTCAGCTCTTTGGCTGAGATTTTGTGGATTTTCATATTTGTTGAGTTTGATGTTTGTTCGTTGTTAGCGCAGGGACTTACGTCGCCTGCTTAATCTCCTGTCGCCCCTACGGGGCTCTGCTTTATAATATCGTTTCCACCAATTTGCTGGCGTCAACAGTTTCTTGTTTGCCTTCTTTCATCCATTTCACGGTGAATTTCTGTTCGGCCACTTCGTTTTCGCCAGCGATGACGACAATCGGGATGTGGCGTTGGTCGGCGTATTTCATCTGTTTCTGGATTTTGGCGGCATCGGGATAAATTTCCGCGTTGATGCCGTGTTTGCGTACCTGATTGAGGTATCTCAGACAGTATTTCTCCTCGTTCTTGCCGAAGTTGAGGAAGATGACCTTAGTGCTTTCTGACATGGTCTCAGGGAAGAGGTTGAGGCCTTCCAATACGTCGTAAATGCGGTCGGCTCCGAAGCTGATGCCCACACCCGAGACATTGGGCAGGCCGAAGATGCCCGTGAGGTTGTCGTAACGACCACCGCCCGAGATGCTGCCGATGGCGAAGTCCTTGGCTTTCACCTCGAAGATGGCGCCAGTGTAGTAGTTCAGACCGCGGGCGAGGGTGAGGTCGAGTTCGGTGTCGATGCCGAGTTCCATGTTTTCAATATAGTCGAATAGAGTCTCAAGTTCTTCGATGCCTTTTTGGCCGACTTCATTATCTAATAAAGGCTTCAGCTGAGCCAGCTTCTCGCGCGTGTTGCCCTTCATGAAGAGGATGGGTTGCAGCTTGTCGATGGCGGCTTGCTCCAAGCCCTTTTCGGCGAGTTCTGCGTTGACGGCATCGATACCAATCTTGTCCAGCTTATCAATAGCCACAGTGATGTCGACCAGGGCATCCGACTTCCCAATGTATTCGGCGATACCAGCCAACACCTTGCGGTTATTAATCTTCAGAGTGACTCTGATTTTCAAGGCATTGAACACCTCATCGACGATTTGCACCAGTTCGGCTTCGTTGAGCAAGGAGTCGCTGCCGATGATGTCAACATCACATTGGTAGAACTCACGGTAACGGCCTTTCTGTGGACGGTCGGCGCGCCAAACGGGTTGGATTTGGTAGCGCTTGAAGGGGAAGGCGATTTGGTCGCGATACATGGTGACAAAACGGGCGAAGGGCACGGTCAGGTCGTAGCGCAGACCTTTCTCCGTGATCTTTGAAGCTAGTTTCAGGGATTCAAGAGGTTCTCCGTTTTGCTCCACACCACTCATGAAGTCACCTGAGTTGAGCACACGGAAGAGGAGTTTGTCGCCTTCTTCGCCGTATTTGCCTAAAAGGGTGCTGAGGTTTTCCATCGAAGGGGTCTCAATCGGTTGGAAACCAAAGCGTTTGAACACTGTCTTAATGGTGTCAAAAATATAATTGCGGCGCACCATGACTTCGGGCAGGAAGTCGCGGGTGCCTTTGGGAATGCTGGGTTTTTGTGCCATTTTTGAAAATTTTTGCAAAAGTACGAATTATTTCAATTCAAACTCTTCTCCTGGCCCGGGTATGACGATGTTGTCCCAACCTTCTTTGCGAAGTTGCCGTTGATAATATTGTTGGGCTTCAAGATCACCGTGCACAATGAAAGTCTTCTTCACTTTAGTCGGGTCTTGGCAACTCAGGTAATGAATCATTTCCTTGTAGTCGCCGTGGCCACTGAAGGCATCGATTTCATAAATCTCTGCATTGACATTGTGTTCTGTGCCAAAAATGGAAACGCTTGCAGGTGTGGGTTTTTCCAACAGTTTGGCTCCCAATGTAGTAGGAGAGCAGTATCCAATGGCAAGTATGCTGTTGTTTGGGCTCTCGATGCTATTGGCAATATGGTGTTTCACCCGTCCGGCCTCCATCATGCCTGAAGCAGAGATAATGATACAAGGTTGCTTAGTGGCATTTAGTTCCTTCGACTGGTTGATGTCGCGCACGAAAGTGAGCCCGTTGAAGCCAAAGGGGTCGGGGTCGTATTCGATGACATCTTTCACATCATCGTTGAAAAGGTCGACATGCATACGGAAAATCTCGGTGGCATTGACGGCCAAGGGACTATCAACATATACGGGAATCTTCTCGGGCAATTTGCCTTGGTTGTAGAAGTTATTTAGCAAGTACACAATCTCTTGCGTGCGGCTGACGGCAAATGACGGAATGATGAGCTTGCCACGTTTCTCGACACAGGTGTGGTAAATGACTTCCAAAAGCAGCTGCTCAGCATTGGTGCGGTCGCTGTGGAGCCGGTTTCCATAGGTAGCCTCTGTGATGAGGTAGTCGCAGTGTGGAAATGGCTCGGGAGAGCGCAGTAGGTAGTTGTATTCGCGGCCGATGTCGCCAGTGTATCCGATGCGGGTCATTTTGCCACCCTCGTCGATTTCGATGACGGCACAACCGCTGCCCAGCAGATGACCTGTGTTGTTGAACTTCACCTTTATATTATTGTCGATGTAAAAATAGCGGTTGTAGGCCACGCTGACGAACAACTCCATGCTGGCGCGGGCATCTTTTTCGGTATAAATGGGCTGCAAGGCGGGAAGCCCTTGCTTGCGGCGTTTCTTGTTGAACCATTCCATATCGTTTTCTTGGATGAAACCGCTGTCGGGGAGCATGATGCTGCACAAGTCTTCCGTGGCTTTAGTGCAGACAACTTGACCACGGAACCCCAATTTGTAGAAATAGGGGATGAGACCGCAGTGGTCGATATGGGCGTGGGTGAGGATGATGGCGTCGATTTCCTTAGGGTCGACCATGATGTTGCGGTTGGCGGCATCGGTCTCGAGGCCTTTACCTTGGAACATACCGCAGTCCAACAGGATTTTCTTGCCATGGTCGGTGGTGATGAGGTGCTTGCTGCCTGTCACTTCTTGGGCAGCACCGATGAATTTGATTTTCATAACAATCCAAATTTGACCCCAAAAATAGCAAAAAAAAGTGAGGTGGCAATAAATGTCACCTCACTTTGGGATTTTTGTTTGAAACAATCTGGCTTATTCCACCACAATCTTCCTGACGGCATGACCACCGCTGGCCTCGATGTGCATCATATAGATGCCCTTGCCCATCTGAGAGAGGTCGATGCGGGCTTGGTCGCCTTTGAGGTCAGCTTTGTAAACCGTTTGTCCGTAAGCGTTCACGATGCGGACATGGCTCAAGCCTTCGCCTTCGAGGGTGAATTCACCCTTGGTAGGGTTAGGATAGACATTGGCAGCAATGCTGTTCTCGCCGATGCCCTCAGTGAAGAGGAAGTTGGCTACCAGGTTGCGGTTTTCGGTGGCAATAAAGGTGTAGGTCATTTCTTCTGAAACCACATCGCCGTTTTCAGTCCAGTTCCGGAAGGACCAGTCTTCGTTGCGGACAATAGTCAATGTGACCTCATCACCATAGTGGTACGTGCCAGCTCCTATCACGCTACCGGCTTCTTCTGGATTCACTTCGCTTGTGATTTCAACCATAGGAATCTCAAAGTTGGCGACCAAGGTGCGGTTGGCAGTAACGGTGAATGTATAGCTTTGGTCAGTAGAGACTACAGTGCCGTTCTCCGTCCAATTGGCGAAGAGGTATCTTTGAAATGGTGTGGCGGTCACTGTGCATAAAGTGCCGTAATCATAGGTGCCAGCACCCGAAACCGTACCAGCATTGGTAGGATTGGCTGACAAACTGATGGTGAAGCTTTGGAGCTGGAAGTGGGCGACATAGGCTGCCGATTCTGTCACATTAAAGGTGTAGGTGGCGTTGGTGCTGACCTGTTGGCCGTTTTTGGTCCAGTTGACGAAGTTGTAGCCTGTGGAAGGTGTGGCCGTCAGAGTGCAGCTTTGGCCTTGGTTAAAGGTGCCTCCGCCTGTGACGGTGCCGCCTATAGTTGGGTCGGCTGTAGCGGTGATGGTGTAAGTCGACATTGTAAAGTTGGCTACCAAATTGCGATTGCCCGTTACAATGAAGGTATAACGAGAATTGGTGGATACCACATTGCCATTTTCGGTCCAGTTGGTGAAGGTGTAACCCATATTGGCCATGGCACGGACGGTACAAGACTCTCCTTCATAATAGGTTCCGCCTCCCGAAACGGTTCCTCCGTTGTTCGGGTTAGCCGAAACATTGATGGTGTATTGTTGTGACTGTGCCGTGAAGTTGGCGACCAAATTACGGTTGGTGTTGACAGTGAAGGTGTAACTTGCATTGGAAGAAACCACATTGCCGTTTTCCGTCCAGTTGGTGAAGATATAGCCTGAGTTGGCCGTGGCTGTCACGGTGCACGATTGGCCTTGGTTGTAGATGCCACCGCCTGTGACGGTGCCACCGATATTCGGGTTGGCCGACACGTTGATGGTGTACTGTTGTGTTCCACCTTGTGTGATGTTTATGGTGGCGATATAAGTGATCTTGTTGTAGCCAAACACGGTCAAGGTGGCTGTTCCAGTCGTTCCTGGTGCGGTAAAGGTGATGTTGCAGGTGCCGTTGTTGATGGTGGCCGACCCCATGATTTCGTTGTTGCGGGTCAGTGTGGCCAAAGCACCGTCGCCATTGGTGGCGTTCACGGTAAAGCTCGTGGCAGTGCTGCTCATCGAAGAGGCATGAGTTACGCCCATGTCGGTGGGAACGGCATTACGCACCGTCAAAGTGGGGTCGCCGAAGAGAATCCAGGCAAGGTAGGTGCCCTTGGCGGCATTGTCGTTTTGTCCGTATTGGTCCAAAATTTTCATGTTGCCGTCAAACGAAATGCCACCCAAAGTGCGCTTGATATTGGTGCTGTGTTGCTCAGTCAGCACATCCACCATTTCATCTTGGCCGTACATTGGAGGAACCCAAGGCTGGGAAATGTAGGAGAACATGCCGCCGATGGCACCAGTGGGGGTCCCGTTGCTGTTGTTAGTGGCACGCAGCCAAGTCTCGCCGAAGCATGGTTGGCTATGGTCGTATTTACCATTGAGGCAGGCTACTGACCAGACATAAGGAAACTTGTTGTCGTTGGTCAAGGCATTGATATTAGAGTTGCTGTAATTGAATACCCCCCAGCTAGTTTCCGAACCATGGTTGCAGTAGTTGATGATGCTTACACCATCGTTGATGTGTTGACTCAACGTGGCTGCGTTTGAATTGGCGCCGCCGGCGTTTTGATAATCTCTGTGGATCTCAGTGTAATTGTATGCCAATAAGTCGTTACGTATGTTGTCGATATGCTGCCAGTCGTCTTCATTGAAGTGACCACCATTACCAGCGACAGTGGCAACTCCCGTGCCGGTACTCAACCAAGTGTCGGTAGCATTACTGTCTCTCTCGTAATGGATGACCTTGTTGACTTGTGTGGTAACATGGGTCTCGTTCTCGGCAGAAAAACGGCCGATGATGATGTCGTTATACAAATCATTTCCAACGACTTGACCGTACATGTTGTCACTTTTGCCACTATAGCCGCCCCATCCGCTTCCTGCCGTGTAAGAGATGCCTGGGATCTGGCTGACATCACCGACTAGAAGGACGTGTGAGAGGTTGGGGTTGGCATTGTATTGGCCTTGAATGTAGGCTTGGATGGCTGTTGTGGTAGTGCCAGCCGTGCTCGTGCCGACCATGGTAGTGGGACGGCCGATCTGCTTCTTCCAGTTGACGAAAGGCTGCATGGCGCTCATAAAGGCATCGTGGCAGATGATGAGCAAATGACCGGTCTCGACCACGGGCGTATATTTGCTCAAGCCTTCGCTGAAATTGATGAAGTGGTTGCCGTACATGGCCTCTATTTCTGGATCCATCTTCACCTCGTTTGAGCGGCGGTCTATAATGTTTTCGTTTGACAGGCCATCGCTGTATATTTCAACAGTCATGTTGTAATACACGCGAAGGGTCTTGCTAACGGGGTTGTAGGCGAAAGGATAGACGACCATGTTCTGTCCACGGAAGTCACGGAGGATGTAAGGCTCATAGAGGCCTACATTCTGAGTGGGGAAGAAAGCATCGGTCGAATAGGCTTCACCGTAGGTGTAAGGCACATCGGCAGGGTTGATGGTGCGCGGGAAATCGCCTTTGGAAGGGGCCACTTCCATTGGAATATCGGTGTATTGCGCATCAACGACGCGGATGTTGTAATGTTGACGGTCGCCAACGATAGCCGGAACAGCAATCATAGGCAGGTTGGGCTCGCCAGCGGAAGCAGTGCTTACCGTCTTGGGAACCGAGATGATGTTGGCTTCACCTCGCGGTGTGGTCACCGTTTGGGTGAAGAAACCTGGGACTTGCAGGTTGACGGTGATTTGGCTCTCGGAAGAGGAAACCAAATTCGTCTGAATGGTGCTCGGGGTGTTGCTCTTGAGGGCTACCCACTGCTGGCCGAAAGTCACCACGGTCAGCATGACGAGCAGTAGCGTAATTAAGTTTTTTTTCATAGATTGAAAATGGATTAGTTTTAAAGGGCAAAAATAGTGTTTTTTGCCGAATGTGGGTCAATTTTTGTTGTTTTTCTTCGTAAAAGCGACAGAATCACCCCAAGCGTTGTACAAAACCTTGTGTCCGATGGCTGCGAGACGCATGTCTAAACAGCTTTGGCACTCGTCAGGTTTGTCCTTGACGCAGGCTTTGTCAGGGTAGATAAGGTAGTTTTCACGAAACTTGTTCGGCGTGAGGTTGGGCATGATGACATTGGCTCCGGCGAGAATAGCTTTTTCGCGGCCTTGTGGGTCGACAGTTTGGTTGGCGGTGGCTGCCACCATGTTGATTTCGGGCATCATCAAGCGAAGGATGGCAATCATCTTCAAGGTCAGTTCCATGCGTTTTTCGGCGGAAGGAATTTGGTCTCTGTATGGCCAAAGTGGCGTGTCGGGGTGGGGGATGAAGGGGCCCATACCGACCATAGCCACATCTTTTTGCTTGAAGAAGAGCAGGTCATCGGCGAGGTCGTCCAAGGTTTGGAAGGGGAGTCCCACCATCACACCGGTACCGGTCTGGTAGCCGACTTTCAGAAGACTGTCGATGCAGGCGAGACGCTGTTGGAAGTCGTGTTTGGCATCGTGCGGGTGAATCTTATAATATAGGTCTTCGTTCGAGGCCTCGATGCGGAGCAGATAACGGTGCGCACCTGCCTCAAACCAACGGCGATAAGTCTCTTCAGTCTGCTCACCCAATGATAACGTGATGCCCAAACTTCCATTGTCTATCTTCTTGATTTCCTTGACCAAATGGGTGATTTTGTCGACAAAAGCGGCATCGCTGCGCTCGCCGCTTTGCAGCGCCACCGAGCCGTAGCCTAACTTGTGCGCCAACTTCGCACATTCGATGACCTCCTCATCGCTGAGTGTGTAGCGTTCGAAGTTCGGGTTCTTGCTGCGCACGCCGCAATAGAGGCAGTATTTGGTGCAAACGTTGCTGTATTCAATCAACCCGCGCAGATGGACGAAGTTGTCCAAATGCGCCAACTTCACCTGCAAAGCCTTGTCGAACAACAGTTTCTTGTCGTCGCCTTCGGCAACGAGGAGGCTTTTGATTTCCTCATGAGTTAAGGCCCCTGAGCCTGTCGAAGGGCCGATTTTATTTAGTATTTCATTGATGGACATATCGTGTTTTGAAAATTTGCTGCAAATGTAGGAATTTCCGAAAAATGCTTATATTTGCAGGGCGAAATAAATGGATATGGACAAGAAGACTGTACGGATCATACCATCGAATCCCGATGACTTTGAAAGGCAATTCGCTTACGTGGATTCCATCATCAACAAGCATCGCACAACCGCGATAGCCACGGTGAATATGGAGTCGTTGCTAACGGCTTGGGAAGTGGGTCAATACATATCCATTCAATTAAAGTCTTCCCACTGGGGCAGCAAGGTGGTCAGCGAACTGGCCGATTACCTGAAGAGGCAAAATCCCAAACGTCGGGGATTCGGGAAACGCCATCTTTATAATATGGTAAAGTTCTATGACACTTATAGCACCGATGATTTTCAGCGTCTTGGCGAGCATTTGAAATTGGATGAAATTGTGCAATTACCGATTGCACAATTAGAAGACACTAACGGACAGAATGAAATTGTGCAATTGCCAATTGCACAAATTGACAGTGCTTTGAAGCCCATGCCTATTGTATTGACTCTGAACACTTTCACAAACCATATTGAGATTCTTAACCGTTGTTCGACTAATGAAGAACGAGTGTTCTATATGTTGTATGCGGCTCACCAAAGGCTCAAGACCGAGGAGTTGCGCCGTTGTATCGTTACGCAAACGCATGTTGCTTTGTTGGGCAAGGAAAAAATGATGTCGCCAAAGTTGCGCGATAGTTATCCCAACATAGATTTCGTATTGAAAGACAAAGCCGTAGTGGATTTCTTGAACCTGCCTCAAAAACACAACGAGCACCATCTGCATAAAGGCTTGATTGAACACATGAAAGAATTCATCCTTGAGTTGGGCAAGGACTTCTTGTTTGTTGATAGCGAGTATGCCGTGCAGGTGGGTGGTTCCACAAAACGCATTGACTTGTTGTTTTATCATAGGGCACTGCAATGTCTTGTGGCTATTGAGTTGAAGGCTGTCGATTTTGAGCCAGAATTTGTCGGGAAGATGGACATGTACCTTGAAGCCCTTGACCGAGATGTGAAACGCGACAACGAAAACCCGAGCATTGGCATCATCCTGTGCCCCTCTGCCGACCGCAGCATGGTGGAATACACATTAAGCCGCTCGTTAAGCCCGACCATGGTGACCGAATATCGCCGCAAACTCATCCCACAAGAGGTGATGCAAAAGTCGTTGGACGAATATTGTTCGTATTTGGGTGCAAATTTGAATGAAAATACTGATAATTAACACAATAATAATCAATAACTTAAAAACAAAAGAATAGACAAACAAATACAAACATATTAGCAGATAGCACTTGTTGCTGTCCTTGACTCTCAATTTTCCACAAGTCCCCATTTTCGGGGGCAACAACTCAAGGACAAGTTACAAATGCCGTAGTTGCTACGGCGTGGAATACTTGTTAGAGTTGTGGGCGTGGAAACCCGAGAGTCAAGCAAGGAATTGATTCCACGCTTTTTTTTTATGCAATTTGATAACAACAAATCATTAACAATAAACAAAAAGAAAGGAAACAAAGCTATGAAGAAAATGCTTTTAATGATTGCTTGTATTGTTTTCTGTTTAATGGAAACTCAAGCAAAAAACAATGAAAGTTTAACAAACACAGAAAAACAAGTCATGGTTAGCCAAGAAGTTACGGTTAGCCAACAAACGGAAAATGACACAATAATCACATTTAGTCAATTGCAAAACGCAGTTGGCCATGTAGTTCGAATTTGTGCCAATAAATATGACCGTGCACTTGTTTATGCTCCAGAAGGTTGTAATGACTTCGTTTGGGCAATTGGTGATGAAGCAATTTACAATGTCAGCCCAGTAATACTAAACAAAAACCAATCTAATCATTTTTCTTGCTGGTTTTATGGTTGTGGCCACGATTTTGGCTTCGACGTTTACTTCATAGACCCCAACGTCCCCACCGAGACCACCGAAGAAATCTGGATCCACAGCGGCGAGCTTGCCGAGCTATCGGCTGTCGGAAGCGACTCGGCCAGCATGTACAGCATCCGCTGGAATACAGGCGAAGAAGAAAACGTAATCTACAAACCGGCGGGAACCTACATCGCCGGAATCTCTGACATGTGTGCAACTGCATACAGGACGAAAATCGTCAAAGAGAGTGTCGAAATCGACCTTGCTACTTGCGACCTTGAGAGCAACTTAAACATGGTCACATGGCCCACTACCGAGGCACAAGCCCAGTACATAGACCATGTCATCGTGAAGCGCGACGGCCTACAGGTCGGCACAGCCAACTACTCCGACGGCCAGTTCATCGACAACATCGGAAGCGATGCTGCATCCCGTACTTACACACTCACAGCCATCGCCACTGATGGCACAGAATGTCCCATCGTAAGCTATCCTAAGGAAACGATACACATGAGCTACACTTTGGGCATGAACAACACCATCGAAATCGGATGGAACACCCCGACGGGATACGACTTGTTAGGCTACAATGTCTGCGAATGGCATGAAAACGATGGTTCGCTCAACGTCATTGATTATGTCGGTGCTAGCGTCACCAGCTACACCTGCTCGCAAAGCCAGTTCGACCAGGGTTACATTGTCGTGCAAGGCGTTGAAGCAGGCAAGGATGGCGAAACGCGCCTGCTCTCCAACCGCAGCATGGACCTTGTCGGTCTTGGTGAGAACGAGGCCACGACGTTCAAAGTCTATCCGAATCCTGCCAAAGACCGTTTCACGATTGAGGGCACGGGCACATTGACTGTCACCAACACCCTTGGGCAGACTGTTTTGACCCGCGAAATCGACGGAAAAGCCACTATGGAATTACCGCAAGGCCTGTATTTTGTGAAATTGTGCGGTGTCACGCGGAAGGTTGTGGTGGAATAACTTTTGGCACGCAAAATACGCTGAACTATGTGAATTTGCTGTCGCTTTGCGCCAACGCGCTTTGCGTCATTGCGAGGAGGCACGACGAAGCAATCCAGAGAGTCGGCCAATACCATTCGTCTGGATTGCTTCGTTCCTCGCAATGACGCGAAGCGACACCAAGTTTGTGTCCGGCAGGCTTCTGCGAGTTCTGCGTGAAAAAACACGTCCGGCAGGTTCTGCGTATTCTGCGAATTCTGCGTGAGGAAAACGAACAATCCTCGGCTTTCGGGTCGGGGATTGTTTGTTTCTCGGTTGAGGGTGTTTTTTCGTACAGATTTACGATTGAATCGAAAGGAGTTTTCGCATTTGGACAAAAACATCCTACAAACCATCAATTTCCTCTAACGTCAAATCAGTTACTTGTGAAATGATGGAGTAGTCTATCCCTAAGGCCTTCATTTTACGGGCATTTTCGTTTTTTTCGTTCAAAACGCCCTTTTGGTATGAGGTGTCCATCGAGTTCTTCAAATCGCGATAAATCTTCACACTGTCTTCGTACTCAAGGATTTCTTCGGGGGTGAATCGCGCAATTTCAGCCTGTTCGAATAGTTTCTTGAAAACACGTTCTTGCAATGCGGCAGGCCGGTCGAAAAGTCGGGTGAGGTTTTTTAAGACAAACAGCCATTTGTCCAACATCCCATCGAGTTCATCCTCGGTCTTGTTGAACTTGGGCATTTCCAAATAAATGAAAGTCAACTTGTCGTAAAAAACGTGTTTGTCATCCTTGTCCATCAATTTCACTTCGTGATGGAAGCAACTTGGTGCATATTCGTCCTCGGGGAACACAAAATTCAGGATGCCGACCGTATAAACGCTTTTCAGTTCAAAGTTCCAATCGGAGCCACGTTGACCTTGTTGCTGGATGGGAAATGAGGCATAGAAAACGCTGCGATCCTTGAAGAAAGCCTGTTCGGTTTTTTGCATCTCAACGATGATTTTCTCACCTTTCTCTGTCTCGCAATACACATCAAAAATGGCCCGCCGACTGCCGTATGCGCTTATTTGTTCGTTGGGCAAATAAGTGATGTCGGTGATGACCTCATCGCCACGAAACAGCGCATTGAGAAAACTGATGAGCAAGTCCTTGTTCATCTCGGTGCCGAATAGTTTCTTGAAACCAAAGTCGGTGTAAGGGTTGACGTAACGTTCTCTTCTCTCGTCAATCATGGTTTGATGATGATTTATCGGTGCAAAGTTAACATAAAAAACTGTACAAGCAATCTAAACGGGAAAAAATCCGTACCTTTGCCGCGAAATTTGAAAACGAGAAATTTTATTTTATGACCAAAGCTTTGAAAATCGTGGTGCTTGCCAAGCAGGTGCCCGATACTAGGAATGTGGGCAAAGACGCCATGACGCCGGAAGGCACCGTCAACCGCGCCGCCCTGCCCGCCATCTTCAACCCCGAAGACCTGAATGCCCTTGAACAGGCCCTGCGCCTCAAGGAGCAACATCCAGGCAGCACCGTCGGCGTGCTCACCATGGGCCCGCCGCGCGCCGGTGAGATCATCCGCCAAGGCCTCTTCCGCGGAGCCGACACGGGCTGGCTGCTCACCGACCGCCTCTTTGCAGGCGCCGACACCCTCGCCACTTCGTATGCCCTCGCCACCGCCATCAAGAAAATTGGCGATGTCGACATCGTCATCGGAGGCCGTCAGGCCATCGACGGCGACACCGCTCAGGTGGGTCCCCAAGTGGCACAGAAACTGGGGCTCAACCAAGTGACTTACGCCGAGGAAATCCTCAAGATCGAAAACAACATCGCCACTATCCGCCGCCATATCGACGGTGGCGTGGAGACCGTGGAAGTGCCGCTGCCCTGCGTGATTACCGTCAACGGCAGCGCTGCACCCTGCCGTCCCTGCAACGCCAAGTTGGTGATGAAATACAAGTATGCCTCATGTCCGCTGGAGCGTCAGCCCGAAGATCCTCGCGCCGACCTCTATGCCAGCCGCGACTACCTCAACCTCAACCAGTGGAGCGTGGCCGACGTGGATGGCGACCCCAACCAGTGCGGCCTCTCTGGTAGTCCCACCAAGGTGAAAACCGTGCAGAACATCGTCTTTCAGGCCAAGGAGAGCAAGACCCTCACGGCCAGCGACGCCGATGTGGAAGGCCTAATTAAAGAGTTACTTGAAGAAAAGATAATTGGATGACGCGAGACTACGAGACGCGAGACACGAGACTTTGGTTTGTCCCGCGTCCCGCAGTCCCGTGTCCCGAGTCAAAAAAGAATGAACTATGAATAACGTATTCGTATATATCGAGACCGAATGCACTCAAGTGGCCGAAGTCTCCCAGGAGTTGCTTACCAAAGGGCGTAAATTGGCCGACCAGCTGGGCGTGGAACTGCACGCTGTCGTGGCTGGCACTGGCATCAAAGGCAAGGTGGAAGACCAAATCCTGCCTTACGGTGTGGATAAGCTGTTCGCCTTCGACGGCGAAGGCTTGTTCCCCTACACCTCTGCCCCCCACACCGATATCCTCGTCAACCTCTTCAAGGAGGAACAACCGCAGATCTGCCTGATGGGCGCCACCGTCATCGGTCGTGACCTCGGTCCGCGCGTCAGCTCTTCACTGACCAGCGGCCTCACCGCCGACTGCACCCAACTCGAAATCGGTGACTTCGACGACGTCAAGACCAAGAAGCACTACGACAACCTGCTTTATCAGATTCGTCCCGCATTCGGTGGCAACATCGTGGCGACCATCGTCAACCCTGACCACCGTCCGCAGATGGCTACCGTCCGCTCGGGCGTGATGCAGAAAGCCATCTACGAAGGCAAGGCGAAGAATGAAGTCGTCTATCCCGAGGTGAGCAAGTATGTCTCGCCCGAGGCTTATGTCGTCAAGGTTCTCGACCACCATGTGGAGGCTGCCAAGCACAACCTGAAAGGCTCACCCATCGTGGTGGCTGGTGGTTACGGCATGGGTTCGAAGGAAGGCTTCGACATGCTGTTTGAACTCGCCAAGGTGCTTCATGGCGAAGTCGGTGCCTCGCGTGCCGCCGTCGATGCGGGCTTCTGCGACACCGACCGCCAGATTGGTCAGACGGGCGTCACCGTGCATCCGAAGGTGTATATCGCCTGCGGTATCAGCGGTCAGATCCAACACATCGCCGGTATGCAGGACTCCAAAATCATCATCTCGGTGAACAGCGACCCCGATGCACCTATTAATAAGATTGCGGACTATGTGATTGTAGGAACGGTTGAAGAAGTCGTCCCGAAATTGATAAAATATTACAAACAGAATTCGAAATAATTGTTGTGTTTGTAGAGACGCGATTAATCGCGTCTCTACCAGGCACATACAATAAAAATAGAACAAAATGGCAAACTATTATAACGACAACCCGAACCTGCAATTCTATCTCGACCACCCGCTGATGAAGCGCATCGTCGAGTTGAAGGAACGCAATTTCGCTGATAAGGATACCTACGAAGATGCTCCCGTCGACTACGAAGACGCGATGGAGAACTATCGTCGCGTGCTCGACATCACGGGCGACATCACCGCCAACATCATCGAACCCAACTCCGAGAGTGTCGACCTCGAAGGTCCGCATTTGGAGAATGGCCGCATGATCTATGCCTCCAAGACTGTGGAGAACCTCGATGCCTGCACCAAGGGCGGCCTTTGGGGCGTTTCCATGCCGCGCCGTTACGGCGGCTTGAACCTACCCATCACAGTCTTCTCCATGCTGAGCGAGATGGTGGCCAGCGCCGATGCTGGTTTCCAGAACATTTGGTCGCTGCAGTCATGTATCGACACCTTGTATGAATTCGGCAACGAGGAACAGCGCATGAAATACATCCCGCGCGTTTGCGCTGGCGAGACCATGTCGATGGACCTCACCGAGCCCGATGCCGGTTCCGACCTGCAGAGCGTGATGCTGAAGGCCACCTATAGCGAGAAGGACGGTTGCTATCTGCTCAACGGCGTGAAGCGTTTCATCACCAACGGCGACTCCAATATCCACCTTGTGTTGGCTCGTTCCGAAGAAGGCACCAAGGACGGTCGTGGCCTATCAATGTTCATCTACGACAAGCGTCAGGGCGGCGTCAACGTGCGTCACATTGAGCATAAGCTTGGTATCCACGGTTCACCCACCTGCGAGTTGACTTACAAGAACGCCAAGGCCGAACTTTGCGGTGAAACCCGTCTGGGCCTTATCAAGTACGTCATGGCTCTGATGAATAGTGCTCGTCTCGGTATTGCTGCGCAGTCCGTCGGTCTGGGACAGGAGGCTTACAATGAGGCTCTGAAGTATGCCAGCGAACGTCAGCAGTTCCACAAGAGAATCATCGAATTCCCCGCTGTTTACGACATGCTTTCGCGCATGAAGGCCAAGATCGACGCTGGTCGTTCGCTGCTTTACATGACTGCCCGTTATGTGGACATCTACAAGTGCCTTGAGGACATCCAGCGCGAGCGTCCGCTGACGCCCGAGGAGCGCGCCGAGTGCAAGAAGTACTCGCGTCTTGCCGATGCCTTCACGCCTTTGGCCAAGGGCATGAACTCCGAGTATGCCAACCAGAACGCCTACGATGCCATCAGCATCCACGGTGGTTCGGGCTTCATCATGGAGTACAAGTGCCAGCGCCTCTACCGCGATGCCCGTATCTTCTCGATTTACGAAGGCACGACGCAGTTGCAGGTGGTGGCCGCCATCCGTTACATCACCAACGGCACCTACCTCACCATCATGAAGGAAATGCTCGAAAACGAAGTCTCCGAGGACCTGAAGCCCTTGCAGAACACGGTGCGCACCCTCGTGGAACTCTACGAGCAGAGCATCAACTACGTGAAGGGCGCCAACAACCAGGAGGTTCAGGACTTCTTGGCCCGTCGTCTCTACGACATGACCGGCGACATCATGATGTCGCTGCTCATCCTCGATGACGCCACTCACGCCCCGCATCTCTTCACCCAGTCGGCCAACGTCTATGTCCACGCCGCCGAAGAAGACGTCATCGGCAAGAGCATCTACGTGAAGAACTTCATCGAGGAAGACCTGGTGAACTTCAGGGCGAAGGCGAAAGAAGTGGCTGAGTAATCAGGCTTTTATTCTAAAGGAAAAGTGCGCTTTATTTCTTGAAGCGTACTTTTTTTGTGGTCATTGTTGGTAATTTTACATTTTAAAATGTAAGAAATGCACTTAGTTTTACATGTTGAAATATAAAAACTGGAAACTATTTACATCTTAAAATGTAAAAAATAGATATTTATTTGCATATTAAAATGTAAATATGTATTTTTGCACGGTCAATCAATAATAAAAAACGATGGAAACCATAGAATTACAGCCCCTTATTGACAACTATCACCGTAAGATTGCAAAAATAAGCCTTCGGTTCAAACGTTATCTATATGCTCAAATCAATTGGAATGCAAGAATCATCGCCATCAAAGGGGCGCGTGGTGTTGGTAAGACAACTATGCTATTACAACATATTCTAGAGCATTACCAAGATATTGATCAGACGCTTTATGCTTCGCTTGATGACCTTTGGTTTACTACCCATTCATTGCTCGAACTTGTGGATTGGGCTGACCGTCATGGCATTTCCCGTCTATACCTCGACGAGGTCCATCGATACGACAATTGGTCACAGACGCTGAAAAACATCTATGACAATTATCCCGACATGAGCATTGTCTATACCAGCAGCTCCATCTTGATGATGGACAATGCCAAAGTCGACCTGTCGCGCCGTCAAACCATATACATGCTCCATGGTCTTTCTTTTCGTGAGTTCCTAAATTATGAAGGTGTGCTTGACATAGCTCCTATCCCGCTTAAAGACCTTTTGCAGCACCATGTCCGTCATGCCATGAAGATAGTTCAAGAGATTAAGGTGACACCTTTGTTTGAAGATTATCTGGCTCATGGTTACTATCCTTTCTATCGCGAATCCGTTGAGGACTTTTTTGGCCGATTGCGCCAAACGGTCTCTGTGGTCATCGATACCGATTTGCCTGCTGTGGAAAACGTGTCGTTCGACACCATTCAGAAGACCAAGAAATTGCTCATGATCATCAGCGAGCGTGTGCCGTTTGAGCCAAACATGTCAGAGTTATGGAAACAGTTATCCACCAACAACGATTTGGGATTGCGTATGCTTTATGCGCTCGACAAGGCACAAATATTGACGTTGTTGATTAATCAGACAAAGAGCTATAAATATCTCTGCAAACCCGAAAAGATTTTCCTGAACAACACGAACCTGATGCATGTCTTGTGTCCTCAAGTTGACAAAGGCAACGAGAGGGAGACGTTTTTCTATAGTCAGATGCGTGTTGCCAATGAAGTCAAGTTTCCAAAGCAAGGTGATTTCCTCATCAATGACAAGTACCTGTTCGAGGTTGGTGGCAAGAAAAAGAACTTCGACCAGATAGCGGATGTAGCTAACAGTTTCCTCGCTGTTGATGACACAGAAGTGGGTTATGGCAACCGCATTCCTTTGTGGATGTTTGGGATGGTTTATTGACTTTGTGCTGATTTAATGAAAAAACGGTACGCCTCAATCGAAGCGCACCGATTTTTCATTCTTGTGCCGCGAAATCACTCCAAATGCGTAAACTTCTTCGACACCCAGAGCGCATGGCCATGGAAGTCAATCTGGTAGAAATCGCCTTCTTCGCTGAGGTATAAAAACCTTTCGCCCACTTTGGGATGGCGATTGCTGCCATCATCCCATTTGAAGGTGTCGGCGCTCGTTGAAGGTCCCAATCTCAAACGGAGTTCAGAGCCATCGATGACCACATAGACATCATCTTCTTCATATCCTCCTTCCTCGAACCATTCCTCATCAGGTATCAAATACCTTTCTGCCGAATATTCATATTCAGGGTAGTATGCCTTGAAAATGGTGCTAAGTCCTTGGTAGAAAGGATCAATGGTACCATCAGCCCAACGGCGCGCCCAAAAATGGAGGAAACGATAACTGATGTTGGAAAAGACATAGCTATCATCATCGAGCCTCAAGCGATTCAAATAAAAACCGGCATCATAATCATCAAATTCCCAGCCTTTTGTTTCGACCGATGTGTTGAAAATCCTTTCGCGTTCTTTTTGGCTATAGGTACCATCATAAAGTGCGTCGTGGATCACCATCATAATATGCATCTGACGGTATAAGTAGTTGTCGATGAGAGGCTTGCTCATCTTTACGAACTTTTTGTCGGATACCACTCTTTGTGCGAGACCGGCAAGATATTCAATGGCCTCTGGGTTGTAGTGTCCAAAAGTTGCCTCGTTATTGAGGTCCCATTGACCGTCATGATGCGGTCCCGAAACATAAAGCGGGCAGGGAAGCATCTGTTGAAGTTCATTCAAGGAAATAAGCGAGGCAAGATGGCTTCCCGTGACGCGGATGCCACATTCTGGCCAATAGTCATACTCGTTAATTAAGGTGTGACGGGTCTTATCGAGGTTCATGGCAGCGTCCTTGAAACGCTGTGCAGTATTGTCGCCACCACTCATGAAGGCGCTGAATACTAAAGCTGATGCGAAGACCACAATGGCCTTTCCCATTTTTGAAAAGAAAGAAAGTTTTTTCATGATAATGAGGTTTTGAATGCCTCAAAAATACAACTTTTTTTGTCAGCTAGCTGGATGTGTAGCAAATTCTTTTCCCTGCCAAGTGTTTCTCTCCTCCATTCGTTTCTCGATGCGGCTCAAAACCTCGTCATAGCGAAGCTTCATCCAAGGTTCACTGACAAGGTATCGCGGTGGCACCTCGCCAGCAAATCGCTCAATGACAATGTCAGGGTTGAGCCGTTCGGCAAAGTCGATGACAAAATCAATGTATTCCTCAAGGTCAAAAAGATGGAAATGCTCGGGGTACTCAAGATATTCCTCAGCCATCGTGGTACCTTTGAAGATTTGCAGTTGGTGGAACTTGACCGTGGTCAAAGGCAGTTGTGAGATGATGTCGGCGGCATCGAGCATCATGGCTTTGGTTTCTCCAGGCAGGCCGAAAATGAAATGGGCCCCACAGGGGATGCCGAAGTCAGCTGTCATGCGGATGGCGCGTTCTGCCGTGGCGAAGTCGTGCCCTCGGTTGACGCGTTTCAAGGTCTCGTCGTAAACGCTCTCCACACCGTATTCCAGCATGACATAATGCGATTTCTGTATCTCGTTGAGGTATTGCAAAAGTGGCTCGTCAACCAAATCTGGCCTTGTGCCAATGACAATACCAATGATTTGTGGGGTCTCTTCGGCTTTTGAAACTATGTCATACCGAGACTCGCCGTGCATAGATACTCTCCCTCCTGTCGTCGGTCGGTATGACATGCATGGCGAGGCGAGTGTATCTATGGCCTCAAAAGCCTCTGCATAAATCCTTTTCAACTCCTCCAACGGCTTATAAGTATTCGAAAATGGTTGAAAATAAGCCAAATACTTATTTGCCCGACGATACCGCCTTTGGTGGAACTCTATACCTTCCTCGATCTGCTGCTTGATGGACTTCTCTGGCCGACAATACGACGGGTTGAAAGCCTCGTTACTGCAAAAAGAACAGCCACCCGTGCTGATTTTGCCATCGCGATTGGGACAGCTGAAGCCCGCATCGATGCTGATTTTCTGCACACGCCCGCCGAACTGCTTCGTGAAGTAGTTGCTGTAGCTGTTGAAACGCCGGTTGTCGCCCCAAGGAAATAGCATGGTCTCTTTTTTTTGTCACAAAACCTACAAAACTGTCAAAACTTATCGGGTGAGGCGGCTTCGCAACCGCGTCGCCGCCGGAAAGCCGCCGGTTGGCGTGCTTTTCTTTGCCTAAACAAGAATTGTGTTTTGTAGGTTTTGCATGTTTTGTGATAATTATTTGTTTGGGTTATCGTAGTTTGGGTTATTCAAAAAAGTTTCATCTGTCAAGGTGCTCAAAAACGCCTTCAGTTGTGCTTTCTCCAAATCGGTGAGTTGCACACCACCATCCATCACATGGTGCATCAGCGGGTTGATGTTTTCGGAGTCTTTCACGCCTTCGCTGTAGAAGTCGATGACTTCGTCCAAAGTGGTGAAGCGTCCATCATGCATATAGGGTGCCGAAACGGCAATGTTGCGCAGGGTGGGGGCTTTGTAGGCGCCACGGTCCCAATGGCTTCCCGTGACGGCGGAGCGGTCTTCGGGATCGTTAAACTCGTCGTCCAAGCCATTGTTATAGAACAGGTTGGTGGTCATCAAGGCCAGCCCTCCACCACCATGGCAGTGGAAGCAGTCGGCGCCTTCTTCGGTGCAAAACAACTCGTAGCCAGCCAACTCATCTTCGGTAAGCTCTTCTTCGCCAAGTAGGTAGCGGTCGAATTTGCTGTCGGCAGAGACCAAACTCCGCACAAATTGGGCTATGGCTTTTTCGACATGGACAAAGGTGATCTCATGGCTGCCAAAGGCTTTCTCGAACAAATCGGGATAGTCATCGGTCTTTTGCAGGTATTTTACTACCTGGTTGGTGTCCGCATTGATTTCCACGGGACTCGTGACTGCCGCCAAAACCATATCCTCTAAAGTGGCTACGCCTCCATTCCAGCCCAAACCCGTGCGGTTCCAAGCTAAGTTAATCAAGGGCAGCATGGCGTGATGGGTGTTGGTCGGAGCGCCGTATTCAAAGTTGTGTTCTTGATGGTGGCAGGAGGAACAGCTGCGGATGCCATCCGTTCCGTCGCGACCCGAAAGACGCGGGTCATAAAACAGCTTTCTGCCCAACGCCACGCCTTCCTCGGTCATAGGATTGTCGGCAGGGATGTTGTTTTTCGTAGGGAAATAGGATGGCTGTGTGAGTTCATAAGGCGTTGGGGTATAATGGTTTTGCTCGGGTTTACAGGCCGACATAATCAATAGAAGCCCCATTGCCAATTTGCATATTTTTTTCATCCTTCTCGCCATCTTTATCCCGAATCTTAAATCTTAAATCTTAAATCTTGAATCTTAAATCTTGAATCTTTGAATTTCGAATCCACAATTCTTTCTTTCACTTTTTCCCAATTCCAAAAATGTGGTTTGGGCGTTGCCATTTGCATCATATTTTTGATTTTTTCTGCAAGTTTATTATCTTTTTTCATGTCTATATTGTTTTCATTTTCAGTAGGTTTTCCGATTCTAAACACATCCTTTCCGTTTCCGTTGAGCAATCGTTGCGCGGTTTGGTTCTGCATGATGTGGCTCCCGAATTCGTTGAAGTCGATGGTATGTGGATTGCGGAACCAGTTGTCGATAACCATGGTCAAGTCAAGTTGGTTTTCAGCGTTGGCTTTGACGGTGAAATCTATGGGCAACTCCACGATGAAATAGTTTTGGTAGAATTCAGTGCATTCTTCGTTCTGCCCGATGCCGAGATGGATGGCTAATGGGGCGAGACGGTCTTCTGAATTCAGGTATTTCCCGTTCAGTTTCATGTAGTGGTAGCCACCGCCCAGCATATCGGGCCAGAACATTTCAGACTCGGGCGAGTCATTGAAGAGGCCTGTTTGGTTATCGGTTTCATCAAGGCCAAAGGTGAAACGGAGCGCGGTGTAGTGGCCAATAGGCAGGGGCTGGGTATGCAATGTTTGCGATTCCGGGATGTTGGTGTCCATATAAAAAACACGGTTGATGCCTGCTGTGTCAAGGAGATTGCGTTGAAGGAGCGGAGTCCAATTGCCTGCTTCGTTTTGCAGTTCCAAGTTGGAGAGGAACCATTGGACCTCAGTAACGAGGAAGGTATTGCCCGCTTCGTTGACATAGCGTAAAGTGTCAGTGACCAACGGCATATTATTGATTTCATAGCCGATGTTAATGTCGATTTCGGCCTTTTCGTTGCGCTTCGAGCAGGCTGTAGCCAGCAGGGCAAACAAAAATACCACTATTCTGGTTTTCATCTCCAATGATTTTAACTCACTTCGTGTCGTTGAATCTTCGATTTCGGATGCGAAATTACAAAAAATCTGCCAAAATTGTGTATTTTTGCACCTCAAAACCGAAATACAATGGCAGAATTCAAAATTGGCGATAAAGTGAACTTCCTTAGCACCGTCGGTGGAGGCAAGGTCACAAAAATCATAGACTCCCGTATGGTGATGGTCGAGGTGGAAGACGGCTTCGAAATTCCTACTTTGATTACGGATTTGGTACTCGATTATCGTTCCATGCCTGCCCCAAGCAAACAACAACAGACGGTTGAAAAAGTGCAGAAAGAGGTTCGGGGACAGGAACTTCTGAAGCAACAGCAGGCCGAAGAAGCAAGAAAGGGTGGTCTGCGTCGCTTTGCAAAAGAGGCTGAAAAGGAAGGTGTGTATATGGCTTTCGTGCCACATGAGCAGCAATGGCTCCTCACGGGACCGCTCGATGTAGTACTTGTCAACCACACGCCTTACGAGATGCTCTACACCTTCACCATCAAGGAGGAGGACAAGTTCGCCAATGTGGACTTCGGCCAGGTGGACAAATACGAGAAAATTGTCATTGAGACCATCTCGCGCGACGACCTCGAGTATTGGCTCAACGGTGTTGTACAAGCCATATTGACTGCGGAAACTTCTGATTGTGTGCTGCTTCCGCTGAATGCGCCATTCTCGCTGCGTCCCGGGCGGTTCTATAAGGAAGGCAGCTATCTTCCTTCGGGCATATTAGGCGAGAAATCGGTGATGATTTGCCTCTCCGAGCTCATTGCTCTAAGGCACGGTGACAGCGATTTTACTAAGATTTTGAAGGAAGGTGTTGGCGCTCAAGCTCCCGCGAAGAATCTGGTGAAGCAAGAAGCACCCATCGACAAGCATAGGGTGGCTCCTGGTGAGGCTATTGTTGATTTGCACATTGGTGAGTTGGTCGACAACATTTTGGGAATGTCGAGTCACGATATGTTCAAGATACAGACCGACTACTTCAAGAAAATGCTTGACAGTGCCATTGCTGCCGAATACACCAAGGTGACCTTTATTCATGGTGTAGGCAATGGCGTGCTGAAAAACGCCATCATCGAGGAATTGAAAAACTACAAAAACACCGAGAACCGCATGGCCAGCATTGCCAAATTCGGCGTAGGTGCCATCGATGTCATCATATCTGAAAAGAAATGAGAAAGTCCTTAGTAATAGGATTAGTGTCGCTGGTACTTGCTTCCTGCGCGCCCAAGGATGATCCTTTCTTTGGGCGCTGGACGGTAGACAAGGTGAATGTCGATTTTGATGCTGACTGGGCAACGCCTGAGATGGTGCGACAATTTGGCTCGATGGAAAAGGACAATGTTGTCATGATCAGCAATGATTCCGTGTTGACATTGGTCATGGACGGCGATACAATGCAAGGCAAGTGCTCATTGCAGGGTACCCGTATTATGGTTGACGGTGAGCCTTGGGGTTGGTTTGAGGAGGGTATAATAAAAACAGAGACCTCCACGCCAATGGGCAATGTGAAGACCTCTTATGTAAAATCCAATCAGTGAACCCGCAGGGAATCGAACCCTGAGCTAAGGAACCGGAATCCTTTATTTTATCCATTAAACTACGGGTCCTATTTTGGACTGCAAAGGTAGTAAGATTTTGGAAATTTCGTACCTTTGCCGCTTCAAAAAGCATATTTTTTAATGTAAATAATTGGATATAAATTGTTTAAGACATGAAAAGTGGAAAACTGAAACAAGAAATTCTGGCCTATTTCTATTTGATTTTAGGATCGGCTCTTTTTGCTGTCGGCGATGTGATGTTCGTGAATCCCTATCACTTGGCTCCTGGAGGCGTTTACGGTCTTGCCAACGTGTTCAACGCCTTATGGGGGTGGAAGATTTCCGTGTCCGGCATTTGCATGGACATACCTTTGCTGATTATCGGCACGATTATCTTGGGACCTAAATTCGGCATTAAGACCATTATCTCGGTGATCTTGATCCCCGTGTTTACTTATGTCCTTGAGACTTTCTGGGGCTATGCGCCTGTGATTCATGGTGGTGCAGTGGCGGCCGATACCCAGTCAGCACTCTATTACATCGCTAAGGACGGCTCACAGAGTTGGTTCATGCCTGATATGTTCTTGAACACCGTGGTTTCGGGCCTTATCTATGGTGTGGCTATCGGTGTCATCTTCCGTTCGGGTGCCACTTCGGGCGGTTCCGACATCATTTCCATGATTATTCACAAATACACAAAAATCAGCCTTGGAACACTGGTGCTTATTGTCGATAGCATCATCTCTCTGACCACGCTGCTTGCCTTTGAAGATTTCCGTTTGCCCATTTATTCCATCATCCTTATCTTCATCGAGAGCAAGATTATCGACTTGGTGGTGGAAGGCGTAAAGAGCTACAAGACAGCTTTTATCGTTACGGATAAGATTGAAGAGGTGCGCAACTTCATCATCAATAATTTGGACCGCAGCGGTACCGTTTTCGCGGGTAGTGGCCTCTATCAAGGTGCTGAGCGCAAGATGATTTATGTCACCCTCAACCGTTCAGACTTGGTGAAATTGAAAGCCAACCTTCGTTTCCTCGACCCGAATGCTTTCGTCAATGTGATTGAAAGCAGCGAAATCATGGGTAACGGCTTTAAGGCTTTGCCTACTGAATAATGAATTATTAGGTTGTTAAAGTTCAATTTGATATGAAGAAATTAGCATTCCTTTTGCTCGGACTTATGGCTGTGATTGCCATGTCGTGCCAAAATACGGGTAACGATGGCAATGAGCCTGCCAAAAAAGATAACCAACCGACTGAGGCTTCTGTCAAGCATGCTGTCGAGCAACTGATGCAGATGGATGTTGAGAACGACATGGATCGCATGCTCACCGCCGATATGCTTTCGTTGCAGAAGCAGGTACTTGGCGTGCACTTTGAAGGCACTCATTTCATGGGTTTCCAATGGAATACTGGTGTGCTGGACGTCTGCTCGGAAAACAATGAGACTACAATCGAAGGAGTGAAATTGATCGATTCCTTGCACTCTGATGTGGCTATGCGCTATGTGGATGAGGGCTGCTATGATGAGCGATATACCTTGCATCTCTTGAAGGAAAATGGCCAATGGAAAATCGATGATGTTGATTTTCAAGAGAGTACATTGCGCGACCAGTGTAAAGCCTTCTATGAGGAGGTAGCGGAATGGTATCGCACGGAATCCCCCGAGACCATTATGGACTTTTTTATGACAGAAGAACCCTTAGAGGAAAATTTCACGGATCCTAACACCATTTATTGCAACAATCCTGAAGCGGTTAAGGGACTCATCAGCGAGATTCGTAACGACCACGAACTCTTCAAGATGAACCCCGGCTATACCGAGGAGATGGGAAAACAAATCGAGGTGATGATTTCACGCATTGAGGCGCATCTTTAATATTTCTTCAACATTTCCTTAAGCAACGACTTGATTTTCTCCCTCAGCGAAATCGGCTCCAGCACCTCAATATGTGCATTCATAGTAAACAATTGTTGGATGAAGTCATAGGAAGGTTTGAGCCGCCATGAGAAGATGGTATAGTCGTCGGTTTCTTCGATGATGCGTTGGCTGTGGTGCAAGGGCAAGCCTTTCAGGAAATTGCTTTGGTCTTTGTCGGCCTTGACGAGGATTTCTTCAGTCTGCAATTCAGGCTCCACGTAGATGCCGAAAGCGTCTTGGAAGTGTGTCTGCAAATCAAAATCTTCTGGAGCCTTGAAGGTGGTCTCAGTGAGGTTAAGTGTATCGATGCGGTCTAAGGCATAGCAACGAATCTCTTCCTTTTCGTTGAGAGCTATCAGATACCATCTTTGCTTGAAAAGCTTTATAGCCAGTGGCTTGCAGTGGTAATGCTTGATGTCATCGGTGCCATAATACCGTCTGTATTGCATCTCGATTTCAAGGTTTTTCTCCAAAGCCTCCATCAGTGGCTCCAAATGCTCAATGCCGCCTGGGATGCGCTCAAATTGCACCCGTTTGCGTAGGCTAAGGTCTGACGAAAGCCTATTATTGATGGCGAAACTGTGAAGCAGCCACATTTTCAGGTCGTTGCCGAGCATTTCCTCACGTTCGCCTTGGGGAATATAGTAGGAATTGCGGCTTTTGTCGCACTCAATGTCGATGCCGAATACATCGGCAATGTGTTGACGGTAGTTGTGGAACGACCTTTCGGGGATAGGGTCGTTGTCGTCGTCCCGCGTCCACCGTTCGTTAAGTTCCTTCAGCGTGATGCCCGCGTCGCGGCGGTCGGCGATGGTGTTGGCAATCCAAATGCATTTGATGAGCTTGTCCATAAGGTGCTTCATATTTGCTCGCAAAGATAATGGTTTTATGCAAACGCCCCAAGATTATTCTTCCATCAGGAGTTCCCATGTCTGTTTGAGTGGAAACAACGCTTCAAACTTTTTCCTTGACCCCTTGGGAATGATGATCCTTTTCAAGGCTCGGCAACCTAAAAATGCTGTTGGGTCAATCTTTGTGATATTGTTGGATAGTCTTATCGTGTCAAGATTTCCGCACCATGCAAAGGCGCATCTTCCAATCTTCATCTTCGTGCCAGGATAGGCGGTGAAGTAAACCGCTTCCAGATATTGGCTCTCCATGAAGGCGTTTTCGCCTATCTCTGTAACCTCTACACCGCCATCGGCTGCACCATCATTTACCACTACAGGTATCGAGTATTCTTTGTTGGCTCTGCCGCAAGGGTATTGGAACAAGGTGTAGCCGTGGCTTTTGCCAAAGCGGTCGTAGTTCCTTTCAAACAACACGCCGTTTTGGGTCAGATAGTTGAGGCAATACGGTGGCCCTGGCCTGAAAGCTATCGAGTCCAATTGCTTGCACCGCGCAAAGGCGTTTGTGCCAATCCGCTTGATGTCGCCCGAAAGGACGATAAACTTTACATTGTTTGCGTTTTCAAACGCACTTTCGCCAATATATTCAACGCTGTGGGGCAGCAAGATTGACCTGATACCGTCAAAGCTTTCATGCCTAAACGCAAAGTCGCCAATGTCTGTGATGCCTGATGGTATTTGTAGGGTGTGTTTTTGTTTTCCTTCTTTCATGTTGTTGCTGTTTTTGTGAACTAAAACCCAATCCTCGGTCTGTTTTCAGCAATGTTTTCTTCTTCGCAAAAGCCGACGAGTGTTTCAAGGCTCGGCGTTTGGCCTGTCAGGATATGCTCGACGGTTGCTTTTCTTGTGATGTTTTCCATTTGACCGCCGCTGAAGTCGTAACGTTCAGCAAGGATGGCCAAATCGTTTTCGGGCAAATCGGGCATCATGCTTTGCCAGATTTGGAGGCGTGTGGCGCAGTCGGGTTTGTGGAAGTTGATTTTGTAGAGGAAACGTCGTTCAAAGGCAGAGTCCATGTTTTGTGTCAAGTTGGTCGTGGCCATCATAATGCCGTCCAAAGTTTCCATCTCTTGTAGGATGATGTTTTGCAGCGCGTTTTCCATTTGGTCAACGGCATGGATGGCGTTGGTGGAACGTTTCGCAATGATACCATCAGCCTCATTGAAAAGCAGGATAGGCTCTTTGTCGCAAAACTCCACGAAATTGCGATAACGGTCGAAGACGTCCTTCACCCTTTTCTCGCTTTCGCCCACCCACTTGCTGCGCATCTCCGAAAGGTTGACTTGCATGATGTTTCGACCCGTGGCGCGGGCAATTTGCAGCACGGTTTCAGTCTTTCCCGTGCCAGGTGCACCATACAGGAGGCAGGCAAAACCGCTGCGCATTCCTTGTTGCTTCATCCTGAGCCTGATGTCACTGAATGATGTCGGTTGCAGTAGACTTTTTAGCCGCTCTATTTGGGCTTGGTCGTTGGCATTATAGTACAGCCGTTTTTCAGTAATGCTTGCGGCCAAGGTGAGTTCATCAAGGTCAACAGGCGCCTGTTTGAGGCAATTTTTGGGCAACAAAGTTTCCTTGCCGTGTTCGGTCAGTCGGAAGGTGTCACCGCCAAAAAGCTCATGGCCTGCTGGCTCCACCAACTTGTCTTTAATGAGCCGATGCTGACCGTTGCGTAGTTGGTTGAACTCCGCCTTTGCTTGTCGCTCGTTGTCGAAAAGGTATTCAAAATCACGGAATTCAAGTTTTTCTTCCCTATCGACGAGTGTACTGAGGCAGAATTTCAGAAGAAAGACAAGTTCTTTGTCGTCATAATTCAGTCTGTCAAGTTTTGTGACAAAATCCAATTGTGGGTTAGCCGTTATGAGTTCACGGACATCATAGACGAAACACTCAAATGATGTTTCCTTCTCGTCCTTTTCCTTGAATATCGAGTCTAATTGCAGAATGAATGTTTCAAAGTTGAGGTTGCCTATTTCTTGTTTCTCAATCTCCGTATCGTTCAACAAGCAATTTAGGATGTATTCTGGCACGTAGTAGCTTTCTTCGCTATACAATCCTCTTTTTCCATTGCTCCGTATGAGCCTTGCCTGAAGAAGTGCTTTGAGGTCGGGAGCAAGCCGGAGCATGTCGAGGTCTTTGCAGTCAAGGTGGCGTTTGATGTCAGAAAGGGAACACGTGGAGCAATATGACGAGTAGGCGATGATGGCGAACAAAGTGGCCTGCTCCTTGCTGATTCCCAATTTGTTGGCAAGTCTTTCAAGCGGTTGTGCGTTTTTTGCCATGAATTGGCCTTTCATCTGGGAGTCTTCTGATGCTTTGACAATCTTTTCAATGTCGAGCAATGCGGTTGATTTTTCTTTCATGATGCTTTTGTTTTGTTGATTTCATCGGCAAAACAAAAACAAAACTCTGCCAAATTTAGGCAGAGTTGGTGGTTCGTTTGAAAAACACGGAAAATCAACGGGGATTGCTTCGTTTTGAAACCCTTTTATTTCTTTTCCGTTCCATCAATGAAATAAACGCCACAATAAATGGTGTAATCTATATCCTCATTAATAACGATATTGTATGTTTTGTTTTTTTGTAAGTTAATGGTAGGAGTTGCGGTGCAAACACTATTGATATTAGCGGCGTTCATCTTTTCTGCCAAATCTGTGTTTTTGTTGGATGATTCATCTAAATTGTTGATTTTCTCACCATTAAAAAACTTGTCATAATAATTCTCTTTGTCCTCTTTCCTTTTACATTCACCATTGAAGTAATGGTCAGCTAACAAAACGATTGCTTTATTTGTAGGAGAACCCAATGGAAGAGGAATGTTTGGATGATGTTTCTTAATCCTCTCAAGGTCATCCAAAAGACACTCAAAATGAGCGATGTCATATAGCCTTTTCGCTTCAATATAGATTACCCAATTTTCGTCAATTATTATAGAATCGACATGCTCTCTGTCGACATTATTAATAGGTATTTCTTGCCAAACAATTGCCTTATCGTTCTGTTTTAAATAGGTATGGCAAAAGTTAAAAGTAAGGTTTCTTTCCGTAAAGCCATTGATAACAAGCGAGGACTCGACTGTTTTTGTAGGAAGGTAACGATTCTCATTAAAAGTCTTTTCGTATTTTTTACCAACAAGTTCGTATGTTTCAGAGAGTGTCTTTAAAAGTCTTTTTTTCACTTTTTCATCTATCGGTGTGGTAATCGAAACAGATATGTCTTTTCGCTTTTGGTCTTTGTCTTTTTTCTCAATATTGACGATGAAACCATTTTCGGCATCGGATTTGAAAAGAATTTTGTCACCTTCTTTTAAGTTCCAGTGGTCAATAAACTCCTTAGTTTGAGATAGCCGTAATTTTTTGCGAGATCTTTTTACATCAAAAAAGAACTCGCGATCATCTTGACCCACAATTTTGATTTGGTGTCCAACACGGTGATTAAATAGACGATGAACGCTTCTATCAAGAACGATATAGTTTTGTGTTACATCTGTGAGGCTTAGTTTGCCTTTCTCCATACGACAATATATTTGCTTATAATAGTTTATCGAATACTGTGTTGTTTAACTTGTTACTTGTTTTCAAATAGAGTTTTACAAAGGTCGTCAAAATCAATGATTTCGCTTTCCTTAGCTTTCTTCCTATGTCCTTCAGATACCCATTTGCGGTATTCGGGGAACTTCTTTAGATAACTGTAAGAAATTGTCCCGTGGTTTTCATTTAGGGCATTCAAGCCACGTTGGGTTATTCTATGGCCTTGAGGCGTGAACTCTTCCAATCCAGCGAATCGAAAGCGTTCCTCATTCGAGGCCACTTTTTTGTAAAACACCTTGTCGTAGGGACGTTTGTCATAGTTTTCTGTGCGTTCTTCCTCGGTCAGATGGTAATAATTAGCCAGTTTTTCAACAATTTCCTTTTGGGTTAAAGGGCTTTCTTCTTTTAAAATGGACAACACTTGGTACTTCAGTTTTCCGTGGTCTATTTTTTCCATGTTTTGTTGTTGTTTTGGATTATCGCTGCAAATATAATGATTTTTCAAACACAAGCTCGTTGCAAGGTTTTTTATTCCAGCATAACAATCCCTCCATCCAACCGAATATAAATCTCAAACTCAAACTCGTTCACATAAACGAGGTCATAGAGGCTGAAATGGCGGTTGTCATAGAGGTTGTGGAAAGGATAAACAAGGTGCATGTCCTTCGACCATTCGTAATCCAAGCCCTCGTTCCAGTTGTCGTTTTCGTCGGCCATGCCGAGCCATGCTTCAAGGCTTTCGTGCGCCGACATGATTCCGTTTTGGTTCCATCTCAGACTCCACGAGCAGCCATCCGTGGAATACATGCGGTCGTAGCCGCCTTGGGTCATCACCTCCCACATCGTTTCCGCTCGCTCGGTCTGGACGGGATGCGCCGTAGGATAGGTATAACCTAACTTCAAATTCCTTTCAACTTCAAGGTCGCCGATGCCGTCGTAGAGTTTCATCATGCCCTCGTGGATGGCTTTCGTCTTGTTGAAGAGGGCAGTGGCTGCTGCCTTTATCCTGTCGTTGAAATCCGACAGCAGCCTTTTGTTTTCCTCGTCATACTGCATAAGCTCACGCAGTATCATCCACCGATGATGCAGTGCATTCTTGATGATGGCTTCCGCTTCGACTTGTTTCCCATGCTCGTACTCATCCAAGATGATTTCTTCCAGCATCACGATGCGAGGGTCTTCAAATGCTTCTTTGGTGTTCATCTTGCATGTCAGTTAAACCCGTTTGCAGCTGCTTCCAACATTTTCTTGTTAATCCTCGTGTATCTGTTCACTTGCTTCGTTGTCATGCTGCCCGAAGCGTTTTCCAGTTGTTCACCCAATTCCTCTGCTTTTTCCAACAGCTTTGCATATTGCGTCATTGCATCCATATCGCCTGAAGCAATTCTCTTCAAACAAGCGATGTATCTGTCAACATAGTTTTCATAAGCATCGAGCACTTTGTCCCAATCGGTTGTGGCTGTTACTTGGCCTCTGCCTTCTATGATTTCACAAGCCGAGGTGATTTTGAAGGTAAGCTTACCTTTTGCTTTGTCTTCAGCAGGGTCAGTGTCCCAACGGATGATACCGATTCCGCCAGGTTGGAGTTTCATAAGGTCGAGTATGTCATTGCTACTGTATGGCCCCAGAAGCCCCGTGGCTGTTGCTGAACGTTTGTCTACCAAGTTGCCGTCCTTGTCAAAGGTTTCCAATCCGAATCCTACTTTACAGTAGGCTCTTCCATCGGAGTAGGTGTCGTTGAATCTTGCCACTGTCATACTTTCATCCCATGGAAAAGGCATGTCAGTACGCCTCAACTCCACATTCCAGAGCGACCACCTTCCTTCTGTGGCAATGATTTCTTTTTCGACCACCTCGAAATATCCGCTCAGGTCACCTGAGATTTCTGTAGTCTTCGGCGACATGGTTGGGCGTTTGTTTCCACTGCAACCACATAAGACGAAAGTGAGAACAAAGAGAAGACAAACGAATGTTTTCTTTCTCCTCAACCATAATAAAGGTTTTCGTGGGCAAGTGAGATGCAACGCCGTGTTTTCAATATCAAGCGTGTACTTGATGGTGTCTCCAGGTCTCAGTTCATAACGGTCATAAAGCTTGCTCAATCCTAAAACACGGTTGAATTTGGTTGCACAAAGCTGATGTGTGTGGGTGCGGTCGTCCACAATGACGACTTGCGGCGGGACATGTGGGTATTCTGTCCAAAATTCAGGTGGCATGGTAAAAGTCCCGTAGTGGATTTCCCATTTGTCTAATGTCTTTTGTTTACTGTTTCTGCGTTCCATTTCTGTGGTTTTTAATAGTTGCTGGTTTTATTGAAAGCATTGGTATATTGCTTGTGTGTCTTTGACTAAATTTTCCTCAACAAAGCCATCCCAATCGAAAGGCGTGGGCATAACAAATTGGAAGCCAAGGTTGAGGTCGGTCATGTCGCAAAGTGTTTCATCCTCAATGGGAAGATGGTGGCGCTCATAGTATGCGTGTTCTTTGATGAGGTTGCTGCCCATCAAGGCAAGCTGCTCGTTAGGCTGATGCTGTTCGTCTTTGGGTCGGTACCAAATGCCGTGAATCAGCCTTTTTTCCGTCCCGTTCACCCAATAGACAGCGATTTCGTTGAAAAGGTTGTCGTCAAAGACCATCGTTCCGATGCGGGCCGTGGATTTGCTACAGCCTGCGCGAAGGAAAGATTGCAGGTCAATACGAGCTTGAAAGTCAGTTGTGTAACTTTCGCCTAAAGTCTCGTAAAGCACATCAATCAGGCTTTGATAATAGGCAAAGGCTTCCTTCCGTGCCTTGCTGAGGTCGGTGTCCTCAAAGGTTTTGTTGATGCAGCAAAGCTTGTCTTTCCTTGATTCGTGATAGTTCGCATTGTGCATTTGTCCCTTCCAGAACAGCCCATGCACGAGGTAATGTGATTTCTTTTTGTCCATAGCGGTGTCGTTTTGATTTCGGCGCAAAACAACACCATCACTCTGCCAAAAACAGGCAAAGTAACCAAGATTATCAAAAATAGTTATTAACGACCGCCCGGTTGGGCAAGTCGCTCATCGTAAGAACTGTTTTGTGTGTTTTGTCAGTTTTGTGACAACAACACCTGCTCAATTGCAATAGGAAAATACGCCTGCTCCAGATGGTGGATTTTAGCCGCCAGGGAGTTGGGTGTTTCTTTTTCATCCAAGCTGACGCGGGCTTGCAGGATAATCTCACCGCTGTCGTAAATCTCATTGACATAGTGGACAGTGATGCCAGATTGGGCTTCCTTGGCCGCCACTACGGCTTCATGCACATGCTCGCCATAAAACCCTTTGCCGCCATATTTGGGCAATAGGGCAGGGTGGATGTTGACAATCTTTTTCGGGAAGGCCTTGACCAAGTTCTCCGGAATCTTCCAAAGGAAACCAGCCAACACGATAAGGTCGACATGAAGGTCTTGCAGCTCCTTAATGAAGGCTTCGCTTTTGAATTCTTCTCTATTGATCATACGCAGGGGAATGCCCAATTTCTTGGCTCGTTCAATGGAATAGGCCTTGGGATTGTTGCACACTACGTTGATGATTTCAACGTCTTTGTTGTCGGCGAAATACTCGGCAATGCGCTGCAGGTTGGTGCCGTTGCCGCTGACGAATATGGATAGTCTTTTCATTCTCTGTATCTTATGGTTACGGTTTCGTTCTTGCCCAAATCAAACCACACCAAATAGCCTTCATCTACCTTGCGGAAATCCATGACTTTGCCTTCCACCACGATGGGTTTGGTGCATAGCAAGGTCAGACCTTTGATGGCTTCGTTGGAGTTGGTCAATTGTATGGTCTTGTTGTCGATAATAAGGTACTCGATGCTGTTGAGCTTCTCGTAATAGCTGAGGTATTGTTCAATGGTAGTGGGCAGGATTTTCTTCTCGTCGCGGAAGTGGGCGAGTTGGCTCAGTGCGAAGTTGAAGCCTGGCATGGCTACTGCGGTACCGTTTTCGTTGTACTGCCAGAAGGCGCGATAAGGATTGCTCCAAGCGGGATAGACATGGGTGATAAACACATTGTGTTGGTCTACAAGGCGTTGCAGGCGGATACTGTCGAAGTAGTAATACCATTCGTGGTCTTCGTTTACCTCTAAGGTCGAGGGTGTCGACCACAGCAGGAAGTCTTTGTCGCCATTGGGCAATGTGGTGATTTGGCGGTTGGGCAGGGCATCTCCGAAGCCGTCGAAAGGCTGCACAAAATGACCGTCGAAGTTATGGCTTTCCATTCGGTTTTCCTCGTAATAGGCATTCCAAAGATATCGCACGCCATTCTTTTTCCAAAGCTCGGCGGCATATTGTGGCGAATCGGGTAGCAGGCCGTCGCAAACCAAGTCCTCGCGGTTTTTGTCGGGACCGTTGTTATAACCATGGTCGATCCAACTCTTGGTGTCGAACTGCCTTCTCATGAAACGCATGGCCTTGGGAAATTCGCTTGGAATGGTGGTGTAAATCTCGGGTGAGTGCAGGCAGATCTCAAAGCCTTGTTTTTTAATGGTTTTCAGTAGTTTATAAAACTCCTTATCGGTCTTAATGGAAGCTACCAAACCTTTGAAAAGTCCGTTGCTGGTCTTTTCATTGGTCACATTGTCGGGGTTCCAATAGAACACACTCTTCGTGACGGGAATGTTGAAGTAACAGAAGCCACCGACGGCATCTTCCGGTTTGGTGATGTTTTCATTTCCAAAGAGTACGGCACGATGGGTTCTTAAATCCGTCCAGTCGGCATGTTCGGTGAAGATGAAGGCCGATTGGTAACCGTCCCACACGGGCATGAGGCGAGGGAGGTCGTCGGGAGCCTTTGAAAAGATATTGAATTCGCCTGTCAGCACCTCACCGGCTTTGACGTTACGGTAGGAAATGTCCTCGAAATAGTCGCTTGTGTCGCTACGCATTGGGTAATGCAACAAAGGATGGTCGCGCCAGTAGTCGATGTTGAAACAAGCAGTACGGTTCTCTACATCCAATTGCAGTGACGAGATATCAGTGTTGTGATATGTGCTGAATCCGATGTTGCCGTATTTTATTGAAAATCCTTCACGATCAAGATAATAGGTAGGCTGTAGGTTAAGACTGTCGATATGCTGGTTACGGCGGTAAGCAGTAATATCACCTTTCTCAGGCAGAGAAAGAACAAAAGCCAATCGGAGCAATTTGACATCTTCCTTGAATCGTGTTCTTGTCGTGATTTTTCGACCGAAACGGGGTTGGTAATCCCATCGGTCTTTCAGTTTATAGGATTTATCCCAGATAATGTCCCACTGGATGTCGATTTCCGCAATGGATGGGTCATTGATGGTGTCGCCATCGGCATTGATATATTCAACGACAGGCTTTAAATCATACCAGTAATCGTATTGCAATTCAAAATATAGTGTATCATTTTCGGTTAATGAAACAGGCTCTCGTTTTATTTCAGGCTGATAGCTTGGTAAAGCATCGGCTTTGACTTTCAATTGTGCGTCATCAAAATACAGCCTTTCTTTCGCTTTATTCCAAACATAGACCTTAATCTCGCTGCCTTGAGTATAACTGGCGGGGAAGTTGAGGTCAAGCTGCACTTGCGACCAATCAGTTGTGTCGTTCACATAATCTGCAAGGGCATAGGCAGCCCAATAGCGGTTGCGGATGGTGTCGTCGATGCTCACTACAATGTCGGCTTGGGTGTTGGCATCGGCCTTAAACATGAAGTCGTATTTGCAGTTGACATTCTGGTTGGGGAAATCCTTGCCAGCGTTAATGCCGAAGCCCAAACCATATTCGTGCATAGAGTCGCAGATAGAGACGTAATTCTCTTCCGTTGCGCTGCTGTCGGCCATGATATGAAGGTTGAACCAAGGCGCATTCCACTCCTGACGGTTCTCGAAGTCGTTGGTATATACCTGTGCCTTGGCCAAGAAGGCGGCAAATATGGCCGCACAAAATAGTATGATTCTGGGGTAAAACCTCATCATGTCTTATTTTCGGCAAAAATAGTGTTTTTTGTGCTGAATCAAGTTTGCTTTTGGCAAAAAACTCTTGGTTCTTTTGTATATATAAATAAGGTGTACCTCAAAAACAGTCTTGAAGACAATTTTGGTAGGCAATGTAAAAAGTCACCCTTTTACCTCAAAAACATGTAAATTTTCCAGAGAACCTTGGCCAAAATATGCATCTTTGGGTTGAAAAAGTAGGTTTTGTGCCCTGAATCTCATGATTTTTTGAAAAAATTATTGTTTTTAAATATTTGATAATCAGTATAATATAAAAAAAATTCAAAAAATCAAAAAAAAGTGTTGCGCGTAATAAAAAAAGCTGTACTTTTGCACCCGCTAAACGAGAGAGGGGAAAGCAAGATTATGGAAGACGTTTGGCACAGTTCTTTGAAAGCTTGAGGCCAGCACAAGAAAACGGTCCGCATCCGTTGTGCAGACGGGAGGCGGACACGGGAAAAGGAACACAAGAGAACGAAAGCGGAACCCGAGATTCAGAATAGAAATTTGAGTACAACAATACTACAACGAAGAG
>CAMHJX010000005.1 GCA_946185535.1 uncultured Bacteroidales bacterium
GAAAAAAACTATCAAAAAACCGTTGCCAATTCATAAGAATAGATAGTGTTTTTTCTTTTCAACCAAAAGAAAAACATATTGCTTGTGATAGATTTTGCAGTGGATTTGTTTCCAAAACATCTGTATTTGTTTCTTTATCATTATCTTTGCAGCGAAAAACATCTATTCTACCTGACTAAGCATTAGAATCTTAGTACGCAAAACGAAAGTAGTCGGAATCTGAGTCCTTCTCGATTCCGACTACTTTCGTTTTCAGAAGCCTTGGTACTTACTTCACCACCAGCTTCCTGACAACCGTCCCCTTCCCTTCCACAGTGATGCGAAGCGTGTAGACACCAGCGACATTCGGGGCGGTGAGGGTTTGTAGAGACGTTGCGCGCAACGTCTCTACACCCAGCGCATTGACTATTTCAACACGGACAGGATTCTTCATGTCGTCAGCAACATTGATGCTGAAGCGCTCGCCCACATTCACAGGGTTCGGGTAGACCTGCACCCTGCTGGCAAACTCGTCCATGCCCGTCGTGCCTCTGAAGTGGATGGTATAGAGGTCGTCTGCTTCACCAACGATGGCATTCGCAACGAAGTCGAGGCTTTCCTCGGCATCATAGTATTCCAAACCTGTCTCTGTGTCGTAGAGCCTGAAGCTCAATTCTGCGGCATCCTTGCCCGAAATGGTCAAGAAGGCCACATGGCGGTTGAGGGGTTCGGCATAGGTCAGCTTCACGCTGCCTCGGCATTCGCCGTTGGCGGCAAAGGCTGCCAGTTCATAACTATCGGTGGTCAGTTCCTTGTCATCTAGTTCCACCACGGCCATCACCGTCATGTTGTCGGGATAGGCGAAGGTGTTCGGCTTCCAGTGGTTGTGCTCTGCAGTGAGGTTCTGCCTCAGCTCTCCGCTCCTAGTGTTGTCAGGATAGGTGAATGAGATAGGATTTCCATTCATCGAATAATACATAAGACCCATGCCAGGCTCGATGGTATTGAGGGAACCGAACCAGCCGTACTCTTCCCCATAATACTCCGAATAGCCCTGCTGCGACTTCACCCTGTCGCCCAACGTGGCCTCCAAGCCGCCTAATGCCACATTAATGTCCATTGCTGTCGATGGCATGTATCCTACCCACGACCAGCCTTGGCTCAGCGTGATGGGATGCTGCGAAGGAACAGCCAAGGCACCCGTCATAGTGACCGTGCAAGGCGCACTCGTGATGACCCTGTACGAAGACTCGTTGTTGATGCTTGTGAGCGAGCCCCACCAGCCGTAGGCTTCTCCATAATAGTCGATATAACCACTTGTCTGCGAACGGATAGCGAGTCCGTTGTCGCCCAAGCTGTCTTGTAACATGGTCAGACCATCGATACTGTCCTGCTCAATAAAGGTTGCCCACCAGTTGTAGCCTTCCGAGAAGTTGGAGGTTTGGGTGATAGTGTTTTGGACTTCGCTGAAGTTGGCTATCAAGGTTCTGTCGCCTGTAACAGTAAACGAATAAATCGGAGTGTCCGAAACTTGAATTCCGTTTTCCGTCCAGTTCGCGAAGGTATAGCCCTCATTGGGGGTAGCCGTCAAGGAGCATGAATTGCCTTGAAGGTATGAGCCTGCTCCAGTCACCGTGCCACCTTCAATTGGATTGGCCGTGGCAGTAATGGTAACATTGCTGGAACCAATTTGTATTGTAACTTGGTTGGAGGCCTCTGTTTCTCCGCCATAATAATTGGTCTTCACGTAATATGAATAGACACCTTCGGTCAAATTGTTATCACTATATGTTGGTTCACTCAAATTATTGGCGATGTTGGAGCCGTCCCTATACAAATTATAAGTATAGACACCGTCGGTGAGATGGGTTCGGATAAGGAAAGCAATTCCTTGGTTATTCATAACCCAACTTGTCGGGTCAGTGGTCATATAGTTTCCGTTGTTGTTCTCAGAAAACATACAGAAAACAGCAGGAGACGTAATACCTTCGACATCGCACAAAAACACCCAATAGTCGGATGAAGCGTCAATTGATACCTTTTCTGCCAAATCAATGTCAATCCATCCTTCCGTTTCCACAAATACGTTTTGTTCGTTAACCTGGGTTTGAGGATGATTGTTCACTGTTCCCTTATAGATAAGTATTTTATATAAACCAGGTATTCTCGCATAAAACGATACCTTATAAACAGCCATGTTGGAATAAGCACTTAAATCTTCGGCAGGGTAGCGATGTCCCCAATAGGTAGTAGTGTTGTTGAATCCAGAATATCCATTAAAACTATTATCCCCATAAGTCAGGGAAGCTGAAGGGGTTGGGGGATAGCACCAATCGGGAGTCGACCAAGAAAGGTTGACCGTTTGGTCGGAGACTGTAGCAAGCAAATCGTCGACTACGGGTGTTGAATATGGGACGGAAACAGATGCCACATTTGAAGATTCAGACAAATCACCCAACAGATCAACTCCCTTCACTATGTAGTTTAACTCACCGGCTATGGGACGCATGTCGGAAAAAAAGGTGGCATTGAGATATTGGCTTATTAATGTATTGTTGCAATATAAGTTATAGGAAGCTGCACCTTCGCAAGGCATCCAAGAGAGTTGTACGCCTCCTTCAACCTGTTCGGCTTCTAAATTGGCAGGGCCAGGGAAAGTGATGGTGACGGGGGCATAATTGGAAGGCCACGAAAGGGTGCCATTTTCATCTATACATCTGACATAGTAGGTGGTGGTGCCATAGTCAATGTGGACATCAAGATAGGAATTTTCGCTCCCGGAGGCTGTGGTATGGATTAATGAGCCATTGCGGTAAATATTGTAGGAAACTGCATTGTTGACTTCGTTCCAATTCAATTGTGCGTTTCTCACCCCAGGTTCAGTAATGAGACTTGCAGTTAATATCGGAGCTTCGGCAGCACACGATGGGCTAGGCTGAGCGTAAAAAACAGCATTTTGGCTATCATTGAATTCTCCTATTGACCCCGACCCAATGCCTCCAGGACCAGGACTTAAGTCGTCCAAGGAATAATACTCGTCACAATAACCACTCCAGCCCCAATTGAAATGGAAATAATTACTATTATTATAACCATCACAGACAAAAGCGTGTCCTCCTCCAGAACCACTTCCGCAATACACAATCGGGCGGCTTTGGTCCAATTCTGCTTTGATCATATTCGTCCAATCGTTACTGGAATAATTAGCACGGTAAATCAACTGGGTCTCGGGTGAATAATTGAAATAGTTGATGAGTGCGCCAGCTATACTTTCAGCAAATGCGCCGCTTCCACCTGCCCAACCCGGACCGTAATTCATGTCAACCGAAACACCACAATGGAACATTAATGTGGCTACTGCATTTTGTTCAGCTTCGGTGCTGTTGTCACTATACGAATTGAGCATATTGTCCCAGTCGTATGTAGTGCTTCCGAAATCTGCACTCAGTGTTTGTCCATTCCATTCATAAGAGTGCATCCCAATACCTGTTGGAGGATAGTTCCAATACTTCATCATTTGAGCCATGGCGGTAGCCACGCAACCTGTTACTGTGCCGTCAGGACAAAGGTTGTTGTATGGCCAATCCTGGTCCCATTGGGTTTGAATCAACGGCGCTACCACGGTGATTGCCCTACCCATATTGAGGTTGCCTTCGGCCAAGTCGCGCCATTGCCGCGCCACTTCAGCCGAGGCCCTTGTTTGATGCTCGACGGCATACTGGATTGCATCGCTGTATCCCTGAATCCAGGCTCTTTTGTTGGCAGGCATGTTTTCGATGTCGAATCGGCTTGTCAAAGAGTAGCCAAGAATGGGTTGCACACAATCATCGGCGGCCAGCAAAACAAAACTGTTGTCTGTTGTGAACACATATACATTTGAGAATCCAGCAGTTGATGAAACCTCTGTCAATCCTATAGATCGTGAACCATTGTTGTTAAGAAAAGTAGTCGCTACTTGGCGAGCCCTACCTATTTCAACGGGATTAGCCTTCGCTCCCGAGTAGAGAAAAAGCATCAACAACACCAAAAAAAGGGGGTTTACTCCCTTTCTATTGGCTTTGTACGTGGCATTATTCTCCCTACAATTTAATATTGTACTGTGTTTCATTATGTTATGAACTATTGTGAACAACTATATTAATTGGGCAAAAATAAGAAATCTTTGTAATTAAGAAGCAATTAATATAACTGCTCAGAATAAATACCCATCTCTGACTTTCCTCCAACCTTGTTTTGGCAGTCTTTTTTTCACTCTTCCTTCGCTCTTCTTTCGCTCTTCCTTCGCTCTAGCCATACTGCTAGCATACTAAAGAGTATGCTTTGAGTATGCCAACAGTATGCCTAGAGTATGCGAAAACCGGATTATCTGACTACCAGCTTCCTGCAATAGACAGCTTTATTGTCGACGAGAATCTTGATGATATAGACTCCAGTTGCTTCAGGTGCCACAAGACTGGCAGGTAATTTGGTGGAAGTCACTGTTGAGACGATTGCACCAAGGGCGTCTACAATCTCCAAACGAATGAGACAGGCTTCTGTATCGGCGAGACCAATGCTAAACTGTTCGCCACGATTGACAGGGTTAGGATAAACTTTCACTCTATTGGCCAACTCGTCCATGCCCGTCATGCCCCTAAAGTGGATGGTATAGAGATCATCTGCCCTACCCACAATGGCATTGGCAACAAAGCTGAGACTTTCCTCAGCGGCATCGTATTCCTTGCCTGTCTCCGAGTCGTAGAGCCTGAAGCTCAGATCAGCGGCATCCTTGCCCGATACGGTCAGGAAGGCCACATAGCGGTGCAACGGCTCGGCATACGCAAGCTTCACGCTGCCACGGCATTCGCCGTTGGCAGTGAAGGCGGCCAGCTCGTAGTTGTCGGAAGTGATTTCAGCACCTTCCAGTTCTACCACGGCCATCATCGTCATGTTGTCGGGATAGGCAAAGGTGTTCGGCTTCCAGTGGTTGTGCTCGGCAGTCATGTTGGCCTTCAGCTCGCCTCCCCTGTTGCTGTCAGGATAGGTGAATGTGACCGTCTCGCCGCTGGCCGAGTAGTACATCAGGCCCATGCCGGGCTCTATCGTATTGAGTGAGCCGTACCAGCCATAGTTCGGATAATAGTCGGCATAGCCCTGCTGCGACTTCAGCATGTCGCCATCCGAGGCTGCCATGCCCGCCATCGCCGTGTTGACATCCATCGCCGTGGATGGAACATAGCCCATCCATGTCCAGCCATGGTTCAGCATGATGGGATGCTGCGAAGGCACGGCCTCGGTGCCCGTCATGGTAACCGTGCATGGCGTACTGGCAACCACCCTGTACGAAGACTCGTTGTTGATGCTTGTGAGCGAGCCCCACCAGCCGTAGGCTTCTCCATAATAGTCGGTATAACCACTTGCCTGAGAGCGGATGGCAACACCATTGCCGCCTAAGTTATTCTCCAGTATCTCCAATCCATTGATACCTTCCTGCTCGATGTAAGTCGACCACCAATTGTAGCCTTGGGCCAACTCGGTGGATTGGGTGACGGTGGAGGTGGCTTTCTTGTAAAAAGCAAATGATTGATTCTTAATGTTGTTGTTGACAGAAGTATAGCATCTCCAATCGCTTCTGTTGTAAATGCCGATATACCTTTCCGTGCTTGAATTAAACAAGTAATACGCTTGTTCTTCTTCGTCTATAACGCCTCCATCGACGATAGTAAACACATTGTTAAAATTTGTACCCACGCGCACCCCGTTATTCGCATTGGTGCAATACAACCATGTCTCAGCATTGCCGTAAGGATAGAAGGAGTAGCCATCGGTAGCATTGCCGCTAATTTTCCATTGAAGATTCTCAGCGATTTCACCCGAGAGGGTATTGTCAACTATCGTAACTTCAATAGCAGTTGGTGCGGATGAAGTACCATTATCATTCGACATGGCGTATGAATCATGTTCCTCGTCTTCGTATGTTCCCACAATAACAAAGATGTCGTTCTCAGTAAGGTTGGTAAGGTCGGTCAACACCCATTCGCCGGGAGCCGCATAAGCAGCCTGATAAACGGTAACCAAATTGGAATAATAAGAGCCTTCTACTACCCATGTACCACCCCCATCTCTTTGCTTTAATTCAGGTTCCACCACATCAATAATCCCGTCATCATAAACTTTGAAATAAGCCGTGCGAGCAACACCTTGATTGGCATCAACAACAAAATGAACGTTATAGTTGGCATCAATCTCTGCGGTAATCCAGTCGTAATCGACCATAGTTTCACCGTCTTCGGCATAAAATCCCACATGTAGGCTTAGGTATTCAGGATCCAAATTCTGGTAGGTTACGTTGAGGTAGCCTTCTCCACCATCAGCAGACACTTCAATTTCATAATTGTCAAGTAGGATGGCTGGCTCGGTGCTGGCAATCTCTTCAAGGCTACCCAACATGGTGTTATAATAAGTACTGGTGGAAATGCCGACATAATAACCCGTCACCTTGACTTGCTTGCCATCCAAAGCCGTGATCTCATCCACATTGAGAGGATAGGAGAGGCTACCCATGGCCGTCGTGGCACCATTAATGTTAGTAATGTTGTAGTGTGTGCCGTTGATGGAAAGCGTACCTTCATACTGGACATAGCATGACAATTGGGGAGGTGTAGTGGAAGCCACTCTGGCATCCATCTGCTCGCCGGTGATAACGATTGGGTCTTCAGCAACATAATTCGATGTTTCAGCAGCAGTTACAGTGGTGGCGTTGTTGAACTCATACACACCGCCATAGACAACGACGCTACCTGAAAGCTTCACCATGTCACCGATGTTGTAATCATCTGGAGTGTAATTCGCGTTATAATAATAGACATAGCCAGTACCATCACCAACCATGAAACCTCTCGCACTCTTGGCAACGATAGTGCCCTGCACGGTATATGTGCCAGTGGCGGTGATGTCGGAGATGTTGTTTACGGCATCAGGATTGGCAGCTTGCGTCACCGTAACATTTTTGGTGATAGTCTGGTCGGTGTTGTAGGTATAGGTAAGGGTAACGGCAGCCGTGCGTGGAGCAGCCGTTGCGTTGGCCGTGCAGGTGAAAGGTATCGTTGTATTCACCGTGCCAAGGGAAAGCCAATCCGCTGTAGTAGAAGCTGTCAACTCGCCACCTGTAACGGCATTGTTAATTGTGTATTCTATGGAACCCGAAGTGGCATCGAATGCGATTTCAACATTAGCTGCTGTAATGGTAGGATTAGGTGTACCACTTTCGGAATAAGTGATGGTGAAAGTGGCGATTCTTCTGTGCCCTGAGGTGCCGCCAATGGTGAAGGTGACCTCATTGGCATTACCAGTCCAGGTTCCCTCGGCGTAGTTATCTGAATCGGTCGTGATTTCATTTGAACCTTCGCCTGAAGCAAACCCGAGCGTGATTTCAGTTAATGTGTAATCAGAGGTAACGGTAAAATAGTTACCGCCATAGCATCTGATGGCTGCACCTGTGTTGTAATACTTTGGTGGATTGTTGCTGTTTGTGCCTTGGAAGAACTCGGCATAAACATGGTCATCGAAAGAGACGCTTTCGATGAGTTGTCCATTCTCGTACCCTTGGTCTGCTGCCGTCCAAGTAATTGTTTGGGCCCATGTTAGACCGCTCATTAGCAGCAAGATTGTCAATAGAAATGTAATCCTTCTTTTCATAGTATAAATATTTTAATTGTTTGATATTTAATTGATTACTTGTTTTACTTCATCTTTTTTCCGGAGGGACAATTAATAACAATAAAGACTCTCTGGATAATCATTATGTTTTTTTGGCTATTAACAGGGGTCAAATTTACGAAATTTTTTTCAAGTAACGGAAAAAAGCGAGATTGGTCGAAAAAATACCGAAGTAAAAACAATGCAGTTTAGTTTTGAACAGTTACTCACAAAAAGAAAGTAGCCGAAATCTCAATTTTCATTCGATTCCGGCTACTCGTTTTAGAAACAAGGAAGGATTATTTGACCACTAATTTTTGGACAACAGTCCCCTTCCCTTCCACAGTGATGCGAAGCGTGTAGACACCAGCGGTGGCAGGTGCCGTCAATGCAACAGGTGTTTGTACAGACGTTGCGCGCAACGTCTCTACACCCAAGGCATTAACAATTTCAACATGGACAGGTGTCTTCACATCGTCAGTAACATTGATGCTGAAGCGCTCGCCCACATTCACTGGATTCGGGTAGACCTGCACCCTGCTGGCAAACTCGTCCATGCCCGTCGTGCCTCTGAAGTGGATGGTATAGAGGTCGTCAGCTTCACCTACGATAGCATTGGCCACAAAGTTGAGGCTTTCCTCGGCATCATAGTATTCCCTGCCTGTCTCCGTGTCGTAGAGCCTGAAGCTCAGTTCGGCGGCATCCTTGCCCGAAATGGTCAAGAAGGCCACATGGCGGTTGATTGGCTCGGCATAGGTCAGCTTCACGCTGCCTCGGCATTCGCCGTTGGCGGCAAAGGCTGCCAGCTCGTAGTGATCAGAGTTGAGTTCCTCTCCATCGAACTCGATGGTGGCCATCACCGTCATGTTGTCGGGATAGGCGAAGGTGTTAGGCTTCCAGTGGTTGTTCTCTGCGGTCAGGTTCTGCTTCAGTTCTCCGTTCCTAGTGTTGTCGGGATAGGTGAACGTGACCGTCTCGCCGTTTGTCGAGTAGTACATCAGACCCATACCTGGCTCTACCGTGTTCAAAGAGCCGAACCAGCCGTAGCCTGGGTAATAGTCCGAATAGCCCTGCTGCGATTTCACCATGTCGCCCTGTGTGGCCTCCAAACCCTCCAGCGCAGTGTTGATGTCCATGGCCCTTGACGGCAGGTAGCCTATCCACGTCCAACCTTGGCTCAAAGTGATGGGGTGTTGCGATGGTATGGCGACGCTGCCTGACATGGACGCAACGCATGGTGCGCTCGTCACCACCCTGTACGACGACTCGTTGTTGATGCTTTCAAGAGAGCCGTACCAGCCGTAGCCTTCATAGTAGTCCGTGTAGCCGCTAGCCTGCGAACGGATGGCTACACCGTTGTCGCCCAAACTCTCCTGCAACAGGCTCAAACCGTCAATGCCCCCCTGCTCCACGTATGTACTCCACCAGTTCCAGCCTTCCGAGAACTGCGTAAGCTGCATGTCCGTGAAGTTGAACACGTACGGGTCGAGGAAGCTACCCACGATGGCATCGGCCTCGAAAGTGATGACGGAGGCGCAGCCTGCAGTAAGCTCCTCGCCCGCCTCATGGTCGTACAGCCTAAAGGTGAACACGTCGCCGTCCTCACCGTAGAGCATGAGGAAGACCAGATAGCGGTCTACTTGGGGATAGTAGGTCAGCAGCTGTCGGCCTCGGCACTCGCCGTTGCAGAACGCGCCAATCTCCAAGGAAGGAACGGTCTGCTCCACGCCCTCAATCTGGATGATGCCCGTGACGGTCATGTTGCTGGCAAACTGGTGCACGTTGACGTTCCAGTGGTAGGTGTAGGAGTTGGGCGAATAGTCCTCCGTGATGTGGAAGAACTCTTCCCAGTACGGTGCCGTGCGGTAGGCTTCGCCTGAACCCATTGGCACAGAGACGGGGATGTTGCGCGAAACCATGCCAAACGTACTGGAATAGATAGTAGGTGGATTAACAGCAGCAGAGGCAATGTCCTTCACCAAGAAGCAATGCTTGAACGCGTAATTGGGGATGCTTTGCACGTTTTCGCCGATGCGGATGTGCTCAAAGGCGCAGTCGTAGAAGACCGGTTCTCCTGCACTGCCCATTGTCTGGCAATTTGTAGCATTATAGTTGACCGTACTGATGCCGTCGCAACCGTAGAAAGCGTATCCACCGACCGATTCAAGCGATTCGGGCAAAGTGAGTTCACCGCGAAGACCACTACAATTCTTGAAAGTGTAATAACCGATGGACTGAATATTATCGGAAAGTATAAGCCCCGTCAGACCATAACAACCCTCAAATGCCTCACTACCTATTGACGTGGTAGAGGGTAACTCAAGTATTCCTGTAAGGCTGGAACAATATTCAAACGCTTGGTCTCCTATGGTAAGAACATTGTTTGGAATAACTATATTGACAAGGCTACTACAACCTGCGAAAGCCCAATATCCAATGTTTTCAATTGTGCTTGGAAGGTTGATCGTCTCAACACTGCTACAATACGCAAAGGTTCCTTGTTCAATGGAGGTTATTCCTTCAGGAATGGTGATGCTAGTAAGGCTGTGACATTCCTCGAAAGCATATTCGCCGATATAAGTTACCGAATTGGGAATGACAAGTTCTCCAGTTACATTGTTACAATTTCGAAAAGCACGATAAGGAATAACTTCCACATTTTCACCAATAGTCAAAGTTGTCAAAGAACTGGTGGCGGCATCAAGCCACTGTCCACCCATCTCACAATTTACGGCATTGTAGTTTAAAGTTGAGAAATTAGTATAGTAGAAAGCTCCCCAACCAATGTAGGTGACATTCTCGTTTATGGTCAAGGTTCCACCTAAATTGTAACACTCCAAGAAAGCTTCATAACCAATACTCGTTACATTTTCAGGAATGACGACAGAGGTAAGATTGGTGCAATAATAAAACTCATAATCTCCTATGAATGTCAACCCTGTGAAATATTGCAATTCATCGAAAGAGGTGATATTCTGATTACTACTAAATGCACCGCCTAGATTTGTTACAGCAGCAGCTTCAGCATAGGTCAGTTCACCATCGCCATCGGTATCCCAATGGTTTACGCAAATTGCTTTCACATTCGGGTCGGCGAAAGTGATAATCTCGGAAGCAAGTGCAGAGAATACCGCCACCAAATTTCTTGGTCCCATAACGGTGAACGAATAGGTGGCATCCGTTGAAACCTCTTGGTTGTTTTCTATCCAATGCACAAAACTGCGACCTTCACTGGCTGTGGCAATCAAAGTACAGGTCTGGCCTCTCTGGTAGGAGCCTGCACCATTTACGGTTCCACCTTCTTCGATGTTCGCGGTGGCAACGATTTCATAAATACAATCCCCCGGCTCATAGTAGTTACTAAAAACATTCCAACCATCATTATTTTGATAGTTACCTGTTGCTCCACATGGCACCGAGATAATGATATTATTATTGCTGTATATCTCACAAAAAGCACACCAATTGAGCCCAGGAGGTGTAACAGAAAGCAAGTTAATGCTGGATAAGCTATAACAATAGGCAAAAGCATAATAGCCAATATAAGTAATGTTTTCGGGAAGAGTGATGGAAGTAAGGCTTTCGCAATCATAAAACTCGTAATCGTTGAGAGAAGTCAATCCGGTGAAATACTGCAATTCGTCAAAGGAAGTGATACCCCAAGATTGAAAGGCGTAATCCAAGTTAGTAACAGCAGCGGCTTCATTGTAACTCAAATAACCGTCACCATCAGTGTCCCATAGTTCCACACAACGCGCCTCTACGGTGGGATCGGCAAAAATAATGAAATTGGGGTTGATGAAATGAGCGACCAAATTGCGATGGTTTTCTACCGTAAACGAATACACGGCATCCGTTGAGACTGTTACGCCATTTTCAGTCCAGCGGTTGAACTCAAAGTTGCCGAGGGCAGTGGCAGTTAGCGTGCAGGTTTGTCCTTGTTCGTATGTACCTGTACCACTCACTATGCCGCTTTCAGAAGGATTTACTGTAGCTGTAATCTCCCACATACATGGGTCAGGTTCTTGGAAGTTGGTGAACGAATTCCATCCGTCCGCATTTTGATAAGCATTCAACGAACCGCAAGGCACTGAAACAGGCATGCCATAATCCGCGCTGATGAAGACATTGTTTCCAAGCGTGGGAGGCGTTTCGGCCAACACATTAAACGAGGTGAAGCCTTCACAAGCACCAAAGAAGGCACTGTTGCCGATTTGTGTAACGGAGTTTCCTATGGTCAATGTACCAGAGAAGCCGCTGCAACCCGAAAACGCATTAGTGCCAATGCTACTCACCGAATTGGGAATAGAAAGCGAACCCGTAAAGCCAGAACAGCCATTGAAAGCATTTTCGCCAATTGAAGTTACAGAATTTCCTAAATTCAGAGAACCAGTGAAACCCGAGCAACCGTTAAAGGCAGAATTGCCAAGGGAGGTCACAGAATTGCCCATATTCAGCGAAGTGAAACCCGAGCAACCATTGAAGGCGTTATTTCCAATTGAGGTAACGGATTCAGGAATAATCAATGCGCCTGTGAAACTGCTGCAACCAGAAAAAACCGAGTTAGGAATGACTTGAACATCATCCCCTATTATTAAATTAGTAATAGATGAACCACTTTCAAGTAACCAAGATTGGGGGAAATAATGGAGGTAAATGGCATTGTAGTTCAATGTTGTGAAACCACTGCAATACATGAAAACATCATAATCTATAGAAACAAGAGAGTTTCCTATAGTCAGCGAACCCTCGAAACCACTACAACCATAAAAAGCACCTTCGCTTATGGATGTCACCGAGTTGCCAATTATCAAATCGCCAGTGAAACCAGTGCAATAAGAAAAAGCACTCTCACCTATGGAAGTCACAGAGTTCGGTATCGTCAGGCTGCCCGTGAAGCCACTGGAATAGAAAGCACCGCTACCAATCGTTGTCACGGAGTTCCCGATGGTCAGGCTGCCCGTGAAGCCGCTGCAATAAAGGAAAGCACTATTGCCTATCGCGGTCACAGGATAAGTGGAGCCATAAATCTCCACACTCTCAGGAATTACTAGTTCGCCAGTGGCGGCAGTGCCATCCACATGGCCAGTCACAGTTACAGAAACTCCATCATCATTAATGGAGTAATTAAGGTTGCCCACCGTGAAGGTCTGGGCCATTGCGTTTGTCAATCCCGCCACGCTTAGCAGCAGGACGAGCAGGACGTGTAAAACCATCCTCTTCCAATGTAAAGTTGTAGTTTTCATATTGAATGGGGTTTTGTTTGTATGATTTGTTTGTTAGATTTGCTTGCAAAACTATGGAGTTATTTCATTATTTCCAAAATTTTGTACAAAAGTTTTTAAAGAAATAATCCCGCAAGGCTGTATTCTTGCGGGATTATCAGTAATATACTGAAACGAAACGTTATCTGGCCTACTTTACCACCAGTTTCCTGACAGCCGTACCCTTTCCTTTCACGGTGATGCGTAGCGTATAAACACCAGCCGTAATCGGTGCCACAATGCTGGCAGGTGCTTGTGTCGAGGTCTCCACCGATACAACGGCACCCAGCGCATTGACAATCTCTACGCGAACAGGTGATTTGATGTCCATGTTCATTCCGATGCTGAATCGCTCTCCTGCTGAAACGGGGTTAGGATAAACTTTAACTCCGCTGGCAAACTCGTCCATGCCTGCATTACCTCTGAAGTGGATTACATACAGGTCATTGGACTCGCCTACTATCGCATCGGCCACAAAGTCGAGGCTCTCCTCGGCATCATAATATTCCATGCCCGTCTCTGTGTCGTAGAGCCTGAAGCTCAGTTCGGCGGCATCCTTGCCCGAAATGGTCAAGAAGGCCACATGGCGATGCAGCGGCTCGGCATAAGTCAGTCTTACGCTGCCTCGGCACTCACCGTTGGCTGTAAAGGCAGCCAATTCATAGTTGTCGGAAGACAGTTCCACATTGTCAAGCTCCACAACGGCCATAACGGTCATATTGTCAGGATACGCATACACATTGGGTACCCAGTGGTTATTCTCGGCGGTGAGGTTCTGTCTCGGTTCCCCTCCTCGGCCATTGTCGGGATAGGTGAATGAGATAGGATTGCCGTTCGTCGAATAATACATCAGTCCCATGCCAGGCTCGATGGTATTGAGCGAACCGTACCAGCCGTAACCCACATAATAATCCGCATAGCCCTGCTGCGACTTCAGCTTGTCGCCTTGCACAGCATCCAAATTGGCTAATGCTGCATCGACACTCATCGTTGTCGATGGAACGTATCCTATCCACGTCCAGCCTTGGCTCAGCGTGATGGGGTGTTGCGATGGCACTGCGGCGTTGCCCGTCATGGTAACCGTGCAAGGCGCACTGGTGATGACCCTGTACGAGAACTCGTTGTTGATGCTTGATAGCGAACCATACCAACCATATCCCTGATAGTAGTCCGTATAGCCACTGGCCTGCGAACGGATGGTGACTCCATTGTCGCCCAAGCCATTCTGCAACATACCTAGACCATCGATGCCTTCCTGCTCAATGTAGGTGCCCCACCAGTTGTAGCCTTGCGAGAAATTGGAAACTTGCTCAGCCATTGTGTTGCCAAAGCTGAACACGTATGGATCAAATGCGTTACCCATGAAACCGTCCGGAACAAACGTTATGGTAGATAAGCAGGATAAGTCAAGTTCTTGGCCAAGGGCGTGGTCGTAAAGACGGAAACTCATCACGTCACCTGCATCTCCATAGAGGGTGAGGAACACCAGGTATCGGTCCACTTGCGGGAAATAAGTCAGTCTTTGGGTGCCTCGGCATTCGTCACCACAGAAGGCTCCTATCTCCAAAGTAGGAGTTTGTTGTTCCACACCATTAATCTGGATGATGCCCGTAACATTCATGTTGTAGGGATACTCATGAATGTCAACATTCCAGTGGTCATCATCATTTGAGGTGCTTTGGGAGCAACTCATCGAATAGTAAACATTGTTGTTGGGGCAGATGGCCGGGCCGCCATACACTACGCGGATGCTGTATTGGTGATTCCCCGTATTGCCTTCGTCCAAGTAGTAGTTATCATGAGTGAAGCCAACAAGCTCGTTCTCACGGTAGACCATGGCACCAAGAACTGAATTTGAACCATAAAGATTGAATACCTCTTGATCTGTCAAAACCCGATTATAGATTCTCACGTCGTCCATAACTCCTAACAATGGATAGGCATAATAATCAGGCACACCAGTATAATAATGCATTCCCAAAGTCAAAGGCTCGGCATTGTTATACACGAAGGGATAAGAAAGCGTTCTTTCATCCATCAAAACACCATCAATATAAAACTTTGCTTGGTCGCCTTGAACCGTGCCGGTAATCATGTGCCATTGGCCAACCGTAGGTTCACTATCAACAGCGGCATCGTTTGAGCCACCATATTGGGTAGTAGCACCCACACCCCTGACATACAAGCGATAGGATCCATTGTTAATATCCCTTCCTTTATTGATTAGATATCCTTCACCATAGTTTTCGGCATCGGAATAAACCCAAGCACTTAGCGTAAAACTATTCAAGTGAAGGATTCCGGCATCTGGCACAGAAATGTAATTGAATGGCTCGCCTGGGAAGCGGTAGGCACCATTGGGATTGCCGTGGCGATCGGTGGCGGGCACAACATTGCCAATAATAGTACCGTGATTTCCATAACCGCTATAGTCATCGACATTGCCATCGAAGGGATAGTAGGCAATAAGGCCATCATTGAAATCCTCAGAAACACTGAGAAGCATATCATGGTTGCCATCTCTTTCATTCTCAGGATACGTCCAACTAACCAAGTTGCCTTCCTCTGTGGTTTCGACAGTGAGGTCGCTTGCGCCTTCAAAGTTATCGCAAGCCTGATACACCCACTCCACTTCTGCCCACTGAGTCATGCCCGTAGAAAAGACGCTGGCCACTTTGCAGTGGTAGGTCTGGCCTTCCACGAGGTTGTCGACAGGCAATTGGATGAAGGAATCCATGGTGTTTTCCGAGAAAAGAATAATGCCTTGAATGTCGGTCAGTATCACTTGACTGTATTCAAAGTGACGGTCTCCGTTTCTGTCAAAGGTAAGCTCAATATCGTCGACATTCAAAATAAACTGGTCACTACAGTTGAAATGACGGATGGCAACGTACTTCGAACCAACGTATGCACTCAAGTCAACAGTATAATGATACCAGTTACCTTGGGCTCGGGTATTGCCACCACGTCCTATGCTCATCATATCGCCACCACCCTTAGCAGTCATCGTCCATTCCTGGACCATTGTCCAGTTGCTCGTACCATTGTCTGAAATAAACACACCAAAGTGATCGGCAGCATAACTTGCATCCTGAGCGCAAGCCCAGAAGCTGAAGGTACTCCCGGCAGCGAGGGTCACCTGAGGCGAAACAAGATAGTTGTCAGGATACAAGACTTGCCCAAGACCATTTGCCCAAGAGCAAGAAATCACATAGTGAGCAGAGTTGTTATGACCAGTACCTGTCAGATCTACACCACTGTTATGATAGATACCAGGATTCATACTCGAAACCCAAGTGTAACCGTCGCCATCGGCATCGATAGTCGTCCAATCGGCAGGTATGCCGTTGTCGAAATCGTAGCTGAATGTATCACCATTTTCACTATGCTCCCACATAGCCCATCCTGTACTGGATACATAGAGATTATTAACAATTGGAATGGATTCTTCTAAGATATAGCTCAATGAGGTGGCATCCCAAATGCTCACATTATCGATAACACTAGTATAACCTTCTTTTGTGATGGTCACTTGGTAGTCACCCTTGCGGAAACTGTTCCAAGCATAGTAACCACTACCATCCAAAATAATATCGGCAATAGGATAGAATTGTTGCTCACCCGGATTGAGATTTGTGAAACTGACAGTGGTACCCGCAGGGCTGTCGCCACTATTGAGCGTTACAGTGAGGTCCACTTCACCATTGTTGAGATACATATCCTTGCCAAGGAAATTGGACCACACAATCTCGCTTTCGCGAGGTTCTTGCAGAATACCGCCACCAATTGCATTAATTGTAACATCATCAATCCAAACTTCATACTCATCATAGTCCTGATGGTGGAAAGCAATCCACACTTGCTGACCTGCGTAAGCACTCAAATTGACGTTGACATTGCGCCAGTTCATATTACGGTTGCTGTTGTGGCGAACTGAAGCTTTTTCAGAATTGCCTCTCATGTTGACATTCCACACTGAGGTGAAATCGTTGGCGCTAGGATTGTTGGCTGTGGCAACGCAAACCTCAAAGTAGTCAGGATAACTGTCTGAACCATAGTCAAAATAGAAATTCAGCGAAGCATTGTCTTCCAAAGTGTACTTTTGGGGAGAGACCAAGTAGTTGTCGGCTGCATAGGAATTATACGTCACATCGGAGTAAGAAGCCGATACCATAAAGCCGTCAGAGCTATTGTGGCCACTGCCAGTATAGTCATAACCACTTTCTGTCAGACTATTGCTGCTGTGGAACCAATCGATACCATCACCATCAGCATCAATGGTAGTCCAGCCAAGCATGCCGCCTTCAAAGCCGTAGTTAAAAGCCTCACGATTAGCCTCAGCATCATTGATGCTAACAGGCTCACTCCAAGTGATGGGAACTTCTATCTCTTCTCCACGATTGCCGCTATATACACAACCTACTCCCCATTTATAAACACCTGGAGCGGTATTTGGCCAATTCACGTCAATGTAAAGTGTGTCTTGAAGTCCAGAAGCGAGAAGCTCGGTGTTCTCATCAGTGTAAGGACCTTCGTTATAAGCATTTGTGCGATATAGTCTGTAATATGAGAAGGCACGAGTGTTGTTGTTGACGCGAGCGCTAGGAACAGCATTCGGGTTGGCGCAAATAGTGGTCACAGTTTCCACACCCTTCACAGGCATGACAGGAGCACCCTTGACAATCACGGGAACCTCGACAGCCACAGGAGCGTTGTCGTTAGCATAGCTGTAGAAGCCTCGGCCTTCGCGATTGGTGAAGTACTGACGCATCGTCCATGTGCCATAGGTCTGATGTTCCCATCCGTAGCCAGCTTCATATCCAGCATTCCACCATGTGCCTTCCTCAACGAAGCTGACATCGGTGCAACCAGCTGGCCAGCTGCTCAAAGCGGTGTTGGCAGTCCAAACTACCCAAAGATTATCGTTACCTGTCACGCTGACAGGAGTCGTCAGGTCGAAGTCGACCCAAGCGTTCTGGTTCTGAGGAACGTCAACGGTGATGGTGCTCACAGCAGTACCTTCCATAGGCAGGTTACCACCTTGGTAGATGGTGCAGGTGTAGTTGCCACCCACAGCGCTATACATGTTGTCGGAGAACAAGGAGACCTTGGTCATAGTGAAACCAGCGTAGCTACCCAGCAGGCTCACAGGATACTCATAAGCCCAACGTGAGGTACCAACGTTGGAACCAACAGCGTTGTTGAAGTCGCCTTCGGCATAGGTGTGCCAGCCTGGTTGAGCGGGTTGCGGAGGTTCGGGTTGCTTGTAGAAGGTAATGTAGTCGACATAGAAGCAGTCATCGTTGCTGTTGACACTACCATCCTTCGTGTATTGCCACATGAAGGTGTGGTCACCAGCGGTGATGTCAAAGCTCTTCTCAGCCCAGTTGCTGGTACCAGTGTACTGTGCCTTCTGAACACCGTCGATATAGAAGTAACCGTAGTCCCAGTTGCTCTCGCAGGAGATCTTTCCGAAGAAGCTCATGACACCGTCAGCGGGGATGTTCACCGTCACGGTCATGTTGCTCACTACGTTGGCCACGCCAGTGCCACCGCTCTTCATGCAGTAGGCACCTTCGTACGGGTTGGTGGTGGTGATGCTCCAAGGATAGGTGTAATCGAGCTGCCAATTGAACATGCTGAAGTCACCGGTCTCGAAGTCTTCAATAGATTCGTTAGTAGCCCAATATACCTTAACGTATGGACTGCTTGGGTCATTGGCATCAGGATAGTATTCGGCCACAACTTGTGCTACAGGAGAGAAGACCTCATCCATCACAAAGTTAATGCTAGAAGTAAGCTCATTGAAGGAAACGGTGAAGGCTCCGTGTTGAGCGTCTTGGTAACCTGAACAAGTGGAAATACCTGTGTAAGTACCAGCAATCATATTAAGGCTGTAGTGTCCGTTCTCGTCGGTATAATTGTAATACCAATAAGAACCGCCTATTTGGCCTGTACCTTGGAATTCAACTCGGACACCTTGTATGGGTGTTACGCCGTCCTGCTCATAGACATAGCCTTCAATAGTACCTTCGCCCGTTACCCGCACCCAACGTGTGTTGGAGAAATTGGATTCACCTTCGTCGTACACAGCGGTAATGTTGAAATTATAACCTGGATTAATGTTGTAAGGAAGGCCATAGATGGTATAGTAGGTGTCGTATGTGCTGTCAATCATCACTCCATCCTGATAGATATTGTAATACAAGAGTGAACGGTCGTTGGGAGCATCCCAATACAACGAGAGCTCTTCCCCCTCATGGATGAAATCGGAGGCATACAGATTTAGCGGCACGTTAAGGTGGGTCGTGAAGCCCCAAACCTGACCCAACACACCTTCGGGGCAATCACCGTTACGTTGGTCGATGCGCCAGAAGTAATTGGTGTTGTTGTTCAGGCCTGAGACAAAGAAACGCTCAGAAAGTCCATTGGTCCAGTCTACCAAAGTATCCTCACAATAGTAGGTGGTGCCAAACATGAGGCGGTATTCCGTCGCCCTGCTGTCAAGATTCCAAGTCAATAAGACAGAATTGCCGACTTCGGTAGCGGCATCGGTTGGACCGGGGTTGGTGGCGAATTCGGGGCAAGGCACGTTATCTGTATTGATTTCAACTGTGAACTCATCACTAGTTGAGGAAGCCACAAGGTAATACGTGCCTGGTGTGACGGTTAGGTCTGTGATGGTGCCGTTGCTACCTCCACCGCTGCTATTGATTGTCACATCGTCAACCAAAACTGCAAACTGGTTATAGGCTTGGTGATGGAAAGCAATCCATATGTTTTGGCCAACGTAGGCACTCAGGTCAAGTGTCACTTGGGTCCAGTTGCCTAGACGATTAAAGCCGCCTTCTACATTCCTATGTTGTCCATTGCCTCTACGGCTACCGCCATTGTTCCAAATGGGTGTAAAGTCTGCTGCAGTTGGAGATGCGGCAGTGGAGACGCAAACCTCCATATAGTCAGGACGATCGTTACTCTGCTGATCATAGTAGAAACTCAAGTTTGCACCATATCCTAAAGTATACGCTTGCGGAGAAACAAGGTAATCATCGCAATCATAGGAAGAGCTAAAAGCATAAGAATAGCCCATAGCGAAGTTGTCCGAACCATTAGCACCATAGCCTTCAGTTCCGGTGTACAAATCCGTAGCTACAATCCAACCATAGCCGTCACCGTCGTTGTCGATGTTTATCCAGCCTTGGAGGTCGGTTTCGAAGTCATAGACAAATGTTTCGCGGTTACGACTGATATTACCACTCTTGAAAATGATGTTCGGACGGGTTGTACTTGTGGTCATGGTGTGGGCAACCGTAGGATCATATGCGGATGCGTCTTGATACTTGTATGACGAAGCATTGAACGGCATGCTAGAAGTGGCTTGCCAATATACCGTGCTATTCCATTCACCGTTGTTGCGCTGGCAATAAATCAGGATGTTGCTATAGCCGTCCCAAGCGAAAGTGTCTTCGTTGAAAACGAATTCATTCCAGCCGATTTCTGGAGTCATGGCACCCGTGTAGACCTTGGTCATGCCAGTAACGACATGAGAAGTGGTCGTCAAAGTTTCGTCATCCACATTGGCCATCCAAATGGTAATACCTTGTTGGGCAAAACCTGGTGAATTGGTGGAATACCAACTCAAGCTGGTCATTGGGGCAGTAGTCACGCCAGCAGCCTCAAGCTCAGAAGCGAGGAAGAGGTTCTCAGCGATGCTGTAATTATACAAAGTATAGAAGGGGAAGTAGCCAAAAGTACTAGTACCTTCGCCAATCATGGCTGTGAACGGTGCATTGTTGCCTCCAATTTGGGGTCTTGTGTAGCTGTTCCCAAAATCGGGGCCGCCAACACCGTTGAAGTCTTCTGTATAAAGCGCTACCTTGCCGTTTTCGCCGCTTGTGACGGAGGCATTCAGGTAGGTGTCCTCGGTAAAGACGAGCTTATACACAGCATCTGCACCATCGGAGATGCTGGACGGAGGTAAACGATAGTTGTCGTAAAGCGGAACGCTGTTCGCATTCAGTGTGGCCGTAAAGGGGAAAGCGTCCACCAATTGGGCTTGTTCCCATACATCGGGACTGACTGGGGTGTAAGCCGTGGCACTTACATCGAACAGGGTCACTTCGTTGTCGCCATAATTGACAACCAAGTTCCCATTGACCACACCAGAAGCGTTACCAACAGTGCTAAGGTTGACGTTGAAACCGTGATAATGACCCAAAGTGAAAGGAACGCTTACACTTTCAAGACCCAACTGGAAATAGCTGTTGTTGGTGACCGCAACACTATTTATGGTAGTTTCTGTCCCTAGATTGAAGACGTTGACCTCCAAGGGACGCATCCAAGCACCGTTCGGTCGATAACCAAGGTCAATCGGGTCGGGGGTGGTTACAAGGTTGGCTCCTTGGACTCCACCTGAATAGTAGAAGGTGGTCTTCGGAATGAAGTTGCGCTGGGTAGGATTAACACCGTCCAAACTGCTGCTATTGTATCCAGCAACAGAGGCGCCATCTACGGTTTGGCCGTAGAAATAAATGTTCTTATAGCCAAAATCGGTTGTGTTCTCACAGCCAACGAGGAGGTTACCACCATAGTAGGTAAATGGCGTATCGAAAGTGATGAGGCAAAAACCACCCTCACCTTCTGCTTCAAATTCCATCGTTCCTGTGTACACCACTTGGCAATCATCCTTGGCCTCAAAAGCGGAAATCGTCGTGTAGTCGACCTCTTTGAGGTAGACATCAACTGTGGAAACGGTTGTGTAAGGCATGTTGTTGCCAGTGGTATAGAATTTGACACTCGTGATAGTGCCTCCATTTACCTCAGCTAAGTCATTTGCAGGGATAACATATTGGCTTTTCGTGAAGTCATCGAAGTAAAAGACATACGCAGGCACGTAGTTGTTGGTCGTAGTGCCGTCGTACACCGTTACTTCATCCGCTCGTGCCATGCCCACGAAGGCAAGCAAAAACACGACAAGTGCTAAGGGGGTTACCCTTTTTCTACTGCTTTTGTTCATGGCATCGTTCCTCTTGCCATGTAATAAAGTACTGTTTTTCATAATATTAGTTTTTATGTGAATAGTATTGTTGTTGCTACTCTCTTGACCGAAACTCATTTGACCATCAACTTGTGGATAAAGGTACCCTTCCCTTCCACAGTGATGCGCAAGGTGTAGATACCAGCGACCGTAGGAGCTGTCAATGTAGCAGGTGTCTGTTCAGTCGTTGCACGCAACGTCTCTACACCTAACGCATTGATAATTTCAACATGGACAGGATTCTTCACATCGTCAGCAACATTGACAATGAAACGTTCGCCGCAATTCACAGGGTTCGGGTAGACCTGCACCTTGCCAGCAAGCTCGTCCATGCCCGTTGTGCCTCTAAAGTGAACCACATAGAGGTCGCTAGCATCGCCCACGATGGCGTTGGCAACGAAGCTGAGGCTTTCTTCGGCATCGTAGTATTCAACCCCCGTCTCCGTGTCGTAGAGCCTGAAGCTCAACTCGGCAGCATCCTTGCCCGAGATGGTCAGGAAGGCCACGTGGCAGTGCAATGGCTCGGCATATGTCAGCTTCACGCTGCCTCGGCATTCGCCGTTGGCAAAAGCAGCCAGCTCGTAGTGCTCTGAGTTGAGTTCCTCTCCATTGAGCTCAATGGTGGCCATCACCGTCATGTTGTCGGGATAAGCGAAGGTGTTCGGCTTCCAATGGTTGTGCTCTGCGGTCAGGTTCTGCTTTTGCTCTCCTCCCCTGCCATTATCAGGATAGGTGAACGTGACAGGATTGCCATTCATCGAATAGTACATCAAACCCATACCAGGCTCGATGGTGTTGAGAGAGCCGAACCAGCCGTAGCCAGGATAATAGTCAGCATAGCCTTGCTGCGACTTCAGCTTGTCGCCCGAAGTCGAGGTCAAGCCCGACATGGCTACGTTCACATCCATGGCTGTAGTAGGCACATAACCAATCCAAGTCCAGCCTTGACCCAATGTAATGGGATGTTCTGAAGAAACAGCCATGTTGCCCGTCATGGTGACCGTACAAGGCGCACTGGTGATAACCCTGTAGGACGACTCGTTGTTGATGCTCGACAGCGAACCATACCAACCATATCCCTGATAGTAGTCCGTGTAGCCGTTAGCCTGCGAACGGATGCTGACACCGTTATTGCCCAATCCTTCCTGCAACATGCCCAGGCCATCAATATCGCTTTGCTCTATGTAGGAACACCACCAATTATAGCCTTGAGAGAAGATCGTTATTTGGTCGACCGTCATGTTGAAATCGAACACATACGGATCGAACGGGGTGCCCATGAAACCATCTGGAACAAAGGTTATGGTTGACGAGCAAGACATATCAAGTTCTTGGCCAAGGGCATGGTCATATAGACGGAAACTCATCACGTCACCTGCATCGCCGTAAAGGGTAAGGAACACCAAATAGCGATTCACTTGTGGGAAATAAGTCAGCCTTTGCGTGCCACGGCATTCGCTGCCACAGAAAGCACCGATTTCCAATGTTTCGGTTTGTTGCTCCACACCATCGATTTGGATGATACCCGTCACAGACATGTTGTATGGATATTGGTGGATGTCGACATCCCAGTGGTTCACATTGGTGGCCCTGAAATTCGCCACGTATGAGGCGTTTTCGCTGACGATGAAGCTGTAGGCGGCATTTGTGGATACTTGAACGCCGTTTTTAGTCCAGTTCGTGAAAGTATAGCCCTCATAGGGTATGGCCGTCATGTTGCAGATAGAACCCGCTTCATAAACCCCACTAATCCTGACAGTTCCTTGCTTGTCCAAAGTATTATCAGAAACTGTTGGCAAAGGTTCGAATGAATCTACATCGTTTGCAGATTTATTGCTACTCACATTCAGCGTGACAGGTATCTCAACATAGGGCATGGATTCATCATTGGTGTTAAGGATAATGTTGGCGGTGTATGAAGTACCCGAATTAAGACCAATGGAGTTGAGTGAGAGGGTAACAGTCTCGGATTGACCACCAAAAATGGAACCTTCAGTCTTGTTAATGGAAGCCCAAGTGGCGGGGACAAGTTCACCTTGGCAATTCACTGAAATCAACCAAGCACCACCGAAGCCGCCAGCACTGTAGCAGTGGCTGAAACTATTGCTGTTGGTGCTGAGCCAGTTGCCGTCTGATTCTTCACCGTAATCTCCACCGTCCATACTCAAAGGATATTCACCGGCAGCCTGTTCCAACTGAACGGTAGCCCAAATGGTCTGGCCCGTCATATAGACAGGATAGTCGAAGGTGGCAGTAATCCAAGAACCTACAGCGGTCGAATAAACGGTCTTTTCAGCTAGGAGCTCACCAGGTTGGTTGTCTAGGCCTTGACCATAAATACGGAAAATATAGTTGTGGTCAGCGGACTGATACATATCATTGATGTAATACTTAGCGGAAACAATTCGCATGCCCATGGATGCGCCAGCGTATGCTGTAGCGGGAAGTCGGATACCCATTTCACGAGTATAAGCAGCATCAGAACCGATGCCTTGAGATTCTTCACCACTATGATAGTAAAGCTCAGCAGACTGTGAACCAGCACCACCTTGACCGAAATCAAGCCAACCCGACCAATCGCCAATGGAGTTGCCATAGTTGCTAATGGTGATAGGCACGTTGATTATGTCGTCTTCACCAAGGGTTCTTTGGATAGACATAGGATTGATGGTGAGTTCAGGGGCTGTGTCTCCACTTATCTTATTGAATTTAAAGTTGTCAAGATAGAACTCGGAAGTGGCGGCATTCTCAGGCGGGAAAAAGTTCATTGCACTAAGCGTACGACCAACCACATTCTCACCGAAGCTGTCCAAGCTCCATTGCCATTCACAGATGAGTATTTCGTTCTCGCCCGGTGCGGTGTAATAGTATCGGGCAACATCGGTGTCGGTGTCGACATTCAGGCGGAAGTGCATCCAAGCGTCATACACACAAGGAATATCGGCAGTATTGTTACTACCAGCGTGAATGGTGCCATGACCAGGAGCCTGAGTTGAGTTCTGGCCGTCGTTGGTCATATGTAGATAACATTGCATGGCCCAAGTACTGTTAGAACCAGCAAAATGATGAAGGATATTGAAATAACCATTCTTGCCTTGAGGAACAAGGATGTCGAACTCAAGGTCGTAGATACCATTTGATTCGTCACCAAGGAGAAGGACCTGGTCGTTGCCGTAAGTAAGATGACCGCATTGGGTGCCGTTGTAATTAGCAACAACGGCATCTTCAGCGCTGCCTGGAGTATTACTCCAAGTGGTCCACCAATCATGACCAGCGGCTATGGATTCCGCCGCAATCTTATTGCCTAACGTGTATTCTTCGAAAGGTTCAAAAAGCAACGATTCGCTGGTTCCCAAAATGACCCTGCCGCCTTCTGGTGGGTTGGCTGTAGCCGTGATAACATAACTACCGCCCTGGTTTTGCATGAAGTTGGCCTCATAACTTGCCGTTTCGGTAACCGTGAAACTATAACTGGCATTTGTCGATACTACCATACCGTTTTTGGTCCAATTCATAAAACTATAACCAGCATTCGCTACAGCTGTCAGGTTGCAGACCGAGCCAGGGGCATACAAACCTCCTCCAGTCACTGTGCCACCATTGTTAGGATTGGCCGAAACACTAATATTGTAAGATGTAACATTTTGGTTATGAACTACCTTTACAGCGTGGACATAGTTCTCTGTAGCTGAGGTCTGGGTGGCATCTGAACCCCAATATAATCCAAGTTGATCATCACTCTGAAAACCGAACCAGAACTCTCCTGGGATGGTGGTATTGTCAACGCCTATCGTGTAAAGGTTCTCGGAATAACCATATAAAAAGTCGACGTTTTCATCTGTGAGCTTATCTTCAACTTGATGCCAGTATCCTTCGTTGACATTGCGGTAGCTGACATAGATGCTTCTGTAGTATTTGCCAGTATTGTCGTCTATACGAGTGATGTCAGGAGCCGAAAAGGCGCAGGCAATGTTACCCATAGGGTCTATGGAAAGAGCAGGCATACTCGATAAGCCACTACGCATCTTGTAAAAATAGTCATTCTCACGGAAAAACAAGTCGTTATCGAAATAATAATCATCATATATAGGCATATAACCAATCCATTTGCTAGGGTCGTCGTGAATTGTCACAAAGCCTGGGTTTTCAGGGTCGGGCCACCATAGTCTTAAAGCATCGTGTGGGTTGCCATTTTCTGATTGTATAGGAGCTAGTTGAGTATCGTTCCAATAATAGATACCATCAACTGTACGACCAGTCCAAAAAGTATAATTGCTACCAAGTTCATCATGGATATACTCATAAGTACTCATAGCCACGTGCGCAACACCGTTGTTATCAATAGCTATAGCAAGATTGGCAGGGCCATATACCGTATCCGTGTAAATGGAGTTGGGGTCTGTTTCCCAGTCATATCCATAATAAGGATTTTGCCAAATTACTGTCCTGTTCCAAGTCTGACCGTCGTTGGTTGATTTGTACATAACGACATGACTTCTGAGGTCATCACCGTAAATTATGGCTACATTATGGCCGTTGGCAGTGATGTTGTAATCGTCCCCAGAGTAGTGACCAGTTTCTTCACCGTCTTGGGCAAGGGGTGAATAGGTACAGGTCCAGTTCTCGGCATCAGTTGAACGGTAGTATACTTGGTGATGGACAACTTCATCGCTGCTGATAGCATACTGAATATCGGCAATCACATGGATGATGTTGTGATGGTCGCCCGAAGTGGCAACTCTGGGCCATGAGGCATACTCGTTATAAGGATACCCACTTGGAGCATACGGAAGTTCGCCTCTATAAACCCATTCTCCTTGACCAGCAACTTGTCGGGTCCAACAGCGGAGCGGACCATGTGAAATGAGGATTTCGCCACTGTCTCCCCATTGTGCGATGGAAGGCCAACCTGTTCTCATATCTTCGATGCGGGCTTCAGGCTGTTCCTGCCATACGCCTGTTTCGGCATTGTAGAAGTTGTAACCCGTACCACGGTCGGTAGCCGATTGGCTGAATTGGTGTGAGAAAGTGGCAACCACACCAACCGAACCGTTAGGCAGCTGATACATGCGGTTTGAGCACCAGCCGTTGGATTGCAAGTCGTAGGTAGTCCACATGCTTTCATCGTCTTCAATATTATCATACCTATTGGTGATGACATTTTTCGCGGTTTGAGGAGCAAAGTTGGAGATTGACGAGGCAGATACTTCGTTACCTAAGGCAATGCCTTTTTTGCTGTCCACTTTGAATGACCTGATATCATTCTTTGCCACACGCTGTTGTGCGAATGCATTCGTCACTCCTGCCACACTCAACAGCAGGGTGAACAGGACAGTATATACTGCCCGTTTCCAATGTAGAGTTCTTGCTTTCATAATACTGAATTTTTATTGATTTAGCTGTTTATATCGTTGATTATTATGGTTTTTAAAAAGGAAACAAACCAAAAATCCCCTTGATTAGGTTAAATAATGAATGTTTGTTGGCGACAAATTTAGGAAAAAACTGATTAGAATAAGGGAGGTGTAAAAGAATTTTCTAAAAACACGAACAAGATAGCCACAAAAAGCCCGTAGGTGTGATTCCCACGGGCTTTTATCGTTGTTTGAAGAGACGCTGATGCAACGTCTCAATGTTATAAAGTAGTCACTACTTTACCACCAGTTTCCTGACAGCCGTACCCTTACCTTCCACGGTGATGCGCAGCGTGTAGACACCAGCCGTAATCGGTGCCACAATGCTAGCAGGTGCTTGTGTCGAGGTCTCCACTGAAACAACGGCACCCAGCGCATTGACAATCTCAACACGAACAGGTGACTTGATTTCCGTGTTCATTCCGATGCTGAATCGCTCACCTGGTGAAACAGGGTTAGGATAAACTTTAACTCTGCTTGCAAACTCGTCCATGCCTGCATTACCTCTGAAGTGGATCACATACAAGTCATTGGACTCACCTACAATCGCATCGGCCACAAAGTTAAGGCTTTCCTCGGCATCATAGTATTCCACACCTGTCTCCATGTCGTAGAGCCTGAAGCTCAGTTCGGCGGCATCCTTGCCAGAGATGGTCAGGAAGGCCACATGGCGATGCAGCGGCTCGGCATAAGTCAGTCTTACGCTGCCTCGGCACTCACCGTTGGCTGTAAAGGCAGCCAATTCATAGTTGTCGGAAGACAGTTCCACATTGTCAAGCTCCACAACGGCCATAACGGTCATATTGTCAGGATACGCATACACATTGGGTACCCAGTGGTTATTCTCGGCGGTGAGGTTCTGTCTCGGTTCCCCTCCTCGGCCATTGTCGGGATAGGTGAATGAGATAGGATTGCCGTTCGTCGAATAATACATCAGTCCCATGCCAGGCTCGATGGTATTGAGCGAACCGTACCAGCCGTAACCCACATAATAATCCGCATAGCCCTGCTGCGACTTCAGCTTGTCGCCTTGCACAGCATCCAAATTGGCTAATGCTGCATCGACACTCATCGTTGTCGATGGAACGTATCCTATCCACGTCCAGCCTTGGCTCAGCGTGATGGGGTGTTGCGATGGCACTGCGGCGTTGCCCGTCATGGTAACCGTGCAAGGCGCACTGGTGATGACCCTGTACGAGAACTCGTTGTTGATGCTTGATAGCGAACCATACCAACCATATCCCTGATAGTAGTCCGTATAGCCACTGGCCTGCGAACGGATGGTGACTCCATTGTCGCCCAAGCCATTCTGCAACATACCTAGACCATCGATGCCTTCCTGCTCAATGTAGGTGCCCCACCAGTTGTAGCCTTGTGAGAAATCGGAAACTTGTTCAACCATTGTATTGCCAAAATCGAACACATATGGGTCAAATGCGTTACCAATGAAACCATCCGGAACAAAGGTTATGGTGGATGAACATGACAAATCAAGTTCTTGGCCAAGGGCATGGTCATAGAGGCGGAAGCTCAACACATCGCCTGCATCGCCATAGAGGGTGAAGAAAACCAGGTAGCGGTCCACTTGCGGGAAGTAAGTCAACCTTTGGCTGCCTCGGCATACGTCACCGCAGAAAGCACCGATCTCCAAAGCGTTAGTCTGTTGTTCCACGCCGTTGATCTGGATGATGCCCGTAATGGACATATTGTAGGGATATTCGTGGATGTCGACGTTCCAGTGGTTTTCTTCATCATTTGAGGTGCTTTGCGGGCAACTCATGGAAAAGTAGACATTGTTGTCGGGACAGATGGCAGGGCCGCCATATACCACGCGTATGCTATAGTTGTGGTCACTTGTTTCATTTTCGTCCAAATAGTTGTTGTCACGAGTAAAGCCTACGAGTTCGTTGTCGCGGTAGACCATGGCACCAAGAACTGAATTATCCGAATTGATATTGACATAATCCATATTATGATAATGGCCTGTCCACCAACCATCGGGTTTAAACCTGACGGTGTAATAGTTAAGTTGCACAGACGGTATGTCAACTGTTGCGATGAAATCATCATCGCGATAGTAAGACAATGTGTTGGCCGTCAAATCGACAACAATCTGCTCGGTCATCCAGGTGTCGAAAACAGCGTCGCAAATCCGAATCTCTTCGCTAGTTACACCATCAATTTGCGTACGAATATAGGTACCATACCTGTTAACTGTCGCTCCATAATCATCCCAGTCATAATCATAATAGATAATACCAATATAGTTGTCGTCACTCCCGTCAATCTTGATAAAGACATTTCCACTGAAATACCTATCTCCTCCATTCCAATAATGAGGTTCTTCGTGGAGGAAGAAGCTCCTGTCGATAACAATCTTGTTGTCGGTCGGGACGCTCATGGGCAGTGTTTCAAGAGCAGTATAATTGTCGGTGACGTTCTGTTGCAACTTCAACAAGCCGTCTTCCTCTATAACATGGGTGCCGGTATAGGTCCACAGTTCGGGGTCAATTACGCCATCATTGAAGTCATCAGAAATACTGAGAAGCATATCACGGTTACCATCGCTTTCATTCTCAGGATAGATCCAACTGACCAGGTTGCCTTCTTCTGTGGTTTCGGCAGTGAGGTTGCTTGCACCCTCATAGTTGTCGCAAGATTGATACACCCAATCCACTTCGGCCCATTCGGTCATGCCTGAGGAATAGACACTGGCCACTTTGCAGTGGTAGGTGTTGCCTTCTACAAGGTTGTTGACAGGTAGCTGGCAATACTTGTTGGTCGTGTTCTCGGTGTAAAGCACATTATTCTGCATATCGGTCAGCACCACTTGGTTGTACTCGTAGTGACGGCTACCGTTTCTGCCTGTGGTGAGTTCGATGTCATCAATCCAGATCTCATACTCGTCATAATCCTGATGGTGGAAGGCAATCCACACATCCTGGCCAGCATAAGAACTTAGGTCGACAGAGTGAGAACGCCAGTTTCCATAGCGATTCTTACTATGACGTAGGGTTTCTTTGCCTTCCGACTTGGCACCAGTGTGACTCCAAATGTCAGTGAAGCTGGAAGCGGACGGAGTGTCGGCAGTAGAAATAGCAATGGCGAAATGATCGGGATAGTTGTCGTTGGCGTTGTCAGCCCAGAACGACAAGGTCGAACCACTACCAATCGAATACTTCTGAGGTGAAACCAGATAGTTGTCGGCGCTGTAGGCACCATCATTGTCGATGAAAGACTGTGAATAGACGAAATAATTGCCGCTGTGAGCCCTGCCAGTGTAGTCATAGCCCGATGCAGTAGAACTATTAATGCTGTTGAGCCAAACACGACCGTCGCCGTCGGCATCGATATTCCACCAGCCTTCAAGATCTTCTTCAAAACCAAAGCTGAAGGAAGTTTCGCCTGAAGTTATCTGGTTCAAGTTATTACCCATACCATTCCATTTGACCCAACCAGTTGACGACACATAAAGGTTGGTGGGCGCTTGTGTGATTTCGTCCAACACATAGCTCAACGTTGTGGCATCCCAAATGCTTACATTTTCGGTGAAAGTGACACAGCCTTCTTTGGTTAGGGTCACTTGGTAGTCGCCCTTGCGGAAGCTGTCCCAAACGTAATAGCCACTTACGTCTAAAATGATATCCTCTACAGGATAGAGACCTTGCTCGAAGTTGTTCAAGTTGATGAAGCTGACAATAGTACCCGCGGGGCTGTCGCCACTATTGAGCGTCACGGTGAGATTCATTTCGCCATTGTTGAGATACATATCCTTGTCAAGGAAGTTGGACCAGGTGATGGCTGATTCGCGTTCGCTTTGGATGGAAGATGCTGTAATTTCCACATCGTCAATATTCAGGATAAACTGATCGCTACAGTTGAAGTGACGAATGGCCACGTAACCACTTTGACCAGCGTAGGCACTCAAGTCGACAGTGTATTGATACCAGTTGCCTTGATCACGGGTGTTACCATTACGACCGAAACTCATCACACTGCTAGTACCCTTGGCTGTCATTGTCCATTCTTGGATGGTGACGAAAGTATTCGGATTGGTGTTACTCGAAGTTGACACGGCCACACCGAAATGATCAGCGGCATAACTGGCATCCTGAGCGCATGCCCAGAAGCTGACACTACCGCCCAAAGCGATTTGAGGAGAAACTAAATAGTTGTCAGGATATAATACTTGTCCGAGACCATTGGCCCAAGAAGCTGAGATTACATAATGAGCAGAGCCATTATGACCAGTACCGGTCAGGTCAATACCACTATTATGATAGACACCAGGTGTCGCGCTTGAAACCCATGTATAGCCATCACCATCGGCATCCATAGTAGTCCAGCCTTGCAGAGTACCATTATCGAAGTCATAAACTAAGGTTTCTCTTGGGGTAACTTTTGCTGCTTGATGATGTCTTGAACTACGGTTGGGCATTGGATTGAGCTGATTCAATTCACCCCAGCTGATTTCGCTTTCGCGATTGCCTTCATAAACACAACTAACACCCCATTTATAGATACCTGGTTCAGTATCCTGCCAAGTGACATCAATGGATACGGTGTCAGTCACATTATCAGCAAGCAGCACTGTGTTATCTTCGGTGTAAGGACCATCGTTGTAGCAGTTGGTGCGATATACTCTGTAGTGATCGAGGCTACGGGTGTTGCGGTTGATGACGCGTGCGTCAGGAACTGAATTCGGGTTGGCGCAAGTGGTGGTCAAAGTTTCCACACCCTTCACAGGCATGACAGGAGCACCCTTCACGACCTCAGGAACCTCAACAGCCACAGGACCCTTGTTGGTTGAGTAGCTGTAGAAGCCACGGCCTTCGCGGTTGGTGAAATACTGACGCATGGTCCAAGTGCCATAAATCACGTGCTCCCAGCCATAACCGGCTTCAACACCAGAGCTCCACCATGTGCCTTCCTCAATGAGGCTGACATCGGTGCAACCAGCAGGCCAGCTGCTCACGGTGGTATTGGCAGTCCAAACCACCCACAGCTTGTCGCTACCAGTCACGCTGACAGGAGTCGTCAGGTCGAAGTCGACCCAAGCGTTCTGGTTGGCAGGAACGTCGACGGTGATAGTGCTCACGGGAGTACCAGCCATAGGTTCGTCACCACCTTGGTAGATGGTGCAGGTGTAGTTGCCACCCACGGCGCTGTACATGTTGTCTGAGAACAAGGAGACCTTGGTCATGTTGAAGCCTGCATAAGCGCCAATGACACTGACAGGATACTCATAAGCCCAACGTGAGGTACCAACATTGGAACCAACAGCGTTGTTGAAGTCGCCTTCAGCATAGGTATGCCAACCACTGAGATGATTGCTCCACATCACCTTCACATACGGACTACTTGGGTCATTGGCATCAGGATAATACTCAGCCACCACTTCTGTAACAGGATTGAACAGTTCATCCAAGTTAATGTTGATGCCACTAGTCAAGTTATTAAAGACGATACCTATGGAACTTCCATAAGATTTGTCTTGATAGCCACCGTGAGAAGCTATGGCAACATACGAACCTGCCCTCAAACTGCCCTCATAGTAACCGTTGTCATCCGTGGTGAAACTGTAAGTGTTGTAATAACCATACTCATCGTAGCCGGTGAAGGAAACCGTGGCATTCGCAATACCTGTGGTACCGTCTTGTTCGTACACATGGCCATTAACGGTGCCCATACCGGAAACATAGACATAAGTGTAGTTGGATGGGTTGGACTCACCTGCATCAAACACGCCAGTCACATAGAATGCATAACCATTCATATTGTATGTGAGGCCATCCACTACATAATAGGTATCCGTGGTGCTGCCAATCAGCATGCCGTCCTGATAGACATTGTAATATTGCAAGGCACGATTTGGAGCCGACCAGTACAGCACAGCACTGTTTCCTTCCATAATGAAGTCTTGCTCAGCATAAAGGTTCTGAGGCGTGTTGAGACGGGTGGTGAAGCTCCAAACAGGGCTTTCCACACCTTCGCTACAGCCATCGTTACGTTCCATGATTTTCCAATAGTAAGTCATATCATCAAGAAGAGCGGGCAGCGTATAATGGCGGCTGAGCTCTCTCGTCCAGTCCACCAAAGTCTGCTCACAACTCTCCGTGGTGCCAAACATCAGTTTATACTCTGTGGTTCTTGGGCCAAATTGCCAACTCAATTCGATGGTGCGATTGGGATTGACTTCGGCATAGTTTGCTGGATAAGGACTATAAGCAAAGTCGGGACAAGGCACTTCGTCAGTATTGATTTCGACAGTCCATTCATCGCTGGTAGAGGAAGCCACAAGGTAATAAGTACCCGGAGTGACGGTCATATTGTTAATCTCACCCTCAAAGTCGTTACTGAAAGTAAAACGAGTATTGGCACGATTGGTGGTAGTGTTCATATTGTAGGTCAACGTCTCGGCACTGTAGGGTGCACTGTCTTGATAGACATAGCTACCTGCGTTGAAGCCCGCATCGTGGCACTGCCACTGAATCGAGCTGCTCCAGCTACCATTGTTCATCTGAACCATAACCATCACGTTGCTCAAACCGTCCCAGGCAAAACTGCCTTGGTTGAATTCAAACTCGTTCCAACCTACCACTTCTTGGAAGTTACCTTGGTAGACAAGCGTCATATTCTCGCCAAGAGGTGAAACCGACGAAACGGTGTTATCCGTCACATTGGCCATCCAGATACTCACGTTTTGGACATTGTAGCCATAGGTACTCTCACTATACCAACTGAGCTTATTAATAAAGGAGGTGTTGGCACCTACTTCCGCCAGTTCGCTGGCAAGGAAAAGCTGTGTGCTCAACGAATAGTTATAAAGGTAATACATTGGGAGATAACCTGTAGTTGATGTACCTTCACCAATCGTCACATCAAATGCATCTCTGTTGCCGAGAGCCATCGTACGACCGCTAGCATTGGTCACGAAACCGCGTACCATCCAAGCCGCATCGTTGTAGCCAGTAAATTCCGTCCAACTTGATTCGTAATAGTACCAACGTCCGTTAGGGTCTTCAACATTACGACAACAGGCAATAGGATAGCCACCGTTGGCTTGGGCATGAAGGGTAATCCAAAGGTTTTGCAAAGGATCGATGTCTATAGCCTCAGTCAAGAACACCTCATGGAAGGTGTTGTCCGCGTATGGCTCAAAGTCTTGTGTATGGACAAGCATTCCTTCATCAGGAGTGTCTCCTCCAACATATATATTAATGGTATATGTGCTGAGACTAGAATTGGAATTGGAATCAAACACAGAAATCTTAGTCAGGTTGCAATTGGCATAGGGGGCAAGCTGATCAGGGCTAAATTTGATACCCCAAATGCAGTCGCCCCAATTGGTATACCAACTTTCATAATACTCTCCATTATCATAATGAAGCCAGTCCTCAATAGACATCTCTGGTGCAGTATAATTGTTATTGAGGTCTGGACCTCCTTCTCCATAGAAGCCTTCAGGATATAATGCCACCTTGCCGTCTACACCGCTTGTGACCGAGGCGTTCAGATAGGTGTCCTCGGTGAAGACAAGCTTATACACGGCATCTGTTCCGTCAGTGATACTGGTGGGGGGCAGACGGTAGTTGTTGTATAGCGGATTCGTGGTCGAATTCAGGTTTGCCGTATAGGGGAAACTCGTCACCATTTCAGCCATCTCCCATACATCTGGACTCACTGGAGTGTAGGCATGGGCTGTCATACTATACTGGACATTCTCGTTATCTCCATAATTGATATTGAGGAGACCGTTGATTTGTCCGCCACCTGTGGCCCAATCCACCTTTATATCACGATTTCCATGGTATCCCAGGTTGAACGGGAAGTCCAATCCATCCGTATCCAACTGGAAGTATGGGTTGGTCGACGACATACTATTAATGGTAGTATAATAGCCCGGGTTGTACAGATTGAACGTGTAGGGAAGCATCCATGCCCCGTTGGGACGATAGCCCAAATCTATCGGGTCGGGGTTCACCATAGGTGTACTTGCCGTCAACGATTCCAAAGTGATCCTAATCTGGTTCTTCTCGTAATATGTGGCACTTGCTTCATATTGCGTGGGATTGAACGGGTCGTAATCCGGTCCATCGCTATAAATACGAATTGCTTGCATGCTATCGGTGCTGAAAACGCGGCAGACCATGTGCGGAGAACTCGTCCAGCTGCCCGTATTGTCATCAACGATAAGGACGAAATTGGTTCCATCGTAGACAAAAGGATGATCAAAGTCGAAGGTGGTCCACATGCCCGAAGCCATAGTCACCGTGCCGCTAAACACGAGGTCTTCTGCGGTCGGGGTAATCCAATCGTAGGAGCTTTCAAAATAGGTCTTTTCAGTGTTGACCATATAGATGTCATACGCTCTGGTCTTGGTCTCCCCAGCATTGTAGAAAGCCAGGCTGGTAATGGCTCCCGGCATGTCAAGATCCTCGGATGTGTAGATTTGTTCCGACAAGGTGTAGCAATAGTACGAATAGCTGGGCAGAAATTCGTTTGTCGCCGTACCACTACCTATAGTGATGCCTTCAAACAGTGCGAAGTTGGCTACATAGGAGGCATCCTCCGTCACCATAAAGCTATAGGTGGGATCCGTTGAGACCACAACACCGTTTTTCGTCCAGTTCACAAAGTTGTAATCATAACCGCTCACTGCGGTCAATGTGCATAGGTGGCCTTCATAATAGGTTCCGCCACCAGAGACTGCGCCTCCTTCGGCAGGACTGGCTTCGGCTGTGATCTGATATGTGTTGCCGGTTTGCGGACGTATGTTGAATATAGCATAATTATACATGTTGAATTGATAACCATTTACATTGAGGGCATCAATAGCAAAATAGGCGTTGCCACTTCCACTCCAGCCCCAGTTGAAATGGAGATAATCATTTGTATCATAACCGTCGCAAACAAAGGCATGACCACCTCCATCATTCACATCTGATCCACTATAGTAAAGCGGCAAACCCATATCAAGGTTTGATTTTATCAACGAAAGCCAAGAGTCATTGTCCTCTTTATATTGCCCGAATAGTCCATCGGAATAGTTGAAATACTGAGTCAATGCATAAGGGACATCGACGGAATAGGCTCCAGACCCGTTTGCAGAATACATCATGTTGACGGCTATCCCGCAATGCCAAAGCAAAGTGGCCACTGCATTGATTTGCGTTGAGCTTGACGAAGAATTCAGATTGTCAGGCATATTAGTCCACTCATAGGTGGTGGCTCCAAAATTGGCCGTTTGCTCCGGATAGCCGTCTGGGTAATAGGTGTGCGAACCCGAACCAACTACAGGATATTGCCAAAAGTGCATAATCTGACCCATAGCCGTTGCAACACAACCTGCATAGACGTGTCCACAGGGACCATTGGAATCTTCAGGGCATAAGGCATTGTAGTAGCAGTTCTGGTTCCAAGTTTCCGTTAGCAACGGCTCCACGGCCGTGGTAGAACGATTTCCGAAAATTCTTCCTGTTGTTCTCAACATATTCCATTGTTTGTCAATGGTTTCATCTGCAGACAACCTATGTTCTATACCGTATTGAATCTCTTTTTGGTACACCTGCAAGTAACCCTCCATCTGAACTGGGATATTATTCGCATCAAAAGAGCCTTCCTTAGAATAGGCTAGGATAGGAATCGAGCAATCATCAGCGGCAACGATAACGAAACCGTTGCCCACATTGAAAACATAGAAAGCAGCGACATTGCTGTCGGTCCTGTAGGTAGCGACATGATGCAAGTCGTTAGCTGTGACTCTTGTTGACATACTGCCAATGACAAACTTGGCTCCGATTTCTCGAGCCTGTCGTATGTCAACAGGATTGGCCTTCGCTCCCAAGGTGAGAGAGAGCAATAGCATCATGATAGTAAAGACTTTTCCTCGCCCAATGCTGATTTTACAAATGGCATTATTCACCTTGCCATGTAATAACGTATTGTTTCTCATATTACTTAGATTTGTTAAATATATTATTCCTTAATCGTGGCAAATTTATAGTTTTTTTTTATTGTTTTCGATTTTTTTACCATTTTAATGTATTTTTATCATTTTTGGTAAATGTTCAAAAACAAAACACTGTAAAAGGAAGCCCACAGGTTTATTATCCCATGGACTTCCACCAAAATAATGTCACGAATTGCTTGTTTGACTTAACTTACTTGACCACTAATTTGCGGACAATTGTTTCTTTCCCTTCAATGGTGATGCGCAGCATATAGACACCTGCGACATTCGGGGCAATAAGGGTTTGGTGTGATGATGTGCATATCGTCTCTACTACGCCCAATGTGTTGATGATTTCAACACGGACAGGATTTGTCACATCCTCAGCCATGCCAAGGCTGAACTGTTCCCCACAATTCACAGGGTTGGGAAACACTTTTATTTGCCAGTCGAACTCGTCAACGTTGTTCAAGCCATGGAAATGGAGTACCATAGGCTCGAATATTGTGCCTATCGAGGCATCGGCATTGAACATCACCGTCTCGTCCACATCAAAGAATTCTGTGTGGGCTTCCCAATCGTACAACCCGAAGTGAAGCTCTACTGGGGAATCTCCATAGATGGTCATGAAGGCATAATAGCGGCCTGTAATGTCAACATACATCGTCTTGATACTTCCGCGACACTCGCCGTTGGCATCAAAGACGGCCAATTCATAATCCTCCGATTGGATTTCCTCGCCATCAAGGTCGATGACGGCCAACAAGGTCATGTTGGTCGGATAGGCATGTGGATTCGGTTCCCAATGGTTGTTCTCGGCAGTGAGGTTTTTCTTCAGTTCTCCACCCCTGTCATTGTTAGGATAAGTGAAGGTGACTGGATTGCCATTCATCGAATAGTACATCAAACCCATGCCAGGCTCGATGGTGTTGAGCGAACCGAACCAACCGTAGTTTGGATAGTAATCTGCATAACCTTGCTGCGACTTCAGTTTGTCGCCTGCAGTCGAGGTCAAGCCTGCCATGGCTACGTTCACATCCATGGTAGCGGTAGGTACATAACCAATCCATGTCCAGCCCTGGCTCAATGTAATGGGGTGCTCAGAAGGAATAGCCTTGTTGCCCGTCATGGTGACTGTGCAAGGTGTGTTCGTGATGACCCTATAGGAGGATTCATTGTTGATGGTAGACAGCGAACCATACCAACCGTAATCCTGATAGTAGTCTGTGTATCCGCTGGCCTGCGAACGGATACTGACACCGTTGTTTCCCAAACCTTCCTGCAACAAACCCAAGCCATCCATATCGCTTTGCTCTATGTAGGAGCACCACCAATTATAGCCTTGCGAGAAAGTGGAGGTTTGGGTAATAGTACTATTGGGTTTCTCAATACAGTTGGACCAACTGATTTCGGTGCTGCCAGATCCGCCATTACCTTCAACATAGCAACGAATCATCCAGCCATAGCCAGGCAGTCCAGCATCAGCAAGATCAAACCAAGAACTTCCATCGATACTAACCCAACGATTGTTGGCATCACCTGAATCATTACAAGCACTAGCTGGATAAGAATCACCGCTCTGGTAAAATGTAATCCACAAATTTTGATTAGGATTGATGGCCACAGGATCACTAAAAGTAATCTCATGGAAATCATTATTTCCAACAGGGGTAATATTTTGAGAGTAGATTAATGTTTCAGGAACAGCATCACCACCCGAATAGACATTAAGAATAATCGTTCCATTGTTATCACCATTCTCATAAAGCGCGACTTTGGTCAGTCTATTATCAGTCAACATGCTAGCTGGAAACATGGAGCCCCAATAAAGAGTACCACCAGCACCTACACTGGTAGCATAAGTACCATCATCGTAATAAAGCCAACCATCACGAGAATTCACATGCGAAGGTTCGCTTGAATGGTTATTGCCGGGCACGCGATTCAAAAAAGCCGAAACGTCAAGTTTATGATGGTTAATAGTTATAGGTGCGTCATTCCAATGGATTTCGCCAGCATTACCCCTTTCATTTATCACACTGACACCGTATCTGTAATTCCCTGGGGCTAATTCCGACCATCCGTAGTCAATGAATTGGTTCCCAGTCACATTATTAGCAATCATTTCTTCTCCACTTCCGTCGCAATGAGCGCGATAAACACAGTACATTGACCTAACAGACCTTGAGGAGGACAATGTAATGTCATCAAGACACATAATGTATTGATCGAAACTATCACCCTTCGATCCTTCCGACCAGTACACTTTTACATATTGGCTATTCGGATCATTCGAATTTGGATAATATTCAGCAAAAACCTCTAGTTCCTGCGAAGGTGATGTGTTCGCATTAAAGTTGGCCACAAAAGTGGCATTCTCAGTCACCGTGAAACTTATTGTGGCGTTGGTGGAAATCTCATTGCCGTTCTCAGTCCAATTGACAAAAGTATAGCCTGTATTGGCTGTAGCCGTCAGGGTGCAAGTATTGCCTTGGAGGTATGAACCCGCTCCTGTCACCGATCCTCCTTCAGGTGGGTTTGACGAAGCAGAAATGGTATAATAAGTGCCAGATCCTATTTGCACTGTAACTTGATTGGAAGCATCCGTTTCGCCAGCATAATAATTGGTTTTTACATAATAATTGTATACACCACCTGCCAAATTATTGTCGCTAAAACTAGTATTGTTCAGGTTGCTGGCAATGTTTGAACCGTTTCTATAAACATTATAGGTATAGGTTCCATCTGTGACAAAAGTGCGAATAAGGAATGCCGCATCGTCCCAAGTATACAACCAAGAATTTGGATCGGTAGAATAATAGTTGCCTTCACTGCCAGAATAACTACAATAGGTTGCTGGAAAGCTTCTGGCTTCAGGGTCATATATAAACACCCAAAGGTCATTAGAAGCATCAATTTGTATTGGAGTAGACAAATCAATATCATACCAACCCGTTGACCCTACTGAAAAAGACTGTTGCAGAAGTTGTGTCTGTGGGAGATCATAAGAGGTTCCCTTATATACAAACACTTGGTAAGAACCCATTTCATTGGCATAGAACGACACCTTGTAGACTTTCATATTATTATAACTGCTTAGACTTGAAGCAGGATAACGATGTCCCCAATATATACAAGTCGATCCATTATTATAACCCAAAGCTATACCTGTATAGTTACCGGTTCCGTATGTCATTGTTGCCGTTGGCGTTGCAGGATAGCACCAGTCGGGAGCTGTCCACGCAAGGTTGACATTGTTGCCCGAAACGGTAGCCGCCAAATCGTCAACCACTGGTATGGGATACGCAACGGTGACAGTCACTGCATTTGACGACAATGATAGTCTTCCTTGGAAATCAACGCTCCTCACGTAATAGACAGAACTACCGTACGGCGCAATATCTGAATAAGACGTTGAAGAAACTTCGCCTACAAAACTATTGTTGCAATAGACTTTATAACTGGAAGCTCCAGTAGCGGCAGACCATGAGAGCGTCACATTGCGTCCGTTTTGCGAATAAGTCAGATTTACGGGTGCATTAGCCGTGCATTCCGATGGACGAATGCCAAAAACCGCACCTTGATTATCATTATAAATACCATTGTCGCCCGAACCTATCCCACCAGGGCCTGGATTAAGATTGTTGACGACATAATACTCATCACAATAGCCACCCCAACCCCAATTGACATGAAAATAATTATTGCTATTGTATCCATCAAACACAAAAGCATGTCCTCCTCCAGAGCCTGATCCATTATACCAAATAGGACGACTTAGGTTGAGATCGTTTTTCAGCATAACAATCCAATCATTATCCGTATAATCAGAACGGAAACGATAAACAACATCTGATGAATAGTTGAAATAATTCTTTAAAGCCTCTGCCACTATTTTATTACCTGCACCACTGCCAGTCGGCGAATAATTCATATTAACAGACACACCACAATGGTACATCAAGGTCGCAACAGCCATTTTTTGCGCATAAGTGCTCGAACCATAGTAGCTATTAATCATATTGTTCCAATCGTAAGTAGTGGATTGGAAGTCGGCTGACAGTTCACCATAAGTAGGATGGGTATAGGAATGTGATCCAATACCATGTTCAGGATAGTTCCAATATTTCATTATTTGGGCCATGGCTGTAGCGACACATCCTGTCACCGAACCACCTGGACACAATAAATTGTATGGATCGCCTTGATCCCATTGCGTTTGAATCAGAGGAGCCACCGCTGTGATGGCTCTACCAGCGTTAGGGTTGCCTTCGACTAAGTCACGCCATTGTTGCGTCACTTCAGATGAAGCCCTAAGTTGATTGTCAACAGCATACCGAATCTCATTGCTATATCCTTGAATCCAAGCCCTCTTGTTGTCAGGCATGTTCTCAAAATCGAAACGACCTGTAAGAGAGTAACCAAGTATGGGCTGCACACGATCATCAGCAGCCATCAAAACAAAACTTGTCTCCGTAGTGAACACATATACATTGGAAAAACCAACGACTGATGACACATCAGCCAGTTCGATTGAACGTACACCATTGTTGTTTAGAAATGTCGTTGCAACTCGCCGTGCCCTTTCTGCATCAACCGAATTAGCTTTCGCTCCCAAAGAAAATAAGAGCATAAATACTACCAAAGTGAGAAGTTTTCTTCCTTTTCTAATGGCTTCGCTTAGGGTATTATTATCCCTGTCATTTAGTAAAATGCTGTTTTTCATAATGTTATGGTATTTTATTATAAACTATAGCTTTGAGGCAAATATAAGAATTTTCTTATTTTAAAAAAGTTTTTACAAAAATAAAATAATTTAAATGCTGAAGCATGTTTCTGGCGAAATACCAAAACCCATAATTATAGAAGCCCATAGGTCTTCACTCCTATGGGCTTCTAAAAAGAAAACTACAAATTGTTTTTTACTTGACCACCAACTTACGGACAATTGTCCCTTTCCCTTCCACAGTGATACGCAGCGAGTAGACACCGGCGACATTCGGGGCGGTGAGGGTTTGTACAGATGTTGCGCGCAACGTCTCTACCACACCCAACGTGTTCACGATTTCAACATGCACCTTGCCTGCATCCTCGACACTCAGCCCGATGCTGAATTGTTCTCCAACATTCACGGGGTTAGGATAAACTTTCACCCTATTGGCGAACTCGTCCATGCCAGTAGTGCCTCTGAAGTGGATAGTATAGAGGTCGTCAGCTTCACCCACGATAGCATTGGCCACAAAGTCGAAGCTTTCCTCAGCGTCATAGTATTCCATACCTGTTTCCTTGTCGTAGAGCCTAAAACTTAATTCTGTGGCATCCTTGCCCGAGATGGTCAGGAAGGCCACGTAGCGGTTCAATGGTTCAGCATAGGTCAGCTTCACGCTGCCTCGGCATTCACCGTTAGATGCGAAGGCGGACAGTTCGTAGTGCTCCGACTTAAGTTCCTCTCCGTTGAGTTCGACCACCGCCATTACCGTCATGTTGTCGGGATAAGCGAAGGTACTCGGCTTCCAGTGGTTGTTTTCAGATGTGAGGTTGGCTTTCAGCTCTCCTCTCCTGTTGTTATCAGGATAGGTCAATGTTACTACTTCATCGTTTGCCGAATAGTACATCAAACCCATGCCTGGTTCTATCGTATTCAGAGAACCAAACCAACCATAGCCTGGATAGTAGTCCGAATAGCCCTGCTGCGACTTCAGCTTGTCACCTGCAGTAGCATCCAAACCAGCCATCGCTACATCGACACTCATCGATGTCGATGGCACGTATCCTATCCATGTCCACCCTTGACTCAAAGTGATGGGGTGTTCAGACGGCACTGCGGTGTTGCCTGTCATAGTAACCGTGCAGGGTTCGCTGGTAATAACCCTATATGAAGATTCGTTGTTAATATGCGAAAGCGATCCAAACCAACCATAGCCTTGGTAGTAGTCAGTGTAGCCATTGGCCTGCGAACGGATGGAGACACCGTTGTCACCCAAGCTTTCCTCCAACATGCCTAAGCCGTTAATATTACTTTGTTCTATATAAGAACACCACCAATTGTAGCCTTGCGAGAAGTATGAGACTTGGGTATTTTCTTGTTGGTCCTCAATGAAATTAGCTACAAAAGCAGCCTCTTCTGTCACGATAAAACTGCAAGTGTCGTTTGTAGAAACTTCAAAGCTGTCTTTGGTCCAGTTGACAAAAGTATAACCTTCGTTGGCCATAGCAATCAGGGTACATGTTTGACCCTCTTCGTAGTTGCCTGCACCACTCACTGTTCCACCTTCCTCTGGATTGGCCGTGGCGATGATATTGTAATAAACAGGGGCATCAATGAAGTTGGCAATGTAGGTAGCATCTTCTGTCACGGTGAAGCTGTAGGAGGCGTCTGTGGAGACCTCAACGCCATCTTTGGTCCAGTTAGCAAAAATGTAGCCTTCATTGGCCACAGCGATGAGAGTGCAGATCACACCTTGATGGTATGAACCGCCACCAATCACTGAGCCACTTTCCGCAGGATTGACTTCAACGTTGATGTCGTATGAAACGAGTGTTGTGTAGAAATTAGCCTCGTAAGTGCATGACTCTGTCACGCCAAAGCTGTATGTGGCCTCTGTGGAAACCACCACACCATTCTTCGTCCAATTAAGGAATACATAATCCATATTACCTATGGCCGTAAGGGTACACATTTCGCCATAGCTATAATTGCCTGCACCCGTTGCACTTCCCGCTATTGCAGGATTAATCACCACTGCAATTTCAAAGTCGTCACAAATCTCGTTCAATGCATCTGTCCATTCCGACCAATTGCCGTCAGAATAGTTTTCCGTTGTTTCACAAGGAATATTGATGATTCTGTCTGTTGCATTATTTGCAAACACATCCTCGCCGATAGAAGGTGCCTGTGTCGATTGTAAGTTTATCGTATTTAACTGGGTGCATTCGCTAAATACTCCCGTACCTATCTCTGTTACCGACTCTGGAAGGGTTACCTTGGTTAAGCCTGAACAAGAATAGAAGGCTGTGTTGCCCACCATCGTCACGTTGTTGCCCATGATGATCTCCGACAGACCATTGCAGTTTTGAAAAGCACTGATTCCTATGGTGTTTACCGAATTAGGGATCACCAAAGTACCTGTTAGGCGCCAACAATTGTTAAAAGCATTGTCATTAATCTGGATTACAGAGTTCGGGATGGTCAAGATACCTGTAAAGTTAGCATTTCTGAACATATTTCTTGGAATCCTTACTACATTATCACCTATAATAAGGTGGCCACTGCAGCCTTGGAAGGGATAGTTATAAGAACCATCATTAATGTCAACATGGTTTGTCACATTATAGTTTACTTGTGAAAGGCCTGAACAATAATAGAATGCACTACCACCAATCGTTGTCACCGAGCTTGGAATGCTCAAGTATCCAGAAAAACTATTACAATTGTAAAAGGCATAACTTCCTATCGTGGTCACGGAATTAGGAATCACGATGTTGCCGACAAAGCTTGAACAGCGTTCAAAAGCCGAGCTTCCGATCGTGGTCACGGAGCTTCCTATGGTCAGCGTGCCTGTAAATCCATGGCAATTGTAAAAAGCAGAACTTCCTATTGAGATTACGGAGTTAGGGATCACCAAATTACCTGTTAAACCATAGCAATCATAAAAAGCGGCGTCTCCAATTATGGTCACTGAATTGGGAATCACAATATCACCAGCAAGGCCAGTACAACCCGAAAAAGCAGCACTTCCTATCGAAGCCACAGCGTTCCCTATGGTCAGCGAACCCGATAATGCAGAGCAGCCTTGAAATGCATAGTTTCCTATAGTAATGACGGAGTTGGGAATGTTGATACCGCCAGTTAAGCTCCGGCAACCATAGAATGCGTAATTACCAATCGAGTTCACAGCGTTTCCAATAGTCAACTGACCAGAATAGCTACTGCAATTGTAAAAAGCATAGTTTCCAATCGAGGTCACAAAAGGCGGTAATGTGATGTAGGTCAGTCCATTGCAATTCGAGAAAGCATTTGCACTGATGGAAGATAAGCCAATAAAATACTGTAGTTCATTAAACGAAGTGATTTCAGTGTTGTTTCGGAAATAGTTGCTCAAATCCGTTACAGATGCGGCTTCATAATAACTCAACTCACCATCGTCATTGGTATCCCAATGGGAGATACAGATACTCTTCACGTTGGCATCGGCAAAGACAATGTTGTCCTCTGGCACAAAATGAGCCACAAAAGTCGCACTGTCCGCCACGATGAAGGAATATTCCAAATCCGTAGAAACAATGGCATCATCTTTCGTCCAATTAGCAAAGACATAACCTGAATTGGCAGTAGCGGTCAGTGTACAAGTGTCGCCATAATCATACGACCCTTCACCACTCACCATACCCGCTTCTTCTGGGTCGGTCAAGGCCGTGATGCTAAACGGCAAAGCAAAATGAGCTACCAAGTCACGGTTACGTGCCACTAAAAAGTTGTAATCTGACTCGGCAGAAACTATTCTGTCCCCCTCAGTCCAATACATGAAGGTATATCCTTCTTCAGCTGTCGCCGTTAATGTGCAGATTTGACCTTGTTGATAGGTACCTTCACCACTTATAGTGCCACCTTCGGAAGGATTAGCCGTGGCTGTGATTTGGACATCCTCTCCATATTCATTGACAACAAGATAAGCACGAACCATCCATGTGTAGTTGAGGCCATAGGAGGCAGCATCATCCCAATCCACACCGTTAAGGCTCACATAGCGTCCGTTGGCGTCGCCAGTATTGGCACACACGGCAGCAGGGTAGGCAGCACCACTCTCGTTATAGAAAACCACCCAAAGATTCTCGGTTGGGTCGATGAAGACAGTATCAGCAAACTCAAACTCAACAAAGTTGGCAGCTCCTGTGAAGGTCACATTTGTCTGACCAACAGGCGTTGCAGGAGCATTATCCCCATCATTGTAGATGGTCACAGTACCTGTCATGGCCATGTAATCGTAGGCAGCCACCTTGGTAATCATATTTCCATAGTAGCTACCGGCAGGGAACTTCACACCCCACCAAAACTGACTGCCACCAGTACCCATGGCAGTTTCCAACTGACCATTGTCGTAGTAAAACCACCCGCCTTCGCCCAATCTGTCGTTGTTAAAAGGACTTCCATTGTCGAAATCGAAGCTGTGACTCGGCGTGTCAGCCACATGGCCAATCACCGACAAGGAGGCTTCGTTGTTGTTGATGGAATGGCTGAGGTTACTCTCTAAGGAGGCTTGTGCCATCGCTTTTGTCATCCCCACTACACTTAGCAGCAAGACGAGTAGGGTGGGCAAAACCGCCTTTTTACATTGTAAAATTCTTGTTTTCATATTAAATGAGTTTTTAGAAATATTTGCTTGCAAAACTACGGATACAAAATAATGTTTCCAAGTTTTTATTTGAAAAAACTAAAAAATCCCGCAAAAAAGATGGTATATAAGTGAAAAACACCTTACAATGCCTTGTGACAATAGTCATTGTTAAAAAAGCCCTGAAGTTTAAAAAAGCTAATTCTGAACAATTCCTTATCATTGAAAACAGTCTTCCCCTATCGCCTCATTCAACTTGATGTCCTCAAAACGAATCGAGGTGACATCCCCACTGGCTTCTTTGAACTCCACACAGCTGATGCCATTGGTCTTCTTGTCGAAACGAAACACCAACTGGCTGAACATGCGTTTCATGTCGCGACGCTTGGGGGTCATCTCGGCACGCCAACAGGCTTCTTCGTCATACAGTACGACATCGAACACCGAAGTATCGAACAACTTCTTGCCAGAAGCACTGCCCATGATGATACCTACAATGCCTTGGTACATGCGATTCGACTTGCCGTCAACCACTTCGGCCTTGCCATCCGTCACTTTGACGATGCGCTCGCCGTTGACAACCAAGGCAAAAGCATAGGGCTTGGTGTATTCCCACCGCATCCTATCGGGAGCAGCATAATGCATGGTGCCTTCGGCTATCGTAGGCTCTGCTAGCATCGAAGAGGTCTTTTCCTGCACAAAACGGCATTGCAAGGTCTGCATTGCGACGGCGGCCTCTGTCAACTTGGCTACAACCTTTTGGCTCTCAGACTCAGAAAGCGGCTTTTCGCTCTGCGCCCAAACACCTGTAGAAAACAGGGCAAACAACAATATCAAGTAGAACTTTTGTCTCATTTCATACTAATTAATACACACCCTACTACAATAAGTATAACGCCTATCCAGCGGGTAAAGGGTATGCTCTCCTGAAACATAAAGAATGCCAAAAACATGCCAAAGATGAAACTCAGGCTCGACAAGGGGTAAGCTTGGCTAAATTCCATCTTCTTCAACACGTAGGCCCACAAAAGGAATGAAACACTAAAGAAACCCATCATGATCAACAAAATCCAACCATGATTCAATGTAACTTGTTTTGCGTATGTCCAACTCCATTGAAACTTACCCATTCTATTCAAGAACAACTTGAACATAGCTTGACCACCCGCCAAAGAGCTGGCCTGTAATATGACTAATATTATATATTTCCACATAGTTTTAGGTTTCTAATAAAGTAAGAGTATAATCTTTTCCATCGGAGTGGTTGAATAGCATGATGCAAGCTGGTTTTTTGTCAGAAATATCACTTGTGTTAACAAAGAGATGAGCTGGCACCTTGCCTGCCTTGAGACATTGTGTAGCCACATAGAAGCCCAATCCAGATGCAGTGAAGTTTTCGCCGAACAGATGTTTGTATTTCAGTAAAGGCTTGTCGCCAAAGAGTGTCTTCGACTCGGCCAAATAAGCCTTGTCATTTTCATGGTTGCCGCTGATGCCTGTGAGGATATAATCAACATCGGCAAGGCTGCGATCGGCAGACTGCAGCATAGTAGTCACAGCATCCATCAAGTTGTTCATAGTAGGCTGATGAAGCATTTTGAGGCCGGTGAGACGACATAGTGCCTGCGGTCGCTGAGGACCATCGAAGGGTCGAAGGGCCGGCCCGTCACTAGACAATACCACCGAGACGGCCACTTCGCCACAGCGTTCATCATCTTGACCCATCACGCCGCCTTTTTTCATGATGCTATGGAAGGTCTCCGTCATCTCATCATGACAACCTACCAAAGCTGAACCAATCTTGCCCAAGCGGAACTGCAACCAGGCATCGTGCAGGGCACTCTCAAACGAGATACCCTTGTGTGCATAGGTAGCGTTGTAGTTGTAGTTCTTGGTCTGGATGGCCACCAGCGAGCTGATGGTGTTGTGCGTCGACTGCATGAAATAGGTCGGCTTCAGCAATTGTTCGCCTTCGTTGGAGAGGGCATCAAGGAAGAACTCGGTGTTCTCAATGCAACCAAAACCCGTTCCCGTCATAATGGCATCGACGGTGTCGCAACCTGCAGCTTTCAAAGCCTCTTTGGAGGTGGCCAAGGCACGTTTCAGTATACGTCCCATACGCCTTGCCTCAATGGGTGAGACATATTCTTTGAAGTTTGGGTCGATGGAACGTGTGAAAGGCACCTCATACATGATGGGGTTCTCGATCCACTCCTCGCTCAATGGCTGCTGCATGGAGATCTGCTTGGCAGAGAGGATGAAGATAGAATCAGGTTGCTGAGCCTGTCGAAGCACCGTCATTTTATCGGTCGGCCCTTCGACGAGCTCAGGGACCTTTGCTCTTGAAATCAAGAGCGACGAGTCATTCCCACCAAAGCCGAAAGCGTTGCAGAGCACGTGTTTCAGTGCTTTCTTTTCGGGTTTCGCCACGGGAACGATGCCGTTGTCCATGGGTTGCGACCAATTGAGGTTGACAGGCAGGAAGCCATGCTGCAAAGCCAAGATGCAAAACACGGCTTCGATGGAGCCCGAAGCGCTAGTGGTGTGACCAGTAAAGGGCTTAGTTGATGACACGGGCGGCACCTGTCCAAAAAGGCGCATCATGGCTTGGCTTTCACTGACATCGTTGTTGGGTGTGCCCGTGCCATGCGCGTTGATGTAGTCGATGTCGGAAGGCTGCAAGCCCGCCAAATCCAAAGCTTCTTTCATGGCACGGAAGGCACCTTCGCCGTCGGGCGACGATGCGGTCTGGTGGAAGGCATCGCAGGCGTTGCCGTAGCCTGACAACAGCGCCTGTGGCGCAATGCCACGACGCTTGGCGCTCTCGGCCGACTCGAGTACCAGATAAGCTGCGCCCTCGCCCAAGTTCAAACCACTACGCGTGGCATCGAAGGGACGACAGGGCTTGGTGTCGAGAATCATCAGCGAGTTGAAGCCATTGAGGTGGAATTTGGTGATGCATTCACTGCCGCCCACCACGACGATGTCGGCCTTGCCACAGCGGATCATATTGGCACCTTGTATGACCGCATTGGCTGCCGACGAGCAGGCCGTAGCCAGCGTGGTGGCAAAAGCGAACTTGCCGAAGTGGCCAGCCGTCATCTCCGAACAACTGCCACAGTCGTAAACGGCGATATATTCCTTGTGAGCATCACCGTTGAGGTAGTCGAGATAGTACTGCTCGCTCATGTCCATGCCGCCCACCGTGGTACCCGAGATGAAACCCACCTTGGGCAGCATCTCAGGGGTCAGGCGAGCCTCATCCAAGGCCTCGCCCAAGGCCAACATGCCCATCAGGGCAGTGCGAGTGGTGACGGCATCTGGCGCTATACCTAAACGCTCACGCATCTCGGCATCGGTCAGCTTTACCTCACCGACGGGAAACTCCTTGTGTTCCGTCTTCAGGTACTTCAGCTGGCCCACGCCCGAACGGTTGCTAAGCAGAGCCTCAAGGGTGGCTGCCTTGCCAATACCGATAGCCGATACTACACCGGTGCCTGTTATGTAAATCGAATCGATCATTTATTTGGTCCTGTTCTTCGAGATATAATCAGCCATCACGGCCACTGACTTGAAGATTTCCTTGCCCATGGAGGGGTCTTGCAACTTGATGCCGTAGTTCTTCTCCATCAACACGATGAGCTCAAGAGCATCGATGGAATCGAGGCCGAGGCCTTCGCCAAACAGAGAGGCGTTCTCGTCGATGTCTTCGGGTTTCATGTCTTCAAGATTCAAAGCCTCGATGATCTGTTGTTTTAACGTGTAAATCAGTTCGTCCATTGTATTGTTATTTAAAGATTTAAAATTCAAAGATTCAAAGATTTCAAGATCTGCAATAAGGGCACATTCTAATGATTCTGTATTGTTAAATTGTTGTTTTTCAACCAAAAATAGACGCGCCTCGAAGTGGTTTTCATCATTGCAGTCGAGCCAACCACCGAGGATGCTTTGCGTCATCGGGTCTTGGAAGGCATTCATCAATTGCCGTGCCATAATATGCGCATCACACGACTCCACGACAATGAATGAAGTCTCGCCGTAGTATTTGTTGCGGATGGCAATTTCGCCTGTCACGATGTTGGGCAGGGTATAAACAAAGGCCGCTGGACTGGGGAAGAAGTTCTCAGGATCTTGTATCGTGGCCTGATAGTTGGTGTCGGCTTGCAACGATGCTGTCTTGTTGAACAACACCACAGCACGATCCTCTCGTGACACAAAACGCTCCTTGCCTTCATCCTTCAACAGCATCTCGGAAGCCACAAAACCCAGCTTGCTCAAGGTGTCCATCTTGAAGAATTTGGGATAATCGCCTATGTAGGCACGATACAGCTCTGTCAGTAAAGCATTACCTTGTTCAGCATGGTTTATGCTGATACCATTGAGTTTCACAGTCTCAGGTGTGATGACAACATAGTGTTTCAACATGACAAACCTCCTTTCGCAAATAACAAGGCCGCATTGCAGCCGCCGAAACCCGACAGGAGCTTGATGAACATCCGCTTATCGGTCGCTTGGTTTTGGTTGGAAAGCACCAAAGGGTGGGTGACACCCATGGTCTCGTAACCTCTAGTAGCCAATATGTTGTGCTCATCGATGGCGTACATTGAAAGGATGGTTTCAAGTATGCCAGCAGCACCCATGGTGTGGCCATAGTAGCCCTTCAATCCGTTGACAGGCACTTGCGACAAACCTGCTCTTTCGATAGCCACCGATTCCATCTCATCGTTATACATCGTGGCGGTGCCGTGAGCGTTGATGAAAGCAATTTGGTCAGGGGCGACATCGCCGAGAGCAACCTTTAATGCCCTGTAGCTGCCTTCGCCAGTGCGAGATGGACCGCTGATATGGTTGGCGTCGTTGCGGATGGCGCCACGACAGGCCACCCATTCATTGGGATTGACTGTATCTTTTCGAGTATATATGATGGTTGCTGCCGCATCGCCAAGATTCAAACCGCAACGGTTGGCATCAAAAGGCTTACAAGGCTCAGGCGACAAGGCCTTGAACGACTGGAAGCCAGAGACGATGAAGGCCGACTGCACATCGCAACCTACCGTTACGACATAGTCGAAGTAGCCGCTTTCCAAGTTGCGCATCGCCTCAATATGGGCGCACACACCTGAAATACAAGCATTTGACACCACAATCGGTGGATTGGGATTTTGGAAGAAGTCCGTCATTTGACGGGCGGCAGAACCCAACAGCACCCTTTCCTCGGGAAAACCTGTCTCCCGCTTGTCCAAAAGGAACACATTGCCCTTGGTGGTGGAAAGGATGAACAGCACCCTTTCCGAAGCCGAGTTGATGCCTGCTTCTTGGATGGCGCGCGATGCCGAGAGGATGATCATTTTCTCGAAAAAGGTATATTTCTCATTGTCGGCCAAGGTAGCAAAGGCTTGTTCCACTTTGTCGCGATCCACCAACGAAGCTACAAAAGGCTCGGGCAGGTCCCACTTGCCCTCATAGCGTCTAAGCGCTGACTGCCCCGCCTTGACAGCAGCATAGTTCTCGGCTGTGCTCATGCCCAAAGGCGAGATGATATTGTTGGCCACGCTTACAATCATACGTTTACCTCCCATCTTTGCTTCCATTCCTCGTAAAACTCAGGACTGTATAATACCAACTCGTGTGTGTCCTTGTCCATGAAGACTTGTACCGAATGACCTGTTACAAATACTTCTTTTGTCTTTGCATCACGAATTTCGTAGTCAAAAATGATTTTGGCGGCATCGGTGGGGCGATAAACGATTTCCACCTCGGGCTTCATGCCATAGATTATCGGACGTTTGTATTTGAAAGAAAGCTCGACGATGGGCTCAAAGAAACCTTTATCATACATCATCAAGTATTCCAAGTCGTATTTCCGACCGAATTCCTCACGGGCGTCTTCGAAATACTTGGCATAGTTGCCATGCCATACCACGCCCATCGAGTCCACCTCGCTGAAGCGGATGTCAAAACACTTAGTAACCGATAATACTGTATCTTTCTTCATGATTATTAGTCTTTTGAATCAATATCCGTCAGAGCGATTTTCATGTTGCAACGCGCCAATTCCTCTTCTCCACTTTTGACCATGGCTTCCACCAAGGTCACCTGAAACACTTCTTCTAAAAGCTGAATAGTTGTCACTATATGTTCGCCCACTTTAGGTGTGCTTGCGATGTTCAAGTTGCTGATAGAGCCTATGACGCCAATCTTGACCGTCTCGCCGCTGTTGAGATTGATATAGCCGATACGGGCGGCACAGGTCTGGGCAATGTTTTCCACCAATCCTGAAGCCGACATGCGTCCATTATCAACAAACAAGTTGTCGGGACGCACCTCAAGTTCTGTCACTGAATACACCTTGTCGCTCGACACTAAGCGGTCAATCATAATGAAAGGCGGCCGTTGCGGAATCAGTTCTTTCAATGCTATGTCTTCAATCGCTCTCATTGTTTCCAAAAATCGAAATAGTTGAACCATTGAGTAGGATAACGGCGCACGATGTCTTCGAGCTGCGAAGCAAACGTTTGTGCCAGTTGCTTGATTTGCTCACGTTTGTTGGCACTTCTATCACGTTGGATAGGACGCACGAAAGCATGATATGTTCTCATGCCCTCTTTCATCACGAAGACGGCCAATACATTGATTTCTTTCTGCACGGCCATAGCAAAGCCTCCCATGGGGAAATGTGCCATTGCGCCAAAAAACTGACAATCGACAGCCTTTTGCGAACCGAAGATACGGTCGGCAGGCATACTGACGATTTCACCATTGTCTATGGCGGCATTCAAGGCAAATAGATGTGAGAGGTCTTCTTTCACAAGAATCATGCTCATGTTGTTTTGCGACAGCAATCGTTGACGGTTTTCCATTACCGTGGCTGTCTCACCAGCAAATACCAAAGCATTGATTCTCTTCTGTTTCGGCTGCAACGAATAGCCTCCCATCTCATAGTTGCCTATATGGCTGCTGAGCATCATGAAGCCTTCAGGATGGTTCTCCAACTCATCCATCTGCTCCTGCCCTTCCTTGATGAAATGGTACTTCTTGCCTGCATACACGCCAAAACGGTCCAAAATGATTTGGCCGAAACGAAAATGATTGGCATAGACATACCAGAATGCTTTCCAAGAACCCAAACCGATACGCTTGCGAAAGAACTGGTACATGGCTTTGTAGCCTTTCCTGCTGAATAGCATATAGAAAGGCACCACCAAGGCCATAATACCGTAGGGCAGCCACAGCGGCGACACACGGAATAACGCGATGAGACTACGCTGCATCCACGGCAATCCGTCGGTCTTACCCGACCATTCGTTATGTTGCAAGGTATCGGCCATGCTCAGGTCAAGCGGTCTTTTTCTCGATGTAGTCGCAGAAATCGTTGAATGTCTTCACATTCGCCATCTCTTCGGTCTTGATCTTGAAGCCAAACTTCTTCTCGACGATGACCACGATGTCGACAAAATCGAGGCTGTCGATGCCGATGTCTTCCTTCAGACGGGCTTCCGACTGGATCTTTTCTTCATCAATCTCAAGGTCCTCGATGAGGAACTCTTTGACTTTTGCTTCTATTTCTTGTCTGTCCATATTTGTGATTTAAAGATTCAAAATTTAAGATTCAAAAATTCATCATTCAACATTCCACATTCAGCATTTCTTACAGACCATAATGCTGTGGCCGAGGCCGAGAGCGTCGTGGATGGTCTCCACCTCGAGGCCTGCCTTTCTGACCAATTGGGCCATATCGCCGCTGTGGTACATCTTGCTGTTGCCGTTGGCCAAGGCGGTAAAATATAAGCTTGTCATGGTGAGGGCAAATGCTGCGGAGGTATATCTTTGTCGGTCCCAGAAAGTCTCCATGATGCAGAGACGGCTGTCCTTGTCCATGATTTTGGCAGCGCGCGAAACGATGCTCATGATCTCCTCCTCGCCAAAGCAGTCGAGGAACTGGCTCATCCAAATAATGTCATAATGCTTGTCGGTGGGGAACTGCTGGCTGTCATCCAAAAGGTTGATGCCATAGCCGTCGATGCGGTCGGCGCCCTTCTTGCCTTTGGTGAACTCGCGCATCATTTCCAACTGTTGCGGCAGATCCATGATGGTGACATTGACATTTTCGTCGTAGTCGACGCAGCGCAAGGCCCAGCGACCGGTGTTACCGCCTACATCAAGCACGGTCTTGGGATGGTCGCCAAAGAGCAGCTGCAAGGCTTGGTCGAAGGAATGGTCGGAATAATAATGGTCGAAGCCGAACCAGCTCTTCTGCACCTGAGGAGGCAACTGCGAAAGGCCTTCATAAATTGTCGGCCAGCTGCCGAAATGCTCCAGACCTGCAGGACGGCCTTCTTTCAAAGCTTCCTCCAAATGGAACCAACCTTCGTAGTTGACATCGTGGTTGAAGTCGATGTTGACGCGAATGGCAGGGTCGGTCAGCAGGAACCAACCTGTCTTCGACAAGGTGAAACGGTCGGTTTCGGTATTAACCAGCACAAGGCCGATACAGAGCGAGCCTTCCATCAACACCTTAACTGCGTAGGCCGAGAGATTTGTCTTTTCAGCAATTTCAGCTTGAGTTAAACCTTGTTCGTTGTCGCGCAGCATGTCCAAGATACCAAACTTGATCATCAGGCGGCCCACTTGGAAGATGATGGGGCCGAAAGCGATGAAATAAGCCAACTCCTGGGCTTCTCCGGCTTTTTTATGCTCTTTAGTATATGCTTTTTCAAGGGCAGGAAAAAGTTCCATTTGTATTATATTTTCTTGATTACCAATGCACTATTTGTCCCACCAAAACCAAAGGAGTTGGACAGGATAGTGTTTAATGTCTTGTTGGTCGTAGTGTTAACGATGTTAAGGCCTTCCGAGTATTCATCTGGGTGCTCAAAGTTGATGTTGGGAGCGATGAAGCCGCCGTGCATCATGAGGATACAATAAACGATTTCGCTGGCGCCGGCCATCCAACACTCGTGACCCGTCATCGACTTAGTTGATGAAATGGGTGTTTTTGTAACGCCAAACATATTCTTCAAAGCCATGGCTTCAAACATATCGCCTTGGGGCGTTGAGGTGGCGTGGGCGTTCACATAGTCAATGTCTTCGGCTTTCACTCCTGCCTCGTTCATGGCGCGGGTCATGGCGCGTTGGCAGCCTTCCTCGCTTGGTTGAGAGATGTGTATCTCACCATTCGAAGAAAAGCCATAGCCGCATACTTCAGCCAAAATCGTTGCTCCACGCGCAACGGCATGGTCGTAATCCTCAAGCACCAAAGCCGCTGCACCACCACTGGGTACAAGGCCGTCGCGATCACGGTCGAAGGGACGGGAAGCTTTGGTCGGGTCATCAACCCTTGTCGAGAAGGCGCTAATACCATCAAAGCTGCCCATCGAGAGGTAGTTGGTCTCCTGGGCGCCACCGCAAAGCACCATGTCCTGCAAGCCATTGCGAATGAGCATAGCGCCAAGTCCTATGGCATGAGAACCACTAGCACAAGCCGCGCTAATGGTCATGTTGATACCTTTCAAGTGGAAGATAGTGGAAAGGTTCATCGTCACAGTGGAGTTCATCGATTGGAAAATGGCTGCCGATCCCACCAAGGTAGTGTCTTTCTTTTCTAAAGCTATCTCATGCGATTCTATGACCGCTTTGGCGGAAGAGTCGTTTCCAAAAAGCACACCAACTTCGTTCTCAAGCAGGTAAGCATCATCAATCCCAGCTTGCTGGAAAGCCTCCAAAGTGGCCATATAGGCATATTCGCCTTCCTCGGCCAGATACATGCGAAGCTTGCGGTCGAGTTTGCCTTTCAGTTGTGGCTTTTCCACAATACCCGTCAATGGCGAACGATAACCATATTCTATGCGTTGCGGGTCGATGCCAATGCCAGAACGGCCTTCGCGCAAAGCGACTTCAACTTCTTCTTTGTTTTTCCCAAGGCACGACCAAATGCCCATGCCCGTGATGACAACTCTTCTATGATTCATAGTTTGATTCTTTCAAGTCGGCCCTTCGACGGGCTCAGGGACCTAGGTCGTTGAGCCTGTCGAAACGCCGGTTATTATGTGTATAACCCTCCGTTGATGGAAATCACCTGCCCCGTAATGTAAGCGGCATCATCTGAAGCAAGGAAAGCAGCCAAGGCTGCCACTTCCTCAGGTTTGCCAAAGCGACCCAAAGGGATAAGTTTCTTCAATTCATCGTTTTCAAGCTCTTTGGTCATGTCGGTGGCAATGAAGCCAGGAGCGATGGCGTTGACGGTTACCTTACGGGCAGCCACTTCCTGCGCCAAGGCTTTGGTAGCACCAATGAGGGCTGCCTTTGCGGCGGAATAGTTGGTTTGTCCAGGCTGGCCTTTCAGTCCCGACAGCGAAGCCATATTGATGATACGACCATTGCGACGGGTCAACATGTTTTTCAGCACGCGACGGGTGATATAGAAGAAACCATTCAAAGTGGTGTCCAACACCCGATTCCATTGATCCTCCTGCATGAAGATCATCAGGTTGTCCTCATGAATGCCTGCGTTGTTGACCAACACGGAGATGTAATCGTCGGGATGGCTTGTCGCCCACGACTCCAGAGCCGTTTCAATGGCTTGGGAATCGGCAACATTGAAGGGCAGCAATTCACCTGTACCGCCAGCTTCTTGCACCTGTTTCAGTGTGTCTTCAGCAGCCTCTTTATTTGACTGATAGTTGATGATGACTGTAAAACCATCTTTGGCCAAGCGCAAGGCGATGGCTTTTCCCAAACCTCGTGAGGCACCTGTAATGAGCGCGTATTTCATTATTTCAATTTCAAAGGGTTGGTTTTCAGATAATTCTCAACGGCAGCAATTTCCTTGTAGAAAGGTGTGTCTTCGATGAAAAGTGGAATGATCTCCCTCACTTTGTCGTAAACTTTCCTTGAAGTCGGTGCCAGTTTGTCTGCAATCTTCAAGCAATCGGTGGCTTGAGCCAAGGCAATGTATTGGATAGCCATCACCTGGAAGCAGTTCTCCACCACTTGCTTGCAAAGCAAGGCAGAATTAGTACCCATACTGACAATGTCTTGGTTGTCGTTGTTGTTCGGGATGCTGTGCACATAGTTAGGCATGGCCAGCGTTTGGCATTCGGCTGTTGTCGAAGTAGCCGTGAACTGGCAGGCCTGCATACCGTAGTTCAATCCCAATGTTCCAAGGTTGAGGAATGGAGGCAGGATGCCGTTGATGCGGTCGTGGAAGAGATAGTTCAACTGGCGTTCTGCTGTCATGCAGAGGCGTACAAGGGCAATCTTTACCTTGTCTTCCTCCAACGAGATATAGTCGCCGTGGAAGTTGCCGCCATGATAGACATACTCTGTTTCGGGATCGACGATGGGATTGTCGCAGGCCGAGTTGAGTTCATCTTCAAGGATTTGGCGGGTGTACATCAAAGTGTCATAAATGGGGCCAAGAATTTGCGGGGTACAGCGGAGTGAATAGTAAGCCTGCACCTTATGCTCAAAGACCTTCACATCGGAGTGACCATAGTCGTAAAGCTCATGGGCGCGTTTCTTGAGGCATTGCGAGCCTGCTGACAGCTCACGCAAACGGCGTGCGATTTCTTGCTGACCCTCGTGACGGCGACAGTTGTTTTCGCCTTCCGACATGTAATCGTCGAACGAAGAAGCGATTTCATTCATCCAAACAGCGGCTAAAGTAGCCCAGTCGAGTAAAGTCTCGGCATGGAACTGGTTAACCACGCTGATGCCCGTCATCACAGAAGTGCCATTGGTGATGGAAAGGCCTTCGCGGATGTGCATCTTGAGCGGTTCAAGGCCGTTTTCTTTCATCACCTCTGCGGTCGGTCTCCATTGACCTTTATAGTGGACTTCACCTTCACCGATGAGGCACAACGCGATATGAGCCAACTGCACCAAGTCGCCGCTGGCACCCACGCTGCCATGCATGGGAATGAAAGGATATATCTCGCGGTTGATGAACTCAACCAACAATTTCACCACATCGGTATGCACGCCCGAACGGCATTGCAACACCGTGCCAAGGCGGGCTATCATGGCCGACTTCACATAGATATCGTCCAAGGGCTCTCCTGCTCCAGTGGAGTGGCTACGGATGATATTATATTGTAAATCTGTTAGATACTTATCGTCAACACGCCATTGGGCCATTGGGCCAAAGCCTGTATTGATGCCATAAATGACTTTTTCGGCGGCAAACTTTTCCAAAAAACGGTAACACGCTTCCACGCGGTCAATCCACGCTCCCGAAACCTGAATCTTCTCATCGGAATGCAAGACTTTTTCTACTTCTTCGAGCGTGATTCTGTCATTAAATGTAATCATTTATTTCCCTTTTTTAAATAGAGGTGCAAAAGTATGAAAAAAAACAATATAAATTCATTATCTTTTCAAATAACAAAGCATTTGGTTTGTCTTATTGTTTTATTTCCTATCTTTGACCCGCAAAAAAACTAGTTTTTATGACTGAAACAAACAACAAATGGTTGGTTGTCGTCAATCCAAAAGCCTCGGTCGGAAAATCCAGAAGAGACTGGCCTATGATTAAGCAACTGCTTATCCAAGAAGGAATTATGTTTGATGATATACTGACTGAATATCCTTGTCATGCCATTGAAATTGTCCGTAACGCCATTGTTGAAAAAGGCTATCGAAAGTTCATCTCGGTAGGCGGTGATGGCACCAATAACGAAATAATTAATGGCATATTTACGCAAGATGTTGTTCCCACCACCGACATTACCATGGCCGCCCTTCCTATCGGTACAGGCAACGACTGGCGCCGTACCTTTGACATTCCTTTGGAATATGAAGATGTCGTCAAAACTATCAAGGCGGGGCATACTTTTGCCCACGATATTGGCAAACTGACCTATTATAATGACGGCGACCCAAAGACCCGTTTTTTCCTAAATGCAGCTGGTACAGGCCTAGATGAAATGGTTTGCCATTCAACCAACCTCATGAAACAACAAGGCAAAGGCGGCACTATCCGTTACTTGATTAGCGTGGTGAAATGTTTGCTGAAATACAAAGTCACCCATGTGCAAATCGAAGTGGATGAACAACAAGTGTTTGATGACAATATTTTGAGTCTTTCTGTTGGCAATTGCCGTTTCAATGGTGGCGGTATGATGATGATGCCCAAGGCTGTCCCTGACGACGGTCTGTTCGATATCACCGTCATTCGAAAAGTGTCCATCTTCAAATTCGCCGCCAATGTGAAAAACATCTACGATGGCACTTTCATCGAAAAACTCAAGGAAGTTCAGACCTTCCGTGGCAAGAAAATCCGTATCGTATCCATCCCACCTCATTCCTTGAAGGTTGAGACTGAAGGCGAGACCCTCAATAATTCACCTTTCGACTTCGAAATCCTGCCCAAGGCCATCAATATGGTCATTCCAAAAGAAAGAGGCAAGAAGTCGCAGAAAAAGAAGAGCCGTTTCAAAAAGAAAAACAACAATTCAACAATTCAACAATAAACAATAAACATTATGGTAAACATCGATCAAATCAATTTCGAAAACAAGCGCGTGGTTATCCGCGTAGACTTCAATGTCCCGTTGGATGACAATTTCAACATCACTGATGACACCCGTATGCGTGCCGCTCTGCCTACCATCAACAAGGTCTTGAACGACAAAGGTATGGTTGTGCTGATGTCGCACCTTGGTCGCCCGAAGAAGAACCCCGACCCGAAGTTCTCCATCAAGCCGATTATCAAGCACTTGGAAGAATTGTTGGGCCGTCCCGTGCAATTTGCTACCGATTGCATGAAAGCCGCCGACCAAGTAGCCGCCATGAAACCCGGTGAGGTGCTCGTACTTGAAAACCTCCGTTTCTATGCCGAAGAGGAAGGTAAGCCACGCGGCATCGAGAAAGGTGAAGAAGGCTACGACGAAGCCAAGAAGGCCGTCAAAGCCTCGCAGAAAGACTTCACCAAGACCCTTGCGGGCTATGGCGAATACTACATCAATGACGCTTTCGGTACCGCCCACCGCGCCCATGCTTCAACCGCTTTGATTGCCGACTATTTCGATGCCGACCATAAGATGTTCGGCTATCTGATGGGCAAGGAAGTGGCTGCCGTCAACAAGGTGATGAACGAAATCCAACATCCTTTCACCGCTATCATGGGTGGCTCTAAGGTCTCCACGAAGATTGAAATCATCGAGAACCTGCTCACCAAGGTCGACAACCTCATCCTTTGCGGTGGCATGACCTACACCTTCAAAAAGGCTCTCGGCGGTAAGATTGGTAACTCCATCTGCGAAGACGACAAGCTTGACCTCGCTCTCGACATTCTTGCCAAGGCCAAGGAAAAAGGCGTCAATCTCGTTTTGGCCATTGATTGCGTGGTTGGTGACAAGTTCGGCAACGACGCCAACACACAAGTGGTTGACCCGATGAATATTCCCGAAGGTTGGGAAGGCATGGACATCGGTCCGAAGACCCGCGAACTCTTCGCCAATGTTATCAAAGGCTCGAAGACCATCCTTTGGAACGGTCCCTGCGGCGTGTTTGAGTTCGACACCTTTGCACAAGGCTCAAAGGCTATTGCTGAGGCCATTGCAGCTGCGACCAAGGACGGTGCCTTCTCGCTCATCGGCGGCGGTGACTCCGTGGCATGCATCAACAAGTTCGGCTTGGCTGACCAAGTGAGTTATGTCTCCACTGGCGGCGGTGCCCTGCTTGAAGCCATTGAAGGCAAGGAACTGCCTGGTATTGCGGCGATTAAGAAGTGATTTTTTGGACTTTGACTATTGACAATGATCATGACCGCTTTATTTTTGTATAAGCGGTCATGGTCATTTTTATAGTTTTTTTCATATTTTTGCGCCAATAAACCGTTTGTTGAATCAAATCATAGGTAAAACAGGTCAACAGAAATAACAATTAAATAACATATTAAGCTTTTACGCTCTTGTTCTCACTTGGAAAATCTGGTAAATTTTAAAAGCGGGAGAATAAGCAAGCGGAAAGTTTGCGTTTTATGGCGCAAACTATTTCGTGCTTATTACCGCATCGGTTTACCAGAACCTTCCAAGTTAATAAGCAATAAAACGAAAGGTGAGCGCCTTTTCCATTGCTTTTCAAAAACAAAGGCGGAAGCCCTCAACTCGAAACAGCACTATGGAAAGAGAAAAACGATACCCCACCGATGGTTTCCATCTTGGAAAAATAGTAAAAACTGAATTAATCCGACAAGGCCGCAGCATTACTTGGTTAGCTTCACAAGTAGGATGTTCGCGGGAAAATTTATATAAGGTTTTTCGCCATAAATGGATTTATACTGATCTTCTGTTTCAGATTTGTGAAGCCTTAGATTATGACTTTTTCAAATTATGTTCCGATTACTACCAAACCAAAAAATGTGAAAAAAATAACCAATGACTTGATAGCTTTTTTCCAAAAAATCAGGAAGAATAGCACCATTTAAAATACTGATAATAAAATAGTTTGATATATTTTTGCGGCAAATACTAAAACTGCTGCGTCCAATGAGAAATAACCAAACAAAAAAGAAACTGAAGAAAATATTTAAAACTGTATTTCTCTGGTTTTGCAATGGTTTAGAGGCCTATTGTAAACGAGGACTTGTCATTAGAGATTAACTTATTTTGAATCGTAAATTCTATCAACAAATAATCAAATCTATCCATCATGAAGAAAATATTATTGGTTTTCTTTGCAGTATTGGGCTTTGCTTTTACTGCAAATGCGCAAAATAGTGCTATTGGTATCCGTCTTGGTGGAGGTTCTGCTTTGTATGGTGGCGAAATTTCCTATCAATTACCAGTAGGTAATAATCGCGTTGAATTCGACCTCGGTTTCAGCGGCAAAGAATACGTCAATCTGGCGGGTGTCTATCAATGGACAGGCCCTATCGCTGGCGATTTGGGCTGGTATGTCGGTCCTGGCGTAAACCTTGGTTACTGCATTCATCACGGTTTTGGTGTTGCTGCTATCCTGCAAGGCGGTATTGAATACAACTTCCCTTCCATCCCATTGCAGTTATCTTTGGATGCACGTCCGTCATGGGACTTTATCAAAAGAGAAGGCTGTGTTTATAACGGCTTTGGCTGGGGTGTCGCGTTAGGCATCCGGTACAGGCTCTAATAATTAAAAGGTAAGCTGGTTTTCCAATTCCACCAAAATGGGTCTGTTCAAATCATCTTATCGTTTCGAAATCGCTACTGCGGAAAGAACAATCGAAGTGTTTGGAACAGTGATGTCCAGAACACCAGAATGTGTTATGCTTGATTTATGGTGTCCAGAAGAACCTTGTTTAAACCAGAAGATAACAACACTCGTTGATGATATTCCAAAAACAGTAGAAGCTTTGCTTCGTGAAAACCTTGAACAAAGTCTAAATTTCACAGAATCATAAATTACTAAAACCGATGAGCCCGATGGGATAGAACTGGGTATACTTGATATGAAAAAAATGAAAATGATTTTGTTTGTTTGTCTTGCAACATGTTTGTTTAGCAGTTGTGGGGCTATTAAACCAAGGAGTTTTGTTAAAGCAACTGACGGGGGTGCTTGGAGTTCTATTATGCTCAGAGAAGATATTTCTTATGATCAAGCATTCAACGAAGTATTAGATGTAATAGCTAGGCGATTTGAAATGGATATGATTTCCAAAGATGGCGGATATGGTCGTACGAATTGGTGCTACACTTGGAATGATAGAGGGCGATATACAGAAAAATACAGAACACGTGTGATTTTCAAGTTTTCAAGTGACAGAAAAAAAGTTGACATCAAAACTGAAGCAGAATTTGGTGGAGAGCCAAGATGGATTAGAGGCTTTGATACTCGCTTGCTTAGTACCATAAAACAAGATATTTCAGGTGCTGTTGGTCGCACAGTTCATTGATTTATAGAATATTTTATATAAGGATAAAACTGTAAGGGTTTTTGAAATAACAAGAATTCCTCCAATTATTGTACAGTAGCGGGAGGAAATTGCTTGGCATTATAACAGTTAAGAAGAAAAAAGTATAAAGACCCTTATTTAAAAAGGACAGTTTCGGCTGTCCTTTTTTACTCTACAAAATCAAAAATAACATTCGTTTTTATTTTTATAAAGTAAAAAATTCATGTATAATTTGTTTTTCAAAAGTAAAAAATCGTATTTATTTGGCGAGAAAAACGGAAAACCATGGATACTTTGTTTAAAACCTACGGTCGTTTGTTGGCCGACACAAGATTCCTTTGTGGCTTTTTGGCTTGTTGTATTGAAGAAATACGTATTTTTGCTGATAGTTTGAAAAATTCCCAAAAAATGAAAAAAACAACCTTGATTTTTGCCTTGTTTCTCGGATTCGTTTCGATGATGAACGCCCAATGGGTGAGCCCAGGCAATGGCACTACTTATACCCTACCTGACTTGGTAAGCGTTTCAAACGGTGCGGTCACTAATGAAGGAACCGTGTTTTCCTTCAATAGCGACATCACCATCTCAGCCAACGATGTATTGAAAATCGACAACCAAGTGACCCGAATTGATGCTGTTGGCGTGTTGATTACCATTAACGGTTCTATGGTTTGCACAAACGCAGCAAGAGTCGGCATCTATGGATCCATGACGCAACAATTCAGTATGCGCTTCGAAAATGCCACTGATTGTCAACTTAAAACCTTATATTTCAGTGATGGATGCGGCATCAAAGTGATTGAATCCGATGTCGACTTTATCGACTGCAAGTTTGTTTATTTCACTCGCGACTATGCCAATGCCGTCATTGACTTCATGAACTGCAATCCTACAATTGAAGACTGCTATTTCCTTAGGAACGAAGGTGCGGCCATCAGTTCACCTGCCAATGGACAAGGGTCGCCTAGAATTTTTAATAATGTGCTGGAGGAAAATGTCACAAGCGACATCAACAGCCCCCAAATCAATCTCGGTCCTGGCGCAGAAGATACCATTTATATCGTTGGAAATGAAATAGATGATGACTGGGCAACGCATCGCGTGGGCGGCATCTCTATCGCTGACCTCATGGGTACAGGTGCAACAAAGGTATTGCTGAAAGACAATGTTATCATTAATGGCCGCTATGGTTACAACCAGCAAGGCCTGACCATTTCTTCCATCATCGAGCGGAACCAATTTGTCGACAATCATTTTGAGGATAACCCCATGAACGGCGGTAGTGGCATCAGTATCTATGGTATGGATGGAAATAACAAGGCCGTCATTCGCAACAATGTGATTACAGGCAACTTGTGGGGCATCACCGCCATCAACGCTTTCGACATCGACCTTGGCACCGAAGACGATTGGGGCTACAACCAAATCCACGACAACGGAAACGGCGGCGTGATTTATGACCTATACAACAACTCTACTTGCGACATTATGGCCGTTGGCAACAATTGGGGCACTTCCAACAGTCACATAATCGAGGAACATATTGTACACCAAAACGATGACCCGAGCTTGGGTTTGGTCACCTTTGTTCCTTTTGTCGATGTTGATGGCATGAACGAAGTATCAGCCAAAGCTTTCGAAGTGTGGCCTAATCCCGCCCATGGTCGTTTCATGGTGGAAGGCAAAGGAAAGATGACCATCATGAATGCCCTCGGTCAAATCCTTATCAACCATGAAATCGACGGCAAAGAAAGCATAGCATTGCCGCAAGGCCTTTATTTTGTGAGATTAGACGATGTCACGCGAAAGGTGATTGTGGAATGACCATTGTGGCTGTAGGGCTGTCGTATTACGGCAGCCGTAACATTGTTTTCTGTTGCGGCTGCCACGGTGTGACAGCCCTACAACACCATTATGATATATTATCAAACAATTTTCCTATTTTTGTGCCCAAATTATTACACCATGTCCAAAACTATTGTCAACATCATAGATAAAAGCAACCCGATGCCGGCTTATCTCTTCACCAAGGAATACTATGAAGAAGGTGATGAGTTGCTTTTTATTTCCACTGAAGAGGAAGCCAGTTGCATACAGCTGCTGGCTCAACAACTGAAAGTCGAAGAAACTCTGGTGAAAAGCATCATTGTGAAGCGTTTTGAAGACAAGTTCCTGTATGAACACATCTGCCGTACCATCAAGAGCAAACTGAACCCAGAGACACAATATTACCTCAATCTAGCTGGAGGCAACCGTTATATGACTCTTTCGGTGCAGCATGTCTTCGAGGAGTTCAACACCTTGTTTTTCTATACCCAAACCCGTGAGAACCTGATTGTCAAGACCATCTTCGACCATAGCATCTATGATGACGACGATGAGATGTTTCCCATCAAGCACCGCATGACACTGAAAGAGTATTTTGGTCTATACGGACTGCAAAGCGATGTGGACCAACCACGCAAACAAGTGAAAGAGATTGCCTTCTCACAGCATCTGTTTACCATGTTTTCACAAAACATGTTTGGCCGTGGCGATTATCAGGTGATGGAAACACTGCGCGAAAAATACCGCAACTGGAAGTTCCTCATCATCTCGGAAGTGGAAAACCCGCACAAGGAATATATGACCGCCATCCCAAATTTGAGCAAGTTCTTGAATTACATAGGTTTTATTCCCGAAAGACCAGGTTCTTTACAAAGCTATGAAATAGAATACCTCACAGGTGGTTGGTTTGAGGAATATGTCTACGCCTTGATCAAAAATGTCCTGCAACCCGATGACATTGCCATGGGCGTACACATCTCCAACGGCATCATCAAGCACAACAACGAACTGGATGTGTGCTTCATCAAGGCCAACAAACTATTTGTCATTGAGTGCAAGACAGGTGTGACCAGCGAAAGCCTCTTCAATGAGATTGTCTACAAAGTCTGTGCACTGAAGGAAGTGCTTTTAGGTACTAGCAATTCCTATATCTTCTCCTTGAAGAAAGACCACAAAGGCAACTGGAAAAAGACCGCCAAATACATGGGTATCACCTTCTGCGACTGGCTCAATTTGACCAAGCCCGAACTGCTGAAGAACATACTCAAGTCAATGGACAAGATTGCCAAGGAGAGCTAAAAGAGCTTTGGGGAGATTTTTTCCATTGTTTTATAAGAATTTTCGATTTACGATACGGATTTTTTGAAAAAAGTTTTCGTTGTCAATCGAAATATTCTATTTTTGCGCCATAAACAAACAAAGAATTATGGTAACAAAAGATCTGCTCCGACAGGTAATCTACGAACAACATGCACTTAACGAACCGTTAGGTGTAAAAAGAAAGATTGTACAAGAACAGGTGTATGCACCTGAAGTGCTTGTGATATCAGGCGTAAGGCGTTGTGGAAAATCGGTGCTGTTGCAACAAATCAGAGCCGAACAAACGGAACAGGATTATTGCCTTTGTTTTGACGATGACCGTCTCTTGCATTTTGAGGTTTCCGATTTCCAACTAATGTGTGATGTGTTTGCCGAGGATTATGGCATACAAAAGACCTTCTATCTGGATGAAGTGCAGTTGATTGAAGGTTGGGAGCATTTTGTGGACAGACTGTATAGCCATCACAATAAGGTGTTCATCACAGGGAGCAATGCCCATTTGTTGAGCAAAGAACTTGGCACACTGCTTACAGGTCGACATCTTACCCAAGAGCTTTGGCCTATGTCGTTGACGGAATTCATGGAATTGAGGAATGAGACTTGGCAAAAAGAAGACCTTTACACGACTGCCGGAAAAGCAAAGCTGGTAAATCTCCAAAACGCTTATCTGCGAGAAGGAGGCTTCCCTCAATACCTTCAAACAAAGAATCCACGATATCTGAAAGAATTGTACAACGACATCATCTATCGCGACATTGTGGCGCGGCACAAGCTGTCATCTGACCGACAAATACGAGAAATGGCCTACTATCTGGCAAGCAATTTCACGCATCGTTTCACATACCTTTCGGTGGCAAAGGCAACCGGAATCAAAAGTTCAGAGACTGTTCAGGACTACATACGATATCTTGAAGAGGCATATCTAGTAGGCGTACTCACAAAATACGACTATAAGGTGGGAGAACAACTAAAAAGCCCCAAAAAGATCTATTTTATTGATAATGGCATTGTCGGACAAATTGGATTTACTTTTAGTGGTAACATGGGGCCTCGATTGGAAAATGCGGTCTATGTGGAACTTCGCCGACGCGAACAAGAAGCCTTCTATTATCATGACAAACAGGAATGCGACTTCGTTGTAAGAGAAAATGCGCATATCACCAAAGCTTATCAAGTAACAACCTCTCTCTCCGACACTGACACAAGACAACGCGAAATCAACGGACTTGTAGCTGCCATGGATGCCTTTGACTTGAAAGAAGGGGTCATCATCACGCTGGATGAAACAGAAGAGCTAGCTCTTGACAACGGACGGATATATGTTATACCTTTCTACAGATGGGTGTTTGAGGAGAATTTATAAGTTTAACCTGTAACTATTCAATCATCACAGCATTATAGCCTAAACATCACCGTGCCCATAATAGGTCTGTTGATGCGCAAAGGATAGCCCAAATACTGAGCCGTGAAGTCCTTTTTGAAATGATTCAGCAGGCCAAGCGATGACGAAATCCTGAAGGCGATGTCGTTGTATTGGATGCCGATGCCGAAGTTCCACGACAGACCAATCCAATTCCACAAGGGTTTGCCCGTTTCTTCGAGTGGGCTGCCAAACAGAAAGCTGCCGCTTCCCGTTACGACTCCAGAGGAATTTGTCTTGCGGAAAACCACCATGTCGAGGCTGGGACCGGTGAAAAGCTGTAGCTCGGTGCGGTCGCCCAACTTGTCGTGGTATTGCAGCATGACGGGAAGCACGCCTGCCAAATCGTGGGCTTTCACTTCGAGGGTTTGACCTTCTTCCTCGAATTTGGCGTAGGGGTGGCTGTACTCAAGGCGCACACCTGTCACAATGCCGAGAGGTGTCTTGCCTAGCATATATTCGCGGTCGTATTCCAGGCCGTAGGCAAGGGCCATCGTGCCCTGTTCCGATGCAATGTACGACATGCTGATACCGTTACACTGCATCGTCTTACCCATCATGGAAATGCCGAGCGTGTTGTTCACCCTGCGGGTGACTAGTTCTTTTTGGGTTTCCTGCTGGGCGAATGCCGTAGAGCCCAGCATCAATGCGATTAGTAATAATCCTTTGGTTTTCATTGGGAAAATAATTGTTTGTTATTGTTTAGACTTTATTATTTCATGCTCACAAAAATATATCAAAAATCCATATAATAACCATCTGGCAAACCCTAGTATTGTTTTGTCCATATGATTTTTGGTTTTCAAATTTCCAATATGTTATTATTCATTGGTTTATATAAAATCGCATTTTTGTTTTGTCCCTATGATTTTTCGTTTTAAGAGACAATCAAACGCTAAAATCATACGATTTTATCAAACACTATTTAATGGTTTACTGAATAGACTTACTCTAATGTAAGTCATCATTCAAAAAAACCACCTTCTCATCCGCTACCAACAATCGAGAACTTAATCCGAAAAACACTGCCCTATTATCATCAAAATGCCCGGCAGGGAAACCGAAACAAACTGGATAATCATATTTCGCCACAGCCTCGGCAATGACTTCTTCCACCGACATTCCGAACGGATCGGGATTGTCGTGGATTTGAGTCAAACCACCGACAATAAGCCCTTTCAGACGAGCGAGTTTTCCAGCGCGTTTCAAGGCATGCATCATCCTGTCAATGTGGTAGATATATTCATCTACTTCTTCGATGAACAAGATTTTTCCCTCCAATTCGGGAAAAGTATCAGATCCTATCATGCCATACAGAACCGACAGATTTCCACCAACAATCTCCCCTTCCATCTGTCCTATTCGGTTCATCTTATGCGTAGGAAAAACATAATGCAAAGGTGTGCCTAAAAGGGCATCCAGCAAGGATTGTTTGGCATCTGGTGTCTTGTTGGCGAAAAAGAAAGGCATAGAGGCATGAAGACTTGGAACGCCCAAACGATTCAACTTACCATGAATCACCGTCGTATCACTGAAACCTATAACCCATTTTGGATGTTGCAAAAACCTGGTGAAATCCAACTTGTCGATGATGCGGATGCTGCCATAACCGCCACGAGCCAACCAAATGGCTTCTATTTGCTCATTATCAAGGTATTCCTGAAATACAGCGGCACGGAAATCATCATCACCGGCAAAGATATGATGCTCGGCAAAAAGCCTGTCATCATAAACGGGTACAAATCCATTTTCTTCCAACCAATTGATGGCATACTGCATTTCATCGGGAGTCACCTTACGAGCTGGAGCGACAATGCCTATCTTTGACCCTCGATGTAAAAACGGTATCTGCTTCATTCTCTCACGATTTCATTGTCATCCAAGGCCTCGCCATCATATTTCACTTCTTTGCCTTGGTCGTAAGTGATCGTAAAATACAATTCTCCTGTGTCCAAATACTTTTTCCAATCACCGTGCTTCACACCTGCTTTATAGCTTTGGATTTCACGCAACTTGCCGTTTTCATAATAGAACAAATGTTCACCATCAGGATAACCTGCATTGAAAGTGCCGCGAAAAGCCATTTTGTCGTTGTCGTAATACGAAACCCATTCCCCCACCTGTTTGTCGTTGCGATACTCGCCCTGGGTGCGCATATCTCCGATTTCTTCAGTCCATTTACCGTTTTTCAAACCATCGAAATAAGTGCCCGAAACGATGAGGTTTCCCCTTGAGTCATATTCTTTGTACGGTCCATTGGGCTGCCCTTTATAGAACTGTTCTTCAATCTGCTTCTGCCCGTTGTCATGATACCAGATCCAAATCCCGTCAGGTTCACCTTCCTTGTAGTTTCCAACCTCTTGAAGCTGACCATTGTGATAATAAAACTTCCATTCGCCTGAGCGTAAACCCGCAACAAAAAGGCCTTCTGCACGCAAAGTGCTGTCGGGATAAAACTCTTTGTACTCGCCGCGACGCTTGCCATCGGTATCCACAATACCCTCACCAACCAAGGCGCCTTTTTTGTAGGTTTGGGAATTGATGACATTACCTTCCTCATCAAATTCGCGCCAAACACCTTCACGCTTCCCGCCACGGAAAGAAGCTTCGCGTTTCACCTTACCATTGGGATAATACTCATGTTGCACAACAAGTGGCTTTTGATCACTTTCCAACAACTGCTCAACATCATTTACAAACTTAGTGATTTTCTTCAAGTTACCTTTCTCATCATACTCTTTGTAGAATCCTTCGCGCAGTCCATGCTTATAATAGCATTCCGTATGTAATGTCCAATCTTCGAAAAAAGTTTTCCAATAACCATGTTTTTTGCCATCACGGTCATAACGGTTCAAGGCTTCACGAGTCATAATGAAGCCTTTTCGATAAGTGATGATTTCGCGCAAGAGTCCAGTGGTATCGAAAACGGGCGAAATACCCTCTTCAAAACCATTCCTGAAAGAAATGGTTTGTATAAGACGATGCTTTCGATCATAGCGATGCCCCTCCCCTTGCTTCACATCATTCACAAAAGGTTCCTCCAAAATGTCTTCTTTACCGAAGGTAAAGCGCAAACCGTTTTTCAAATCCTTCTTGTAATTGATAATTAAAGTCGTGTCACCCGACTCCGCAAAGAACATCCAAGTACTGTCCAAAAGGAAATCCGTGCGCTTACCTACAGATTTCAGTTGACCACTCTCATAGTAAGTCTTCCAAAGTCCGTCAGGTTTGCCGTCACGAAGATAACCTTCACTCGAAATCTGTCCATTAGGATAGGTATATGTCTGATATTCAGTCTGAGAGAAAGATTTCAAACCGAATAAGAAACATAGCGTTATGATGAGTAATATGGTCTTTTTGTTTATCATTTACTTCCAAAAAACGGGTCAAAATTAGGCATTTTGGTTGGAATAACGGCATCTTCATCACAATTCGCTGAAAAATTCGAACGCGCTTTATCAACACTTCAAATCTCATTATTAAAATCATATTTTTTATTTTTTGAATTAATTTCAAATTTGATAGGGTTGTTAATATGCCTGTGAATTGGTTGATAACTTTTCATTAAAATTCTTGCATTAATGGTTTTCAGTTTGAGATTCGTATCGAAGAAAAAAGCAAAGGATTATTTTTCAGCCTTATCAATACCTTTTCGGCTATTCGTTGAAATGCAAAAAAGCGGATAAAATTAACCTCATTTTTTTGAAAATTTGTTCATTTTTGGGTGTTTTGAGGTTGAAAAATGATGCAATGAACAATCCCCTGTTTTTATGCACCAGAATGAAAAAGTTATCAACAAGAAAACTGTTGATAACTTAATATTATACAGAAAATCAATTGATTATCTTAAATCCGTTGAATTTTTTAAAGCGGTTAAGTCGTTCAGAAATAGCCTTATAAAAAGGTTGCGAACAATGAAATTATGTAATTTTGCCCATCGAAATATCAACAGCATAAAAATGGAACAAATCATACCTATAGCGAGCGACCATGGCGGCTTTGAAATGAAGCAATTTTTGGTTGAAAAATTGGAAGAAGCCGGTTACAAGGTCAAAGATTACGGTACCCACAGCAATGAAAGTGTCGATTATCCTGATATGATCCATCCTTTGGCTTCGGCTATCGAAAAGGGTGAATATCCACTTGGCATCATTCTTTGCGGTAGCGGCAATGGCGCCCAGATGACGGCTAACCATCATCATCATGTGAGAGCGGCTTTGTGTTGGAATGTTGAACTGGCCAAATTGGCCCGTCAGCACAACGATGCCAATATCCTTGCCTTGCCAGGTCGCTTCATTCCTAATGAGTTAGCTTGGGAGATGGTACAGGCTTTTCTGCATACAGACTTCGAAGGAGGTCGTCACACAAGAAGAGTTGAAAAGATAGAACCCGCTGAAAACCATGATGATGAGTGACTCTAAAACCATATTTAAGGAAGGATGTGCCTTGGCTTTCGATGAGGAGCATTGGCAGAAAATCAACTATAGCACAGGTTGTTTCGAGAACAACTTTGCCAAAGGAAAAGATAACTATCGCAATCTTGACTTGGAAAAACAGCGTGCCTACACCCTGCGCAACAAGTCGCTGTTGAACTTGGAAAAGTTGTTAGTCGACTTTGAAACCCACTTCAACGAAAATGGTGGCAAAGTGTTATGGGCGCGCAACGCCGATGATGCCTTAACCATGATTTTCGACATCATCCGCAAGGAAAGAGCCAATGCCATCATGCGTTCCAATTCCACTGTGCTGGATGAAATAGAACTCAATGGTTTTCTGGAGCGTAAAAACATCCGTGTGGTGGAAACCGAAGTTGGGCGTTTCATCATGCACCAAAACAAACAGAAATCATATCATCCCCAGTCACCTTCCATTCATCTTTCGAAAGAGGAAAACAATGCCATTTTGACTTCAAATTTTAAGTTAAAAGCAGACAGTTCTGCCAAGCAAATGGTCAATTTTGTGCGACATGAAGTGGGTATCGAGGCAAAAGATGTGCCTGTCTGTATCACGGGAGCCAATTTCTTGCTTTCCAATACGGGTGGCGTGGTGCTCACTGAGAATGAAGGCAATATACTGAAGTCCATATCTTTGGCAAAAGTACACATTGTAGTGGCCGGCATCGCCAAGGTGATTCCAAATATGGATGATTTAAGCGTATTGTTGCCATTGCTTTCATTACATTCTTCTGGACAAAGCATGGCGGGTTGCAACAGCATCACTTTTGGTCCTTCCAAGACGGGCAATGGACCTGAGCAAATGTATGTCATCCTTTTGGACAACAATCGCTCCGAGTTGCTTGCGCATGAAAAGCAGCGTAAGGTGATGTCGTGCATCCATTGTGGCGCTTGTGTGAGCGTATGCCCGATTTATAAAAACATCGGTGGTTATTCCTATGGGACAAAGCACATTGGTCCGGTTGGGACCGTGATGGCACCCTTAATGGAGGGACTGGAGGATTACAATTACCTCAATTCTGCCTGTTCATTATGCGGCAAATGTGTGGAAATTTGTCCCGTGAAAATTCCATTAGATGACTTGATCATAGAAAACCGTCATTTGGCTATCACCGAAAAGACGGGCAATGCCAAATATGATGCTTTGCTGAAAGCCATGATTTGGCACTGCAAGTCGCGGAAAAAGATGGACAGTCCGTTGTTTTTCAAAAAGTTGGAGTTGAAACGGTTGTTGGCACTGCTTTGGGGAGAAAACAGGCCTATGCCCGAGTTTGCCTCCAAGTCGTTCAGCCAGCAATGGAGGGAACGGAATCTATAGTTGATTTAAGGAAGCAAATCTTCCATAAATCTTTCGTAAATACAATTAATGCCGCCATTTATTGGCGGCATTAATTGTATTGTTATCATTCCTTCACCACCTTGTCCGAATAAGCCTTCCCGTCCTCCAATGTGACGCGCAAAGTGTATGTTCCAGCGGGCAACTGGCTCATGTCAATGCTCTCAAAGGCATTGCTTTGCGTGCGCACCAGGCGGCCTTGCAGGTCGTAGAGCTCCACTTGGGTGGGTTGCACGTCGGGGGAGAATTGCATAAGCAGTTGCTCTTTCACGGGGTTGGGGTAGTAGGCGTAGGGGCGCACTTCTATGCCGCTTTCGTTCGTGCTCATTGTGCCGTCGTGGTTGAGGAAGAAGCAGACCACGCCATGATGGTTGTTGTTCGTATTCCTACCATACCCAGCCCAGGCAATGCCTTGCTCTTCCCCATACTCGTCTTTGTACAAGATGGGGGATTGGAGGAAATCGATGATGATGTTTTCAGTCTTGAAGAAGCGTTTCCATTCGACGTTCAGGTCGCTGTCCATCTTCACAACGACGATGCTTTCTTCAGGGTATCCGTGTTCCTTGTACAAAAAATAAACCGTGCCGTCTGTCATCATCTTGAGTCCCAAACATTTTGCTGGGTTGTAATATCCGGGATAGTCGTTGAACACGATATATTTTTTCAGTTGCATGGTACGAAGGTCGTATTTTGCCACAGTAACACCATATTCTTGCGTCATAGGATGCCCTGTCGTATCGTAGACATACTGTGCGGCCACCAAGATGTCATCCCCACCAGCAGAAATTACTTCGGTATCCCCATTAATGGATAGATATTCGTTTGCGGTGACATATGGCATATTTGGATCAATGATCTCCTCGCTCAAGGTAGAGTTGAGAATTATCGGATTTTTATGGAATAGAGAATCTATATTGTAAACAATGAGGTTGGAAGGGCTATCGTTTGTTCTCTTCCATAAATAATACTGAAGTGGAGATTCTTTGAGTACCCGTACCATACTAATACCATTCAGATTGTTTTCAAATAGCAATTCCTGATGTTTCATTATGCCATTGGAATCGAATCTTGCTAAATATATGTCATATATATTGGTGGGTCTTTCCTTGAAATACATTATGATTAAGTCGCCTCTACAATCGACTATGCCGCCTGCATCTAATACAAAACCCTCGCATACTGGAACTACAATATCCTCGTTATAATTGACATAGAAATTGTCGTCTGTGAAACGACAGATGTGCAGGAAGGTGCTGTCGCAATCCTCGTGGTATCTGAAACTGGCCATAATGTTGCCATCACCTTGTTGGTAGTGGGCGAGGAGAATAAAAGGAGCTGTATCTTCCACAAACAGAGAATCTGTGATGGTAAAGGCTGTGTGAGATATTTTGTAAAACATATTTCCCAAAGGAATATATGTGTCGTCTTCGATTTCCTCTATGAATGTGTTCATTACGAATTCACCATTGCGTTGCTGTATAAAATCGAAAATCAAGTCTTCTTCTACCATATTGCGGTACAAAAGTGAGTACAATTCCCCGTTTTGGGCTTGAATAGCCGATGTTATGATGGCGAAAACAAATGTTAAAAGGTGCTTTTTCATAGTAGTTTTGTTTATTAGTATTCGGCAAAGTTAGAATAATAATTCGAAATAAAAAAGATAAAGGTCTTTCAAAAACTACTTTTTGTTTTTACTCAAGATTATTATGGCTACGACCACTGACAATGACTATGACAGCTTTTGTTGATAGAAAAAACACCAAACATTAAAACTATTATAGTCAATGTTTTAGTCTTAGTGTCCTGTATTATTAAATACTTATATAAACAAGGTATTAATCAGGGTATGGTCCAGGAGGATTAGCTGTAATGAGACGCCCATATTCTACATATAATTCATGATAATGGGTCCACCATATATGAGTTGTATGTTCGTTTATTGGTGTAACATTCCAACAGATGATATGTTCGAACGGGTATAGATTGTCGCTCATAAAATCGTAGCCCAAATGAAGATACGAATCAAGGCAATAACATACTTCCAATAAATCTAAATAGTATATATAACCTTCGTTCTTTGTCCTTTTAGCAAATACTCTTGAATTATCTACAAAGGTAGAATAATATGGATCTTGATAGTGATAATCAAAAGTATGGTTTCGGGTGGGGAAATATATTATTTGATTCAACCCACCTGGCAGAGAAATCTCATATTCGTGATGCTCAATAAGATTGAGAACACGTTTAAGTTCTCTTGCAGCTGTAGTATTCCATGTGTAAATCGAATCACTGCTAAAATAATAGTCACACGAATCGAGAGCATCATACACATCATCATAATACCAAGTGTGATCCCAAATGTACTTGGAATTGATATTGTACGAGGTCATCAGTGCGATTTTGGCGTTGCCGTCGTCACCGATGGAGACATTGATGTAGTACAGGTTCTGGTCGTAGTAGTTGAAGCCTTTCCTGAATTGCTGTATTTCCGTACACATCTGCTCGTAGGCCGTACTGAGGTCGCCCATCAGGATGATACCATCCGTGACATTGACCTGCATCTCAACCGTATCAAACTGGAAATCATCGCATTCCACATTGACATTACAGAAGTCGAGGTTGGCCAGGCAGGCGAGATGCCAGGCGGCATCTTCAAGGTTGAAGGCTTCGTTGTCCTTGCTTTCCGTCAGTTTCTTCTTGAAGTCGATCATATAACTTCTTGGGTCTTCCATCTGGCGGATGTCGGGGGCTTGCTGCATAGTGTAGCCTTTCTGGTTCGAGGCGTTTGCTCCGTCCTTCTTGCAGGACACAACGGCCACGGTGGTGGCCAAGATTGCCATGATAATGACGGTAAAGAGAGTTTTGCCTGTTTTCATAATGATTAGAATTTAAGTTGTTAGTAATTGAGGTGTTTTTAATGCGTACGGTCGAAATCGCCCTCGGCATAGCCGTTGGCATTGCTGAGTTCAACGGTGAAGGTGTCGCTTGCTGCCGTGGTAAAAGGGATGATGTACACCTGCTGCACGTCGGTGTTCACCACGGTGTTGTAGACGAGGCCGCCCATACCGTTGTAGATGGAGATGTTCACATTGCCGAAGCTTTGGTTGAAGCCGATGTAAATATCGACATCGCTGGCGCCGGCTACGATAGCATTAGGATTAATGCCTAGCATTAGACTTCCTTGTAACTCGATTTTTTCATAACTGGACGGAGGGTCTGCCATTTCTACATTATTAATAGGTATAGACTTAGTGTTTACGGCTTGCGCTTCCCAACTGCAAAGACCGATGACGCAGAGGCCAACGAGAAGTAATGTTTTTGTTTTCATTGTCGTTTGATTTTTGTGGTTAACAATAGGGATAATGACACGTGTCGTGAAACAATTCACAGCACGAAATTACTGAGTCAAACATATCTTTCAATTGAGATATAGTTTTAATATCGTCTCATATAGCTTTTTTTCAATGGAGAAAAGATAAACCATTGAAAAACAACGAGAAACAAAAACAAATATATAGGTGTTTTAGCTTTGGATATAAGTGTTGGAAGGAAAAAAATGACAAAATAGACAAGCTCTTAGGCTTATAAAGGTAACCAAAATCACTTGGAAAGCGCCTGGCGCAGCTGTTCCTTCATCCGGTCGGGTTTCAGGTTCAGCTTCTTGCGCAGGTTGCTGCGGTTTTGGTTGACGGTGTTCACACGCAGTCCTAAAAATTCGGCTATCTCCATATTGGAGAGGTCGGAACAGGAGAGCAAACAAATCTTGGCTTCTGTTTCTGTCAGTTCGGGATAGTTCTCCAAAACAGTTGAATATAATTGGGGATATGCCGTCTCCAAAACACTACGCGCTGCCTCAAACGGATCGTCTTTGCCATTCATGATCTGCCATACCAAAGACTGCCATTCTTTTTTGGGGTCTTTTGCCCGTTGTGCTTTGTCGTAAGCTGCGAGTATCATCCTTAGCCGAGTGGAAATCTCTTGGTCCAACACAGAGGTTTTCACCGTTTGCAGCAAATCCTGTTTCAGGTCATCCAATTGCTGCTTCATTTCTTCCTCCGATTTCAGCAATTGTTTGTGCCGGTATTGCAAAAACAGAATGAGAATGGTTGTAATAAGCAATAATATACTGATAATCAATATTGTAATATGCCTTTGGATGATTTTCCTGTTCATTACGTTCTGGAGGCTTTCATAGTCATATTGTTGCTGTGTCCGATAAATGGTCTGCTCTTGCCGCTGAAGCATCAAATCATACAATACCCTTTCGTGTTTTTCGCGGTATTGCAAAGCCGACGTTTTATCATATTGGCTTTCGGCAAACCGAAATAATGCACCGTATGCAGCAACCTTAGTTTCCGGTTTTACATTGACAGTCGGCAAGAGTTCTTCCATAAATTGAAAATAAAAAGCAGTAGAATCCTTTTCTCCCATATCAAAATAAACATTGCCAATGTTCAAGTAGAGTATGAGCCGTTCTTTGTCGTCAAGACTTGAATCATTTATCATTTGTTGCAAGGAAGTAATGGCTTGGTCATATTTGCCTTGAAAACGGTAAAGTACTGAATAGTTGTTATAGATTTTACGTTTTACCTTAACTAAATGTTCCTTTTCTGCGTAAAATAAACTTTGTCGGAGGCATAATTCTGCACTGTCATATTGACCCGTCAAAATATATACCACTGCCTTGCTGTTTTCAATAATGGCGCGGTCGGCATAATGGTTTCCTGTAATCCTTTCAGAAGCCATAAATGTATTCAAGGCTTCTTGTTCCCCGCCTTCATAGTATAGCATCTTCCCCATCCAATACTCCGCATGCACCACAGTGAGGCTGTCAATAGCCAGTTTGCCGTATTGCTCCGCCTCCTTAAACGAGCGCATAGCGGCCTCCTTCTCGTCGTAGTGCTGCTGCACAAAGCCGCTGTAGAGGGCCGCATGGGCGGCCTTGGCGTATCGTTTTTTAACGGCATAATAGGCTGCGGCACGTTCCAATTCGGGGCTGGTGGAGAGGTTGATGTGCTCGTCGAAGAAATCGTCGTCCATCACGGGTGAGATTTCCTGTCCACGTTCACCAAACAAGGCCTCGGCCTGCAACAGGGCCATGTCCATACGCTCCCGCTCGCTGAAGCTCACGGGCATACGCAACACGCTGTCAATCATGCGCACGGTGCTGTCGGGCAGGGTGTCGGCCAACTGCTCGGCACGTTTCACCATGCGCCGCGCCTCGCGCGTGGCGCTGTCGCAAGCCGACAAGGTTAGCAAGACCAACAATCCTATCCAAGCTATATGTTTCATGCCCACAAAAATAAACAAAAAACCCCGCCACATAAAATATGCAGCGGGGAAAAAATGCAATACTTATGAAAAAATACTCTTTTATTCTTCTTCCTTCTGGCTCTCTTCGTACTCCTTGAGGAGGCGGTTCTGCACATCGGTAGGCACTTGCTGGTATTCAGCATACTTCATGGTGAAGGTGCCACGACCCGAGGTCAGCGAGCTCAGTGAGGTGGAATAGCGGTCCATCTCGGCCAACGGAACCTTGGCGTGGATGGTCTGATAGTTGTGGTCGCTGTCCATACCCATGACGATGGCGCGACGGCCTTGCAGGTCGGTCATCACAGCACCCATGAGGTCGGCGGGCATGCGCACATCGAGGTCGTAGATGGGTTCCATGATCTTCGGGCCAGCGTTCTTAAAGGCGGCGCTAAAGGCCATACGACCGGCGATCTTAAAGGCCATTTCGTTGGAGTCGACCGGGTGCATCTTACCATCGTAGATGTAGACGATGATGTCGCGGGCGTAGGAACCCGTCAGCGGGCCTTGCTCGAAGCGCTCGTTGACACCCTTCAGGATGGCGGGCATGAAGCGGGCATCGATGGCACCACCGACGACGCAGTTGGCGAAGATGAGCTTACCGCCCCAAGGCAGTTCGTACTCTTGCTTGTCGCGCACCTGCAGTTCGCTCGGGTCGGTGTAACCCTCGAAGTAAGGAGCCAGTTGCATGTGCACCTCACCGAATTGACCGCTACCACCGGATTGTTTCTTGTGACGGTAGCTGGCGCTGGCGCTCTTGGTGATGGTCTCACGATACGGGATCTTCGGCGAAGCCGTTTCGATGGCGATCTTATAGACGTTGTCGAAGTACCACTTCAGGGTGTTGAAGTGATATTCGCCCTGGCATTGCAGGATGTTCTGGCGCAGCTCGCGCGACATGCCGGCGATGACGGTCGGGTCGGTCTTGTGGATGTCGTTGAGGATGCTGCCGAGCTTTTCGTCTTCTTGTGAGTTGACGGCCTTGACAGCGATCGAGAAGATCGGGTTCGGGAACGGGATTTCGGGGAAGATAGCTTCAGCAGCCTTGGCATCGACTAAAGAATCACCGATGCGGCCATCCTTCAACTTGATGGTGCAGATGATGTCGCCAGCGTTGACTTTTTCAACCTCTTCACGGTTCTTGCCGCGGAACACCAGCAGCTGTGACAGACGCTCCTTGTTGCCCGTACGCGGGTTGATGAGGTCTTGGCTCTTCACCACGGTGCCGCCATAGACGCGCATCCATGCCACGTCGCCGAGGTTCTGCTCGGTGGTCACCTTGAAGATGAACAGGGCGGTCGGGTCGTCGTTGCTGTTGTGGAACTCTTGTCCGTTGTTGGCTTTGATGGCAGGCATGTCGGCAGGCGACGGGCAGGCGTTGATGAGGAAGTCCATCAGACGGGTGACACCCACGCCACGCTTGGCAGCGCCGCAGATGACGGGGAACATCTCACGGTTCACGATACCCAGATGGATACCGCGCTCCATGTCTTCCTCGCTCAGGGTCATCTCTTCGAAGAACTTCTCCATCAGAGCCTCTTCGCCTTCGGCAGCATGCTCGATGAGGTTGTTATGCATCTCTTCGGCCTTGGCCATTTCAGCGGCGGGGATGTCCTGCACTTCAGGAGCGCCATTGCCGTTCTTAAAGACCAACATCTTCATCATGATCAAGTCGATGACGGCGTTGAAGTCTTCACCGGCGTTGACGGGATATTGGATAGGCGTAACCTTGTCGCCAAAGTATTCTTTCAGTTCGCGGACCGTGTTGTCGAAGTTGGCGTTGCTGTGGTCGAGTTGGTTCATGAAGAACACCACGGGCTTGTTGGTGTTGGCAGCATGGCGCCAGGCGTTTTCGGTGGTGGCTTCAACACCCGACTGAGCGTTTACGGTGCAGACAGCGATGTCGGCAGCAGTGAGGCACGAAACGATGTCACCAGAGAAATCACTGAAACCAGGGGTATCCAGGATGTTGATCTTTTTGTCATTGTAAATCGTGTACATCATGGAAGCGTTCACCGAAATCTGACGTTCCATCTCGATGGGACGGTAGTCGGAAACGGTGTTCTTCTCTTCGGTGCTACCTTTTCTGTTGATGAGCTTGCCTTCGAAAAGCATGTTTTCGGCAAGGATGGTCTTACCCGATTTTGCTGCGCCAATGAGGGCAACATTACGGATGTCTTTTGTCTGGAATTCCTTCATTTTTATCTAACTAGCTAATTATTAAATATTTACTTTTCGCGAAAATCACTATAGTGGGCGCAAAGGTACAAAATATAATGATACCTTCAAACAAGTAAGGTAATAAAATATAAAATTAAAGTAGATTCCCTGCGGGAATGGAAGCGTGTTAGTATGTATAATGCGGCGGTATGTAACGTATACAAACCGTAAACGCTACAAACTGCCGCTAATTAACAGAACCATAAACTCCATTCCCGAAGGGAATCTCACATCATAGTGACGCTATTGAAGTATGGATTTTCTCCCACCGCGCTTCATCCATTTTGGCGCCCATCACCTCGATGATGTTCTTGGCCACAATGGCACCCATCATACCGCATTTCTGCAAGTTTTCGCCTTTGACGAGTCCAGCGAGGAAACCAGCTGCCCACATGTCGCCAGCGCCTGTAGTGTCGACCACATCAGCTTTCATAGGCGGGATGGTGACAATTTCGTTGCCACGTTTTACAAAGGCACCCTTGGCTCCCACTTTCACCACAGCGATGTCACAACGTTCAGCGATGTAATCCAAAGCGGCTTCGGGTTCCATGCCTGTAAGGGCAAAGGCTTCTTTTTCGTTGGCAAACACGATGTCGACATAGTTGTTGATGAGTTCAAGCAAGAAGTCGCGGCTCTCTTCCACCACATTGTAGCTGGCCAAGTCGATGGCGATGGTCATACCTTGGGCCTTGGCGGTTTCGATGGCTTTTCTGAGCATTGTTGGGTTGGCAACGAGATAGCCTTCCACATAGAAGATGTCCCAACCTTGGAGAAGTTCGGGTTGAATGTCATCGGCACACATTTCAGCCGCGGCTCCGAGGCAGGTGGCGAAAGTGCGTTCGCCATCGGCGGTGACAAGAGCCTGCACGCGACCTGAAGGTGTATCACTCTTCAGCATCAGGGGTTTGACATGGGTTTCGGTCATCTGTTTTGCAAAGAACTCGCCTACTTCATCCTTGCCGATCTTGCTGAGGAATCCCGCTTCGATGCCAAGTTGGGCCAGACCGCTCATGGTATTGGCTGCCGATCCGCCTGAAGCCATTTGATTGCCGAGATAGGCTAATTTTTTGCCGATTTCAACCGAAGTTTGGGCATCGACGTAGGTCATACTACCTTTGGGCAGGTTCAATTCATTGAGGATTTGTTCATTGGGAATCTGGGTCAGAATGTCGACCAGAGCACTTCCTATTCCGAGTATTTTTTTCATTGTGGATTCAAGGATTTATTATTCAAAATTCAAAATTCAAAATTTGTGCAAAGGTAAGAAAAAAGAGATTCCCTGCGGGAATAGAGATTGTTTTATAGCTAAATAACGGCAGTTGAAAATTGTAAAGGTGGTAAACGTTCTTAACCGCCACATGTTCCATTAGATGAAAACTCCATTCCCTTTTGGGAATCTCTGTTTAAAGTGACTAAATTTTCATACTGATTATCAGTTAGATATAAAATATTTGAAAAAAATTATCCGAAAAAGATTGTCAGTATTGAAAAAAGCCGTACTTTTGCAACCGCAAAACAGAAAGTTCTGTGACATTGTGCAGCCTCCTTAGCTCAGTTGGTCAGAGCATCTGACTGTTAATCAGGGGGTCTCAGGTTCAAGTCCTGAAGGGGGCGCAATTTTTATGTTTCATGTTATTAATTTTTTGGCCTCGTAAAAGTTCCCCACTTTTACGGGGTTTTTTTATGTAGTCAGCAGTTTTGCCACTGACTACGCCCAAAAAGCAGAGACTTATATCGCCTGCTTTTGGGCTGTCGCTCCTACGAGACTGGAATTAGAATACGGTCTTGAAAATCAACTTGATATCACCGAAAAAGCTCCAGTTGTCCAAATAATCTAGGTTGATTTTCACTTTGTCAGGCCAAATGACATTGTCGTTATAAGCCTTCGGGTCGGCTTGTTGGGCGAGCAGTTCTTCCTCATCACGGTACTTGATACTTGCCGGGCCGGTAATGCCTGGGCGGAGCTGGAGAATGCGACGGTCATCACCTTTCAGCTGGTCGGCATAGCCGGGCACATCGGGGCGTGGACCAACAAAGCTCATTTGTCCGATAAAAACATTGACCAACTCGGTAAGGCAATCCACTTTGCTGTGGCGTAGCCAATGGCCCATGCGCGTGATGCGAGGGTCGTCGGCTGTGGTGACCGTATCACCTTCCGATTGATGATGCATGGTTCTGAACTTGCAGATTCTGAATGGCTTGCCGTCCTTTCCAATGCGTTTTTGCATAAAGAACATAGGCCCTTTTGAGTCAATTTTGATGAGAATGCCGATGACCAGCAAAGGCAGAAACAGCACAATAAGTCCAATTAGTGCCACAATGCGATCGAAGCACCACTTGAAGAAGAACCCTATTTTGTGTTTATTTTTCTCCACGCTGCATGGCCTCCATGTTGAGAATTGCCTTAACGCGCTGCAAAGGTATGATTTTTCTGAATGGGTACAACATTTTGACTGCCAACTTCATCCAACAACGGTAATGAACCTCCAATTGGCAATAGGCTTTACGAAAGTTGAAGTTTTGAATGAGATATTCTTGGATCTGCGAGTGTTCGGTGATGGTTCGGGCACTGTCGCTTACATATTTAAATTGCTGTTTTTCAAGATAATGCTGGTTTAAGTACTGATATAAACCGTAATAGGGATAGTAGCTTCCTTTCTTGTATTTTGAAAGGATGCCTGTCACACCATATTCGCAGCATTGATCCCATAAAGTCACGGTGCAAAACCCAACCATTTGTTGTGTTTCCTTGTCGAAGATACCCCAATAGTCAAAGTGCTGTTTTTGACATTGGTCCAAGTATTCCATGAAGACCTTTTGGTTCATTTCTCTATCGTGAACGGCATAATCGGCATAGGTCTCTTGAATAATTTGATAACCGTTTTCCTTTAAAGTGTCAAAAGGAATAAGTCGGTATTCAAAACTATTGAAAGCATGACGAATCTTATTGCGCACTCTCGACGGCAAGGCTTCCATGCCTTCAAATTGGTCTTTGATGACATACCAAAAAGAGGTTTCTTTTTGACAGTCAAAATCGTAGGTGTTTCTGACCAGCAAACCGCCATGTTGCAAAAGAGCTTTCCATTCTTTTTCTTTCAACTGGATTTCGCAATGAGGTGCTCCTTCAAACCGCCAGGCCTTTCGATATAGGGCATATCCGTTCATCACAGTCGTTTCTTTACGGCGTGGAAGGCATAACTAACAAAACAGCCGATGGCTTTGAATAGAGACAGTTTTTCCTGTTTCCGATACACTCTCCACAAATCGGAAGCAGCCTTCAACTTGTTGGAACTGGCCGAATGCTGGCGGATACGATAGGAAGTCAAACAAGAATCGATTCCGTAGGCAATGAAGCCTTTTTTCAGGATGTTGAGCCAGGTGGCTGAGTCTTCGCTGGTACGAAAGTTGGGCACAACGACTTCTTTGATGATTGTGGTATCAATCATTACGGTGGAACAGCCAATGATGGTATTGTGCATGTAAGCGTCATGGTCAAGATTGCCTATGGCCTTGACTCTTTTTTCCAAAGGATAGCCTTTTTCGTCCACACAATCGTAGCTTGAGTAACTGAAGCCAATATTTCTTTCCATCATGAATTGCAACTGCTGTTCCAGTTTTTCAGGATGCCAAAGGTCGTCGGAATCCAGAAAAGCCAAAAAACGGCCTTTGGCCATTTTAATACATTGGTTACGCGTGTCAGCGATGCCTGAATGCTTGGGCTTGACATAAAACTGAATCCGATCGTCTTGATTTTGGTGACTTTTAACAATATCAGCCGTTTTGTCTGTTGAAGCATCGTCAACAATGAGTAGTTCCCAATGGGTATAGGTTTGCCGTTGCACCGATTCTATCGTGTAAGCGATAAACTTCTCCATGTTGTAGCATGGCATAATGACCGATACAAGCGGCTGATTTTCCACGGGATACAAGTTTATTTTAATCCTTCAATCCAAACTTTGATCTGTTGCTCATCCTTGAGTTTGCACACGAGGAGTGAATGGTCTCGATAAGCCACCAAATAGTCTTCCAAACCTTCCACCACGGCTTCTGTGCCTTCTTCTATATTAATAATGGTGTTCCGATTGTCGACCGAGACCACCTTACCGCGTTTGGCATTGCCGTTGTCGTCTTTTTTGGCGTGAGTAAACAGTGAACCCCAAGTACCGATGTCGCTCCATCCAAAGTCAGCAGGGATGGTGAAGGTATTGGGTGACTTTTCCATTACACCATAATCAATACTGATGTTTGGGCAATCCACAAAGTGGTCGTTGATGAAGTCTTGTTCCTCGGGTGTGCCGAAGTTGTAGATACCCTTTTCGAAGACCTCAACCATATCAGGCAGATATTGCTTAAACGCCTGCATAATGCCGTTCAAGGTCCAGAGGAAGATGCCGCTGTTCCAGAAGAAATTGCCTTCGGCCACGAATTTCACGGCCGTATCGTAATCGGGTTTTTCCTTGAACATTTCGACTTTTACTACTTCAGGCAGTGTGTTTTGTTTGGGCACTTGAATGTAACCATAACCCGTTTCCGGGCGGCTTGGCTTGATACCAATGGTCATCAATGCATTTTGGTTTTTCGCCAAGAAGTCAAATCCTAATCGAATAATGCGCTGAAATTCCACTTCATTAGTTACCAAATGATCGGCGGGTGTGACGACAATATTGGCATCTTGGCAGCGGCTTTGGATATGATAGGCTGCATAGGCGATGCAAGGAGCCGTATTGCGTCGTGCAGGCTCACAAAGCACTTGGTCGGGACGAAGCATGGGTAAATGCTCCAAAACGAGTTTTTTGTAGGCCTTGTTGGTGACCACGAGGAAGTTCTCGTCGGGGATGACTGGGCTGAATCGCTCGTAAGTGCTGCGAATAAAGCTCTTTCCTGTACCTAAGATATCGAGGAATTGCTTCGGATAGTTGTCCTTGCTGAGGGGCCAAAAACGGCTACCGATGCCGCCGGCCATGATAATGCAGTAGTTGTTCATGGGTGCTTAATTGTCTTTGAGAAACATTTTTCCTTTTTCACTCAAATAGGGTTTTAGGTCGGATAACGCAATCTTACACAAAGGCATTCCTGCGGCAAATGCGGCGATTTCGTATGGTTGGTAACAAAACACTACACTGTCAGTCTCTATCCAAGGCTCATTCTCGGGTAGCGTGGTTATGTCTTCGTGTTCAAAGTAGAAATCGTCTTCTACATATTTTGAAAAATATTGGTTTTCAATATTTTCTGCAATAATCTTAATGAGTTGTTCCGGATCTTCGAACAGGTCGTAGCCGACAATACTACCGTCAATCTTGCTGAAAGTCGTGCCATTGTACCAAGGCATTTCATGGGCTCCACCCGAATAAAGGAATCCTTCGGTGGTATAGGTAACATACTCGTCTGTTTGTTCCGACAAGCTGAAGTTTTCTTCATAGTTCGACCTGGGTTCGCTACCGTCTTCTTCAAAGAAATTGTCTTTCATTGTCTCAAGATAGCTGACATGGTCTTCTGTCTCATCAGAAAGCATCCAATGAAGGATGTTTTGGCGCAAGGTTTTGTTGTTGGTGACAGGCAAATCGAGGCTGACGTTGAAATAGGAATACCCATCGCCATACTCACTTTCAATGAACAAGCTGTCATTCAAAGTATATGGTTCAACGTCTACTTCATTTGACTCTTTTGTGTTACAACCAGCAATGACCAATAGAAGCATTGTGATGGAGAAGAATAGCCTTTTCATAATGACTAATATTATTATGGTTTAACGAGGCAAAGATAGTCCTTTTTCATAGAACGCCAAAATTGTTGGATTATTTCGCCCAACGATAGAGGATTTCAACGGGATGGACGGCATGAACTCCTGTGCCGTCAAGGATTTGCTGACGGCAGGAAGTGCCAGGAGCTGAAACTATCACAGGTGTGATGTTTGTGTTGTTTTCGATGGCTTTTCTAATGGTCGGGAAGAGTACCATCTCACCAATGGCCAACGAAGTCTTGTAATGCTCTTTCTCGTAACCGAATGAACCTGCCATACCGCAACAACCACTCGGAATGACATGTACTTTAGCACCTGAGAGTAATTTGAAGGCTTGCACCGTCTTCTCCATTCCCACCAAAGCTTTCTGGTGGCAATGGCCATGGAGCCAGATTTCAACAGCATCAGTTTTGAAATCATTGGCAGTGATACGACCAGCTGCAACTTCACGCATGATAAACTCATCGAAAAGCAAAGCATTTCGACCCAGTTGTTGGGCTTGGGAGCGAAGTTCGGCAGGCACCAAATCGGGATATTCATCGCGGAAACTGAGGATGCATGAAGGTTCAATGCCAACCAAAGGTGTTTCTTCCGAAATCTTGTCTTTCAGCAGATTGACATTTTTCAAGGCAAACTTTTTGGCCAATTTCAGGTTGCCTTTCGAGAGGGCGGCGCGACCGCTTTCCACATGTTTTGGGATTTCCACTTTATAGCCTAATTGCAGAAGCAATTTGGCGAAAGTCAAACCAAGCTCCGCTTCTTGGAAATTGGTGAATTCATCGGCAAAAAGATAAACTTTACCTTTGGTGACATTGCCGTGATGTTTGCGGCATTCCCGTTGCACCGCTTTTCGCATGGTGACACGGCTAAGGGTCGGGATGTCTCTTTCAGTCGCAAACTTGATGATATGCTTGATGATGTCAGAAGAGAATTTCCATGAGGCAAACAAATTGTATAGCGGCCAAACGATATGTCCAAATTGTTCCACTGTGGCCATCCTCGACACAGCAAAGGAACGCAAAGGCATACCACTTATATTGTACTTTTGTTGCAGGATTTCAGAACGCAGACGGGTCATGTCGACATTGCTAGGACACTCGCTGCGACAACCTTTGCAAGCCAGGCAGCTGTCTAAAACCTCGGCCAGTTCCTCCGATTTTAATATGCTTTTATCCTTGTTTATAGCTTGAGTAAAAGCATCGCTCTCCCACCCTCTTGTCAGGATTTCACGGAGCACATTGGCACGCGCACGGGTGGCTTTAGTCTCATCGCCACTCACCTTGAAGGCTGGACAAAGTGTGCCACCAATGAGGTTCGATTTGCGACAGTCACCAGCACCATTGCATTGTTCAATGCTGCACATCAAGGCATGAAGCTGGTTTTTGGCACCGGTAGCGCCTTCCACCTTGCATTCATCAAATGCAGCCTTCCAGTTATAATAGGTTCCAGAGCCCTTAGGTCCCTGAGCCTGTCGAAGGGCCGACCTTCCCAGTTCTTTCTCAATAGCATATTGCTGTCCAACATCAAAGCGCAACATGCTGTCCATGGGTAATGTGTCAACAATCTTGTGCAGATTGAAGACTTGCAGCGGATCCCAACACTTTTTCAGGTCTTGCATCAAGGCATAGACTTGGTCGCCATAAAGCAACTGGATAAACTCACCGCGCAATCTTCCATCGCCATGTTCACCACTGAGCGAACCTTTGTATTTCTTGACCAATAAGGCCGTTTCATAAGCCACTTCACGAAACTTGCGTTTGCCTTCTGCCTCCTTGATGTTGATGATGGGGCGTAGGTGCAATTCGCCTGTACTGATATGGGCATGATAGACGCAGCTTAAGCCCAGTTTTTCCAACATTTGGGCAAAGTCGGCCATATAAGCGGGCAGTTTCTCGGGTGCCACAGCCGTGTCTTCGATGACGCCAATGGGTTTGGCATCGCCTTTCATGCCAGTGAGCAGGCCTAAGCCCGCCTTGCGCAGGCTCCATACCTTGCTGATTTCGGAACCGTACACTCGTGAACAAGCATAGACCAAATGTTCATCATTGTGTATCAATGCATGTTCAAGTTTATCGGCAAGGGCATCAATTTCTTCGCGGGTTTCGCCTCGCAATTCGACGATAAGGATGGCGGCAGGGTCGCCTTGCACGAAGAATCGGTTTTTCTGTTGCTCAACATTTTGTTTGCTGAGCTCCAAGATGTTGCGGTCCATCAATTCCACGGCAGATGGATTGAATTTCAAGGCGACAAGGTTACCCAAAAAACTCTTCTGCAATGTGTCGCAATGGGCGCAGACCACCATTTTCTCCTTTGGTGGCAAAGGGTCGAGGTCAACTTTGATTTCCGTAATGAAAGCCAAGGTACCTTCGCTACCAGCCAGTACTTTGCATAGATTAATGGTTCGTTCTTCAAGTGGTTTGGCTGTATTGTGGAGGTCTTCAATAACTTCGTCGATGGCATAACCACAGGAACGGCGACGCAGGCTCTTGTCGGGATAGTTTTCCTCAATTAGGTGGATGGTGTTTTCATTTAAGGCCCAACGGATAAGTTGAGCGTAGATATTTTGGATGACAGTATTATGGTCAGTTTCCCAGAAACGATGACCAAAACGCTCTTCCAGTTCTTTGATGGTATAGGTTTTGAATATCTCAATGCTGCCATCGCAGAGTACACCACGGACTTCCAACACATGATGACGCGTGCTGCCGTAAATCAAGGAATGCGAACCACAGGAATTGTTGCCAAACATGCCGCCGATACAACAACGGTTACTAGTTGAGGTCTCAGGGCTGAAGAAAAGTCCGTATGGCTCTAGAGCAAGGTTCAGTTCATCAAGCACGACTCCAGGTTGCACCCTTGCCCAGCGTTCTTCCTTGTTGATTTCCAGAATCTTCTTGAAATGCTTACTAATGTCGACCACTATTCCGCTACCCACCACTTGGCCTGCTATGGAAGTGCCGCCTGCCCTTGGGATGAGGTGGGTCTTGCGTTCGCGGGCAGTTTCTATCAGATAGACAATATCCTGTTCGTTTTCAGGGAATGCTACACCTTGAGGTATTTCACGATAAGCGGACGCATCGGTGGCGTATGCGATGCGGTGCAAAGGGTCGGTGTGGATGGTGTACATCTCGCTTATTTATCCAATTGGCTGAAAATGCTGTTGTTGCTCTTGAATTCAGGTACGATGACCTTCATTTGGGCCACAATCTTCATCGGGTCACAGGTTTCCAATGCTTCATGAAGTTTATCGAACATGGCATCCACATCAGAAGCCTCATATTTCCTGACGATGGCGTGCATGATTTTCTCGTTGTCAGTCTTGATGGTGTTCTCTTCGTTGGCCAACACCTCTTCATAGAGTTTTTCACCAGGACGAAGACCTGTTTCGATGATTTCAATTTCAGGCTTATGGGCGAGTTTACGCATTTTTTCGGCCAAATCCCAAATCTTGACTTTTTCGCCCATGTCAAAGACAAAGATGTCACCGCCTTCGCCGATGGAACCTGCCTCAAGCACGAGGCTACAGGCTTCTGGAATGGTCATGAAGAAACGAGTGATACGGCGGTCGGTGACGGTGATGGGACCACCTTTTTCAATTTGTTTGCGAAATAATGGCACAACAGAGCCATTGCTGCCCAATACGTTGCCAAAACGAGTAGTGATAAACTTGGTTTTGCTTTGGCGACTTTGTGTGTAAATCTCAGCAATACGCTTGGTGGCACCCATCACGTTGGTCGGATTAACGGCTTTGTCGGTAGAAATCATGACAAACTTTTCCACACCAAATTCCATAGCCAAATCAGCCACAAGTTTGGTACCGAACACATTGACAAACACAGCCTCGTAAGCGTTTTCTTCCATGAAAGGCACGTGTTTGTATGCAGCAGCATGGAACACCACTTGGGGATGATACATCTCAAACACTTCCCGCATACGGATGGGGTCTTTCACATTGGTGATGACAAAAGCCATCTTGTCGCGCTTGTCCTTGAAATCCTCCGTGTTGTTCATTTCAAACTGGAAATCATACATCGGTGACTCTGCTTGGTCGAGCATGATGAGTTTGGAAGGGTTGTAGTGCATCACCTGACGGCAAATTTCACTTCCAATAGACCCAGCAGCACCCGTGACGAGAACTACTTTTTCGTTGATTTCGCGAATGACATTGCTCTTACCCAAGATGATTGGTTTACGACCCAAAAGATCTTCAATCTTGATATCTTTGATTTGGTCGGATTCTATTTTGCCATCCACCCATTTGTCGAATGCGGGGATGGATTTCACGATAAGGTTAAGAGCCATGCCCTGCTCAATGATTTCTTTTCGACGTGTTTCACTTATGCTAGGAATCGCTAGAATTATCACGTCAATATCAAATTTTTCGATGAATTCTGGCGTCATGGCAACTTTAGGCGAGTAAATCTTGATTGTATTGATTTGAGTTCCGGCTCGCTTAGGATCATCATCCACAAAAGCCTTGATTTTGAATTTTGATTTGGTATCTTGGCTCAAAGTGCGCATCAACACAGTGCCACCATCGCCAGCACCGTAGATGAGCGTATTCATCTTGTCAGGGATATTTTTGTAAATCTCATTATACAAACGCCTGATAGTAAAGCGCATAATAATCATAACTACCAAAGTAATTAGGTAATGGTAAATCATGGTTACATAGCGAGGATAGAGGTCTCTTGCCAAAGAAGGTGAAAATTGACGGATAACCAATTTGCTGATAATCAAGAAAGACAATGCAGCTGTACATGCATAAAATAATTTTCTAATATCATTGAATCCAGAGTATCTCAACATACCATCATAGGTTCTGCTGATGAGGAATGTTATTAGATAAACCACAGGGATCAACCAAATACGGCTCCAATCAAAAGATGATGCTCCGAAATCCTTAAAGTACAACATGAAAAGAGCCACAATATAAGCAACGATGACAATTATCATGTCGACTGCCAAAATCCAATATCGAGGCAGCGTGTTGTTTTTGTGTTTACCGAATATAAAATTGCAAAAGCGTATAATCAATTTTTTCATTTGGTGAAAGTTTTAACCGACAAAACTACAACTATTTTCAATATAGTTCAAAATATTTTTTCCATCAAATGCCATTTGCCCGTTGAAGGCAGGCTTGGGTCGGCACCTTGGCATTGGGCTACATAGGCCTCCCATTCGGCTTGTCGGGGCAAAGTGGCCAGTCGGGCCATGTCGCGGTTCCAGTCAAAGTCGTCAATGGTATCGCAAATCATAAATACGTGAGTACCATAACGATAGAGTTGCATATCTAGAATGCCGACTTCGCGTTGTCCAGCCACTACTTCGGGCCAAACATGAGCATGGATTTCGCAATATTTCTTGATGAGCTCAGGGTCATTGACAAGTTCTAATGTTTGACAGTAGCGTTTCATTTTTTCTCGGTTTTAGTAATGAATAGTCCGTAAATAACGATGACAACGAAGCAAATCAAGGGTAAAACAAAGCTCAAGTTCACGGAAGCGATACTTCCAAGTCCGCCACCATCGATGATACGAGCTTGCAAAGGTGGCAACACTGAGCCGCCCAAGATAGCCATAATCAATCCTGCGGCCCCGATTTTGGCATCTTCACCTGTATCGGTCAAAGCAATGCCATAAATGGTCGGGAACATCAGGCTCATGCAGGCCGAAACGGCGACCAAGCAATACATTCCTGCGCGTCCATCGAGGAAAATAACGCCCAAAACTAGTATGGCTCCAGCTATACCTAAGTAAGTCAGCAACTTGGACGGATGGATGTATTTCAGCAGGAAGGTGCAAATGAAGCGGCTCACACAGAAAATGGCCATCGCCACGATATTATAGCGTTGTGAAAGCACTTCAGCAGCTTGTTCGGTCATACCTTCGTTCATAAAGACGCGTGTGCCGTATTGGATGATAAAGGTCCAGCACATGATTTGCACACCGACATAGAAGAACTGTGCCACCACACCATAGCGGTAAGGCTTGTTTTTCCATAACCGTTTCACTGTAGGGCCAAACTTTTGGTCGTTGCTTTCCTCAGTTTTGGCTTGTGTCTTCACCAAGAGCAGGATAACTACAAAGAACACCACCAACACAGCTCCGATGATAACATAGGGTCGGCTCAATATGGAGAGGTCGGCATTTTTTATGGCGTCGAATTGCTCATCGTTGAGCAAAGCGCGTTCTTCGGTGCTCAGCGGGTTGAGTTTGGCTTGAATGAACTGCATCGCCACGAACATACCCGCCAACGAGCCGATGGGATTAAAAGCTTGGGCTAGGTTGAGACGTCGCGTAGCCGTGTCTTTGCTGCCCATCGAGAGGATATAGGGATTGGCCGTCGTTTCAAGGAAAGAAAGACCACAAGTCAGCACGAAATATGCGATGAGAAATGGATAATAACTGCCCGTTGCCTTGGCAGGAATGAACATCAGGGCTCCTATGGCATAAAGCCCGAGACCCATCAGCAGACCTGCTTTATAGGAATGCTTCTGCACAAACAGAGCGGCGGGCAAGGCCATGCAGAAATAGCCGCCATAGAAGGCAAGTTGCACCAAAGCGCCGTCGGTCACGCTCATGCGGAAAATCTTGGAAAAAGCCTTCACCATAGGGTTGGTGATGTCGTTGGCAAAGCCCCACAAGGCGAAACAACAGGTCACCAAGACAAAGGCCAACAGGTGTTTTTTTTCTACTACTTTATTCATATTCAAGTATTTATTATCAAGTTTTTATCAAGAATTAGAGAATTTCAGATTTTTTCTCTAATTCTCAAATTCTTGATTATTATTTGTTTATATTCACTTTCCTTTATAATCTTTTCTATTTGGAATCCATTTGTATTGCAGACTGCTAGTACCAAAATTAAGTAATAACCCTAGTTGATGATTTCCTACATGAAGATAGTTAATTAATTGACTTTCGAATTCTCCAGTAATCTCAGTAAATGCTTTCAGTTCAACACCAATTTTGTCATAGCATAGGAAATCATAGAAAAATCCATGTTCCAAAACAACTCCATGATATTCAATCTCAATGTGTTTTTCTCTTTCGTAAGGTATATTGTTTTCTTGCAAAAGCACTTCAAAAGCATCCTGATATACTTTCTCTTTAAAACCGCACCCCAGTTCTTTGTGAAGTTGCAATGCTAAGCCAAATAGTTTTCCACTCTCTGTTGGGTAAATTAATCCGCTCATATCATGTTGTTTTGTTTTATCAAGAATTAGAGAATTTCAGAATTTCCATTTCGGGTCTTCATTTGAAATTTTTGAATTAGAGATGAAAATCGTGAACGATTTTCAGTTCTCCAATTCAACGCACCGAAGGTGCAAGACTTCTGTATAACTCGACTCGGCATTTTTTCTCTAATTCTCAAATTCTTGATAAATAACTACTTTCTTCTAATAACAAGACAAATTGCTTCGGGATGAGCCTGATAAAAAGCAACCGAATCTTTGACTACGCAGGCTAGATAGCCGCCGCCGCCGGCACCAGGCATCTTCCAAGCCATTACATCCTCTAATTTGGAATATCTATCAATATAATCCTGCACCGAACCTTGAATCATAGCAGGAAACATGGCGGTTTGTGCTTCAAAAGAGGCTTTGTAGGCTGAGGCAAAAGCAGTTAAATCCATAGCCATGATGGCGTTCCAACAGTCGTCGGCAGCCTTGGCCAGAGCCTTGACCTTCGGCTCGGTGATGTCCTTGCCTTCCACCACGGAACATCCTGGACGGCGTGGCTCCATGGGAATCATGATGAGATGATTTTCAAGCCAGTTCAAGATGGTTTTGTCTTGGCAGGTTTCAAACTTGATGGGCCAGTAGAGCTTGTCGTAATAATGCCTCACTAATCCAGGCATACAAATGCCGATGCTGTCTTGTGCCCCGCTGATGATGCCATCGCTTCGTTCAGGGTCATTCTCGAAGCAGAACACCAATTTGGCTAGCGTCTCAGGATCCATGTCGGGTAATTTCATCGGCCAAATCTTCTTGATCATGTTGCGGGTCGAGGTGGAGAGGCCGCAACGCTCGCGTACCTCGAAAGTCGGCTGCAACGAAATGGTGATGGCCCAACCTGGCGCAAAACATGAGACATAAGGCTGGTCAATCCAAGTGCCGGCCAAGTCCAAGCGGGTGGGAATCTCGCAAAGGCCATGTTTCAATGCCGTCGACGAACGCGCTTCCAAGCCTTGCGATGGCGTGCGTTGCAGCACCACATATTCGATGCCGCGCGTTTCGCAGAAACGGCGTTTTTCCTCGGAGGCACCATCTTCATTCACCACAAAAATGTCGGGTTTTATTTTGTCCACAGTGCCCACAAAGTCCATCACGCCTTCGCCATCGTTGATGAAAGCGTCTTTCACATAACGGATGGCTTTCACCATGAAAAGGCGTTCCTGCTCAGGGTAAAGGGTCTTATGGTTTTTGTAGTGAAGGATGGTCTCGTCGGAGCCGATGCCTACATAAAGGTCGCCATACTGTGCCGCCTGTCGGAAAAACTCCACATGACCACTGTGCAAGAGGTCGTAACATCCTGAAACAAATACTTTTTTGGTCATTCAGCTTGGTTTTGGCTGCAAAGATATGAAATTGTTGCTTTGAATGTTTGAATTATAGAAAACTGTCAGAGATTCCCTTTGGGAATGGATTTATTACTTGTTTTGTTAACCGCGGCGGTTTGTGGCGTTTATGTTATGTAAACTCTACCCACCGCCGCTTGTAAATATGGATAGATCTCCATTCCCTAGGGAATCTAAATCCTCCGAACTTCCGCCAAAGCTGACACAAAATACCAGCGTCCGTTGCTCTCGCAATAGCATTTATAGCGGGTGCGTTGCTTCTCCCCTTTTTGGAAGATGAGACCGTTTTTCAACACAAATCGGGCTTCTGCGGGAAGGCTCTCCACTGTGGTCACATTTTCGGGGTTCTTGTCGTATTGGTGCAATACCCTTTGAAGGTTTTGGTCGGCGGTGCTGCTCGCTTTGATGTGTTGCAAGTGTTTTTGCAGAGCGGCGAGAACCTCTTTTGGGAAGATGGTTTCGGTCAGAAATGGCTGTAATAAAGTGGAAAAACTCGTTTGCCATTCTTGGCCATGGGGCTGCACATTTCTTGAGCCATATTGCTGATACACATCGTAATGCGCCACTTCGTGAACATAGGTGATGAGCATCTGATAGGGATTCAAGTCCAGATTGAGCGTGATGGAACAAATGCCGTTGGGGGTTCGTGGCGGACGGAAATCGCCCAATTTGGAGCTGCGCGGTCGCTTGAAATGTAGTTTGAAACGGCGTTGTGTGAACATCTCACCTACCATCACCACCGCTGGCTCGGGAAAGTAGCGTTTCAATAGTTGAAGTTCTTCAGCCTTCATCGTTGTGCAGGAGTTCGTATTCTATGGTTTCCTGTGGCGTATAGCTCCACTTGGTGCAGGAGTTGCAATGGCGTGGTGTGCGGCGACGACCAGGCACTTCCTTGGTCTTGCAGGAAGAGGCTATTAATACTAAACTAATGAGTATTAAAACAAAAACCTTCTTTCTCATTCTTTTTCTCACAAAACTATCAAAACCCGCAAAATCGTTTAAAACAGAGCGGCACCCAACTGGGTTGCCGCAGGAAAGCGTGCCGTTCCGAATCAAGTTCGGAATGAGGGGCCGCTTTCCCCTACCTTTAATTAGGTTTTGAAAGTTTTGTATGTTTTGTGATATATAATTCATTTCGATAGCCAGTTTGCGGGATTTTGTCGTGCTTGTTCTTTCAAGAGTTCAAAATGCAATTCCGTTTTGTTCTCGGTCTTGTTGGTGTGCACGGTGCCAATATTTTGCTTGGTTTTCACCTTGTCGCCGCGTTTCACTGTGACATTTTCAAGGTTGGAATACACCGTGAAATATTCACCATGGCGGATGATGACCACCGTGTTGGAGCCTGTCAGTTTGGTGACGCTGGCCACCTCGCCGTCGAAGACGGCACGGGCTTGTGCGTTTTCAGTGGTGGCGATGTCGATGCCATTGTTGGTCACGGTGACCTTGTCTGACACCACCGAGGCATGTTTGCCGAATGAGGATGAAATGACCCCGCGCTCCACAGGCCAGGGCAGCTTGCCTTTGTTGTTGGCAAAACTGGTCGATAGGGTTTTCTCAGCAGGAGTCAGGGCCATGCCTTTTTCTTTGGTTGTCGTGGTCGTGGTCTTGCCTTTGTTGGCGTTTTTCTTGGCTTCTTCCTTGCGTTTCCGTTCGGCTTCGGCGTTGGCTCTTCTGATTTCCTCGGCGATAATGTCGTCGATGGCCTTTTGCAGTTTTTTGGCCTGCTGTTGCTTGTTCTTGATGTCTTGTTGCAGGCTGCCTTCTTTCTTTTTGAGCTTGTTCACCTGTCCGTTAAGCTCTTTCTTTTCTTTTTGGAGGGCTTCTTTTTGGGTTTTCTCGTCTTTCAGCAAGGCAGCTTGTTCCTCTCGGGCTTGTTGGCTGGCTTCCACCTCACCGGTGATTTGCCTTTCAGTCGAGGCAATCTGTTCCATCTTGATTTTACGGGCATCGTTGAATTGTCGTATGTAGCGCAATCGGGTAAAGGCTTGGTTGAAGTCCTTGGAGGCAAAAATAAACCCCAAGTTATTGTAATGGTTGCGGTTTTTGTAGGCAAACGACACCATTTTCGCATATTCTTTGCGAAGGTTGGCCAGGTCTGTGTTCAGGCTCTTGATGTTTTTTTGTCCGGCGTTGATTTCCTCGTCAAGAACCGCAATCTGTTCATTGTATGTCGTGATGAGTTGCTCGCGCTGTTTGATTTTCTTGTCGAGAAGGTTGACCTCGTTGAGGGTCATCTCCTTGTCTTTCTTTGTTTTTTTCAGCAGTTGGTTGGCAGTCGAAATCTCCTTCTGCAACGAAGTGATTTCGTTTTGCAGTTGCTTCTTCGACTTGCCTTTGGTCTTTTGCGCAAACGAAGGGTTGACCAAGGCCAACAACAATAATACCAATATGATATGCAGACTCTTCATGGTTTCTTTGGCAAGCGCATGCGTTCCATCTTATCCGTAATCTTCAGCGGGAAGCTCGTCTTTTCGTCCAATTTGATGTTTTTATATTTCACTTTCGCGGCGAGGTCGCCCATAAAGAAGGTCTTCAGTTGGACAATCTGATTCTCAACGGGCGGAAGCCCCTCATTATTGTCCAAGAGCAAAGTTTGTATCCATGGCAGGCTGATGGGTATGCCGAGTTGGACGGCAACGGAATCCAATGGCTCGGCCAGGTAGGTCTTCTCCAATCGGTTGACCATCCAAATCGAGTCGTTGCTGACTTTGGCACGCAGCACTTCCACGCCCATGGTAGCGGTGACGCTGAGCCATACGAGGCTGTCGTTGCGCATCCTAAGCTGTCCCGACAAGTCGTCGAAGGCCACGCCGTTGCCTTCGGCTTGGATATCGAGGTTGGAGGTCAGCCATTCGAAGGTTTGCGGCGGTGTGGGCTTAACGGTTTTCTTGCGCGAGGCGCAGGAGGTGGCGGCCAGCAAAAATACCAAAAATGCTATGGTGGACCAGTTTTTCACATTTATCCTTTCCTTCAAATCTTGTTCCAAACAGGGGTGATGGATTATTTCGGTGCAAAATTAAGAAAAAGATATGAGTTTGCCATAGAAACTAAGAGAGCCTCTACCTTAAGAAGTGATAGAGGCTCTCTTCATTCATTTCTCGCTTTCCCAGCGATCGGTCCATCCGTGCAGAGCCTTCCAGCGCTGCATTCGTTCGTAGAAAGCGGCCATTGTGTCCTCTTCCGTAGTGTCCACTATGGCTTCGGTTTGTTCAACGGCTGGTGCCTTGTGCTTTCCGTGACTCCCCTGCTGGCATCCTGCCAGCAGCAGGGCGGCCATGGTGGCCACTGCTACTAGCAGGATAAGGGACTTTTGTATGGTTTTCATGGCATGCTACTCCTTCACCACCTTGTCAGAATAAGTCTTCCCGTCCTCCAAGGTGACGCGCATCGTGTAGGTTCCAGCGGGCAGTTGGCCCATGTCGATGCTTTCGAAGGCCTTGCTTTGCGAGCGCACTAGCCGGCCTTGCAGGTCGTAGAGCTCGATTTGCTTGGGTTGAACATCTGGGGAGAACTGTATGAGAAGCTGTTCTTTCACTGGATTGGGATAGAAGCTGAAGGGACAAAATGTGATTTCAGGGTCATGAACACTTAATGTGCCATCTGGAAAGACCTTAAGAAGAAATACTTCACATTCCGTTAGGTTGGTGCTGTTTTGCCGATATCCAGAGACAAGGCAACCTCCATCGCTCGAAACAACGATAGATGCTGGTCTATAGATGTTTCTCCTGTCGTGTAAGTACCTTTGCCATAATATGTTTGCATCTGCATCTGTCTTGGTGACTACGAAATCATTGGGATTAGTTGGTTCTATGTCGTTTGGATATACTTGAAAATTACAGAAATATAAGACCTCTTCTCCATAATTGTCCATACCTTTGTTAAAGGCCAGTAAATCTAAACTGTCGTTGTCGTGGCCTACGAATACGAGTGTATCAAGATTGCTTTCAGAGTCGAGTTTTAAAATAGCCAAAGTACCTAGATCTGTGTGGTCTGTCAAACCATTTGGTTTGAGAAAGGACTCACGAGCTGTGGTACCGACAATTATAGTCCCGTCTTTTTTATGGAAAACAACGGCTTCATAAGTGTCATGCAAGGAAAGTGCCAAACTTGGGATAACAGCTCCCAAAGGAAGATATAAATCATTGGGAAGGTCTTGTTGTCCAACGATTTCCAAGTCCCTATTGAATCTATAGATGGCGTTGGGCATTGTGTTAGAACTTGGTCTGATGGATTGACCATAATCTCCGCTTCCGTCTTGATACTCAAACAATTCTCCCTGCCCGCCATCGACATAATAAGTCTGATGTGGAAATTCAGACAATGCTAGTAACTCGCCTTCTTGTGATAAACGAAGGTGAATCAAATTTGAATTGAGAGATTGTGAATTTGCATCGAAAGGTGCCGTGCAATAAATGATGTCACCTTGACTATCCATCATAGTCTGTCCTCTGAAGAACCACTTTCTATAGGCTTCGGGCAGTTGTATTTCCCTCAACCATAACAAATTCAATTGCAAATCGAATTTGGCTAACAATGGAATGTCATAATGCAATTCATTATTGTGGATTTTTCCAACAGCAAGAAAGCAAGAAGGATCATCGGGAATTTGGAAAACTTTATATACGACCGAACGACGGCCTTCCTCTCCGATGACAAGTTCATTTAATAATTCGCCATTGGTTGACAACTTGAGAATCTTTGCGGGATAGGTGACTACGGTTTCATATTCGGAGAAATCTGTGGTCAGATCACAGACGGCAAGCATGTAGCAATGCTCGTCGGGGGTTTCATCAGTTCCCACTTCCAAGACATGAGCCCCCGAAAAGTTTTGCTCAAAGTCATATTGTTTGAAAAAGAAAAGGTCAGCTTCTTGTGCGTTCAAAAATAATTCTATCAATGCAAGCAATGAAACTAGTAGGGCTTTTTTCATGGCGAATTGCTTTATGACTTGTTTTTGTTCGGCTACGCCGCTGGCATGGCAAAATGCTCCCGAAAGGGTTAAGCAGAGCATCAGAACCAATTTCGCTAGTTTTTTCATCGCTTATATAAATTTTAGGTTAGCGATGGCAAAAGTAGTATGGTAACGATACTTCAGTCAAGAAAAACTATGTATGAGTTTGTATGTATTATTTTACAACATCTTATCAATCAATATTATAAGTCGTTGTTAGCAATACTCCTAAGGGTTATAGGAAGCGGTGAATTATTCCCTAAAAAGGCTTTTATTTTTCTGGAACGTTGCGAAACTGTAGGATAGGCTTTTTGCATCAATGCGGATATATCGGCATCGCTTAGCCCGAGCAAATAGAGACAACAATAGTCGAGGTCGCTGTTAGTGAGTTTAGGATAAGCTTTGGAGAGACGGATAGTGAAAAGATCGAAATGATGATCGGCAGCTTCGCGCAGGGAGATTACCTGCTCCTTGCTCAAGGCGTAGTCCTTGTATATCTTGCAGTCTATCTGTGACAGAAATTGCCCTTCTTTCACACTTTCCAAAATGAGGCGACAGATGGGCTCATCTACGAACGATTCGGCATGCTTGGGTGTTGCTTCCAACTCTTCCTGCCGTTTGATTTGGTCTTTCAATTCACGTACCTCCTCGTTTTTTCGTTTCAATCTGCCCGATATGGCTGCCTGTTCCATACGGTGTGCTTGTCGCTCGGCTTCTACAGTTTCTGAATACTGCTTGTCTTTCGCTTCCAATTCCCATTGGTGGCGTTTTTCTTTGTCTTCCAGCATCCTTTCCGCTTCGTCCTGCCTCTGTCTCAACTCTTCCTTGTGTTGCTGCTTTGTCTCTCCAAGCAATCTTTCGGATTCTTCTCGCTGTTTCTGTAAGAGTTTCTTGCTTCTCAGTTTTGCCGCAACTATGATAACCAAAGCCAACGCTATAGCAAAGGGAACGACAATACCCAAAACTTTTTTGATTGCCTCGTCTCGTTTGGCTATAGCTTCTTTCTCTAGTTTCCAACTTATGTATGCCTTATACATTTCACTAAGTTGCGAAACCAAAGCACTGTTTTCTGCCCCTGTTTCATTGTGAAGCGCCAAATAGCTCATACATTCGTTCGACTTTTCATGATTGCCAAGGCTATCATAGATGGTTCGTAGATAATTTGCTACTTTTGTCTGTAAGAATCGGTCCATTTTGTTATCCAACACGGGTTCTAAATACAAAAGCGCGGAATCATAAAGGTTTTCTTCAAAGTATACAACACCAATAACCACATAACGTGTCAGCCTTTCGCCATCATCCTCAGCCAAAACGGCCATTTGCTTCAAGCGTGTTAGGGGCTCTTTGGCTTGATGTGTCAATTGATAGGACAAAAGGGCTTGGGCAGTGGCAATGTCCCTGTAACTTAGATTTGTCGAATCGGGCATGTTTACCAAAGCTTGCGTATAATAGTAGTCTGCACTATCCTTTTCGCCTTTCACATCGTACTGCTTGCCTATGCGGTACAAGGCATTGGAGACACTATATGATGAAACGGGTGAGATGACGGAATAATCATAGGAATGCCTGTAACAATCTATGGAGGGTTCTGTCATGTACTGCTCCGAGAACATATCCCCAAGACGGCTGTAGGTATAGGTCATAAACCTCGCCTTTTTCCCCACCAGGTCTTTCTCATCGAAACGGCTTTCCATCATTTCCAAGGCTTTCAGGTATTCTGCACAGGCGGGCACTATGCTGTCGTTTTCATAGTAGCCTACGCCGTGGATGTAGTGGGCGCGGGCGGTGAGGAAGGAGAGGTTGTCGTTTCGTGTCAGGGATAGCGGGTCCGTGCCCGCTATGAGGCGTTTGGGTGAAGGTGTGTCGTTCAGGGTGAAGGTTAGGCTGTCAAAATAACGAACGGCCTGCCGTAAGGCGGGGCGGTTGGTTTGGGGGTAGTCGTTTTTGTACAGTAATTCGGACAACAGGAGGTGGGCGTAATGGCGGTTGAATTCCGCTGTAGAGACGCATTGCATGCGTCTTTTTTGAAAATCGGTTGCATCATCGGGAGACGCAATCATTGCGTCTCTACAGCAGGTGTCGAAATAGGGTATCAGGCATGCCAAGGCGCTGTCGGGCTGGCGCCACATCAGGCTGTCGATGGCGGACAATTCAGGGGACGGCCCTTCGACCATTCGATGTGCCTCAGGGACCACAGGCTCAGGAACCTGCTCTATTCGTGACGCGGCGCGCCGCGTCTCTACAGGGTCGTTATCGGGGTGGGTGCAGGCCGCCATGACCAGCAAAACCAAAATCCCTATCCAGCAGCAACGTTTCATGCCTGCAAAGATAGGAAAATAAATCGATTATTTCAGCTTCTGTTCCAAATCCTTGGATCCGCCACCGGCTTGTTGGGCTTTGTTCCAATATTCCTTGGCTTCGCTTTCCTTGCCGAGCTTGAGCAGGATGTCGCCATAGTGTTCCAAATTGGCGCCCGAAGGGTTCTTGTCGAGACCAAGGCATTTCTTCATCTCTTTCTCGGCTTCCTTGTAACGCCCGAGCTTGTAGAGCACCCAGGCGTATGTGTCTAAATAATAGACATTGTCGGGCACCAACTCGTTGGCATGGATGGCCATCTGCAAGGCTTCTTCAAGTCGCTCACCTTTCAGCGAAAGATAATAAGCGTAATTGTTGAGTACCAAGGCATTGTCGGGGTCGTTGCGCAGGGTGCGGTCATAGGCATCGAAGGCTTTCTCTTCATCGCCTTGCTGGTGGTAGATGTCGCCCAAGAAAGCGTCGAATTCGGCCATCTGCAACTTGTCGGAGGTGTATCTCCTACCCTTCTCCAAGTAGTTGATGGCGTCTTCGTTGTTTTTCAACACGGCATTGGCCACGCCCGCATACCAATAGAACACAGGCTGCATGGGATAGTATTTCATGGCGGCCACGGCATGGTCGCGCACAGCCTCGTTCTCTTCGAGCCGCGACTCGCTGACGATGAGGTTTTGCCAAGCGCGGAAGTCGGTGCTGTCGATGGCCAATGCCTGCTGGTGCAATGCTTTTGCCTGCGCGGCGTTTTCGTTGACCATGTAGTAGGAGCCGAGGATAAGGTAGCCCAGTTTGTTGTCGGGGTGGGTCTCGATGAAAGCCTCGCCACATTGCCTAACTTGCTCGTTGATTTGCTTCGACTGGTTGTTTTTCTGCATCCAATAATCGTAGGTGTTGGCTTTGGTGGTGATGTCGAGGTTTTTGTTGCGGATGGCCCCCAAAAGTTCGTTGAAGGCCTTGTCGTTGTCGCCGTTCTTTTCGTAAAACTCAAGCAACGAGATGTTGATATACGGATTTTCGGGGTTAATCTCTTTGATTTTCTCGTACGTTTTCAAGGCGTCCTTTTCCTTGCCGTTTTCAGCATACTCTTGGGCTAACAGACCATAATAGCGCACATTTTCCGGGTTTTGCTCTATCAGTCTCTCAAGTTCCGAAATCACTTTTTTGTTGTTGCCTTGCCTTTTGTATATACTGAGCCGCTGTTCTGTGAGGAACTCGTTTTCCCCAAGGATTTGTTCCAGCAAGTCCATCTTTTCTATGGCTTTGCTGTAGTTTTCCGTCACCAGATAGGCATCAATCAGCTCGCTGAGCATGTCGGGGTCTTCAGGGTATTTCTTGGTCAGGCTTTCATATAGCTTGATGAAGTCGTTGTATTGGTCAAGGTTGCGGTAAAACAGCCCGAGACGCATTTGGTACCATTTGTTTTCGGGTTCGAGTTGGGTGGCTTGTTGGATCATCTTGAAGGCTTCTTCGATGCGTCCAGCGTTGTAGTATTGTTCGCTCAGCTCAAACATCGAGGCGGCATCATCGGGCATGTAGCGCAGGGCTTGTTCGAAGTTGCGGATGGCACCTTCGTTGTCCTCACGGTATTTACTCTGCAGGCCGTTGGAAAAATAGATGGCATTCTTTTTTTTGTCGGGTTGGCCATTGAATTCCGATTCCATCTGTTGGGCGAATCCCCACATTGTGCAGCCCAAGGCAAAAAACAACAAAATCACTTTATACTTCATAACTTCAATCTACTTTAAACTCTAAACTAACAACAGACTCTAAACTCTGAACTCTAAACTCTAAACTCAACTTTTCCCTGTATGTCCAAATCCCCCCGCTCCCCGTTCAGTCTCCGATAGCGTCTCCACTTGAACCAATTCGCCCTGTTCACATTTGGCGAAAACCATTTGTGCAATACGGTCGCCGCTGTTGATGACAAAGGGCTTGTCGGACAGATTAATAAGGATGACACAGACTTGTCCACGATAGTCGGCATCAATGGTGCCGGGTGAGTTGAGTACTGTGATACCGCTCTTGATGGCCAAACCACTGCGAGGACGCACTTGGCCTTCGTAGCCTTCGGGGATTTCCATATAGAGTCCGGTAGGCACAAGGCTGCGCTGCATGGGTTCGAGGGTGACGGGGCCTTCGGGCAAATAGGCGCGAAGATCCATACCAGCCGAGGCTTTCGTCTCATAGGCGGGCAAAGGGTTATTTGAGGTGTTTACGATGTTGATTTTCATTGGTGTTTCTTTTATTTGTAGGGCTTTGTGTCATTGCGAGGAGGAACGACGAAGCAATCTAGGGAATGGTTTGTTTTCTGGATTGCTTCGTTCCTCGCAATGACGCGAAGCGTGTCCTTAGACTCGTATCTAATATAACGCAAAAATAGGCTTAATATTTGGATTGAGGTGCAGATTTCTGAGCAGAATAATAAAAAACGCGTTTTGTCGTTCATTATTTGTTGTATTTTAGCGACCCAAAACGTAAAGAGTGAAGCGGCTGCTTTTCATATTATTGTTGCTTTCGAGTTGTGTTTTCACCCTTGCGCAAAGCGATGACGAAGACAAACTCAAGCGTGTGGATTTCTATGGCTATGTGGTCACGGCCGATAGCCTAAAACCGATTCGCAACACGCATGTCATCAGCAAAATGGCGCATTGTGGTACCATCAGCAACCAATATGGCCATTTTCACATCCAAGCCCGAGAGGTCGACACGCTTTGGGTGAGTTGTGTCGGCTATGCGCGTCGCCTCATCGCCATTGACACGAAGCTTACCAGTGCTGATACACTCGTCGTACGTTTGTGGCCCGAAACCATCACCCTGCGCGAGGTGACCGTGTTGCCTTTCACCAACTATGAGACTTTCAAGGAGATGCTCATCACCATGCCAAGCATCAAGACTCTTGACGAAATCGAACGCCTCAACGACGACCTCGACGACCTTTGGCTGAGTCGTGTGCCTGCAGGCAACGGCAAGCCTATCATCACGGCTAACCCCATACAGTATCTTTACGACAAATACAATGCTTCGGCGCGTAGACAAGCAAGACTACAACGCAATCGTCGTATGTATAACGAAGTGCTTCGTGAGCAAGGCCGCACCGAAGAGTTGCTCCCCGACTCACTCGATTTTGCTGTTGACTATAAGTATTCTGACGAAGAGTCGCTCAATCCCAAGGCCATGGTGCCCCGAAAGAAATACATCCGCATAGGACAATAAGACCAACCATGACCTTCCGCGACTGGCTTCATAGCATCCTTAATTTGTTTTATCCTCGCGTTTGTGCGGCTTGTGGCGAGTCTTTGCTCAAGGATGAGGAAACCGTTTGCCTGAAATGCCGTTACTTGCTACCCAAAACCGGCTATGAACTTAACCCAGACAATCCTTTGGCGCAATCCTTTTATGGAAGGGTCAAGTTTCATGCTGTCACGGCGTGTTTCTTTTTTGCCAAGTCGGGCAAGGTTCAGCATCTTATTCACGAGTTGAAATATAGGGGTAACAAGGAAGCGGGTGTGTTTTTGGGTCAGCAAATGGGTGAGACCATCAAGGATGCGCCATTGTTCCAAGGCATCGACTATCTGATTCCCGTACCTTTGCATCCCAAACGAGAGCGGCAGCGCGGCTACAACCAAAGCTTGATGATTGCCCAAGGTATCCATGAGGTGACGGGCATTCCGATTGGCAACAAATACTTAGTCAGGGGCATCTACACCGAAACGCAGACGCACAAAACAGCCGAGGAACGCTTCAAGAATGTGAAAGACATCTTCGAAGTGCATTTTGCCGATGAACTGAAAGGTAAGCATGTCCTTCTTATAGACGATGTGCTTACCACAGGTGCCACACTTGAATCGTGTGCGCACCAATTGGAAGCTATTCCTGGAATCACAATCAGCGCAGCAACGGCGGCTTGCGCAGGAAATTAATGCCATTTTTCGGTTTTTTTGCGAGGCAATGCTATTCTTTTCTACTTTTGCGACACAATAACCAATCAATTTTAACACAAATCATTAAAAATCAGTATTATGAAAAAGCTTACACTTATCATTGCAGCTGTGGTCATGGGCTTTGCTTTTGCTTCATGCTCTGGCCCTTCAAAAGAGGCTATCCTGAACGAAGTCAGTGCTTTCTTCACCAAAGCACAAACTGACATCCAAGCTATCGACAATGCCGATGCCCTTGTCGAATTTGTCAAGTCTTTCGGTGACAAGAAAGATGAGTTCATGAAGACCCTCAGCGAGAAATTCGAAGTGAAAGACGACCAATTCGTTGGTTTCAGCGCAGAAGAAAATGCCGAAATCATGGGTAAAATCAACGATATGGCTACCGAGTACAATAAGGTCGAGTATGCCAAATGCGGTGAAATCATGAAGCCCTATATTGACAAGTTTGACGGAATTGTCAATGGCTTGTATGAGAAATTCCAAGGTGGCGAAGAAATCACCGAAGACATGACCAATGAACTGAAGGGTGCCTACGAAGAAATCACCAAGTATGCCGACATCATCCCCGAAGAATTGGCCAACATCTTCTATGCTGATGACGCCAAGATTGCCGAAATCTTCAATACCGACACCGAAGAATAATCACAAATTTTCTACTACAACAAAAACCACCGCCTTCCTAGTGAAAGCGGTGGTTTTTTTCTTTAGACATTGCACGCAATGTCTCTACAATCATTGGTAGACCTTTACATCAGTTTCGCCATTGAGGACCATCAGGCCGTTCAATGCCAAGGCCTTCATCTCGTCCTCGCCGGGATAGACATACACGGGGGCTATCTTCTCCACATGGCTCTTCACCAAAGCGCAGAAGCCCTTGTCGTAGGCCATGCCACCCGTGAGGAAGATGGCGTCCACATCCATGCTGAAAGCGGAGGCTGCGAGACCGCCCACTTCCTTGGCCACTTGATAGGCCATGGCTTTGTAGACTTTCTCCCATTCCTTGTTGCCGGCCTTCACGGCGTTCTCCACTTCGAGGGCATCGTTGGTGCCGAGGTAAGCGACAAAGCCGCCTTTGCCTTTCAGCATCTGGCCGATTTCTTTCTTGGTGTATTTGCCGCTGAAGCAAGCGTCGACAAGGAAGCCGGCAGGCAGCGAGCCAGCGCGTTCGGGAGTGAAGGGACCGTCGCCATTCAAGGCATTGTTGGTATCGACCACGCGGCCTTTCTTGTGGGCGCTGACCGAGATGCCACCACCGAGGTGGATGGCGATGATGTTCATGTCCTCATACTTGCGACCGAGGTCTTTGGCCAACTGACGGGCGATGATCTTCTGGTTCAAGGCATGGAAGATGGAGATGCGCGGGAAGAGCGGGTGACCTGAATAGCGTGCCACTTCATCCATCTCGTCGACCACGACGGGGTCGGCGATATAGGCTTTCACTCCAATTTCCTTGGCAATGTCATTGGCAATCAAGCCGCCGAGGTTGGAGGCATGCTCGCCGCTATAACCTTCGGTAAGGTCTTTGATCATAAGGTCGTTCACCTCATAGACGCCCGAGACGAGTGGACGGAGCAAGCCGCCACGACCCACGACACAAGCCATTTCGCTCAAGTCGATGCCAGCTTCTTTCAGTTCACGCTTGATGGCTTCAGTACGGAAAGGCTTTTGGTCGGAGATGTGCTCGAATTTTGCGACTTCTTCGGCACTGTGCTTGAGATTCTTCTTGAAGACTTGTTCCTCACCTTCAAAGACGGCGATTTTCGTTGATGTGGAACCAGGATTGATGGTTAATATTTTGTGTGCCATATTGTTATATTTTTATTATTATCTGGTAGAGACGCGATTAATCGCGTCTCTACAAACCATTTTCTTTATGCCATCAATGCTGCAAGAGCGATGGAATAGAGCTTGGTCTTCGATGTGTCGCCGCGCGAGCTGAGCACGCAAGGCACCTTGGCGCCCATGAGCATGGCACCCACTTCGCTCTTGTCGAACTTGGTGCAGCACTTGTAGAACACATTGGAAGCTTCGAGGTTGGGGAACACGAGGCAGTCGGCATCGCCAGCCACGGGGCTCTTCATGCCCTTGATGGCGGCCGTCTCGGCGTCGGTGGCGAGGTCGAGGCTGATGGGTCCTTCAACGATGCAACCTTTGATCTGACCACGCTCATTCATCTTGGAGATGATGGCAGCATCGACGCAAGCGGGAATGCTAGCGCTCATCTGCTCGGTGGCAGTCACCATGGCGACCTTCGGGCAGTTGACGCCCAGCTTGGTGGCAACGGTGGTCACATATTTGAGCAATTGCTGTTTCTGTTTGAGGTCGGGCAACGGGATGATGGCGCAGTCGGAAGCCACCAACAGTTTGTGGTAGTTGGGGTTCTCGATGACGGCGACATGGGCTAGTGTCACATTGGGAGGGCAGAGACCGCGTTCCTTGTTGAGGATGGCGCGCATGTACTTGTCGGTGGGGAGCAGACCTTTCATCAGGATGTCGGCTTCGCCAGCATTGATGAGGTCGCAAGCCATGGCAGCGGCTTTCACGTCAACAGGCTCGTTGATGATGCGGAAGTTGGCCATGTCGATGCCTTCGGCCTTGCACACTTCGGCAATCACTTTCTCGTCACCAAGCAATGTGGCTTCGATGAGACCTTCCTTGACGGCAGCGTTCACTGCACAAATGGTGTGGTCGTCATTGGCGTAAGCGGCCACGAGGCGTTTCTTGGGTTTGCTGCGCAAAACCTCGAACATTTGCTCTAATTTTCTGATTTCCATGATTCTATATTTAAGATTTAAAATTTAATATTCAAAATTTAACTGATTTCTCCCCATGAAGTTGGAAAAGCAATGTTATTCGCTTTGTAGTAAAGAAGAATTGGGTCATAATCCAAATCTTCAGTCCAAGTAAGAGTTTTCAATTCGGGATGTATGTAAGCGTTTTTGAACAAATTCATGTTCGTTAATACATCGTACGGTTTTACAGAATTAATTACATCGGCAAAGTCAACAAGTCCCGAAGTTCCGTCTTCAAAGGCAACTTTGTAAACATAATCATGTTGATATTCAATATTCTTTAAATCGTAATTCATAATTATAATGGTTTAATTTTGATAAGATTGCCTTTTTTAGCTTCTTCCCAACATAACATGAGTTCTTCTTGGTGCATTTTTGCCCATTCAGCCACGAGGCCAAATGTTTTAGGCGGTAAATCACCAATCATCAAACCGAAATCCTTAATCCTTATAGAAGCTTCATATTCATTATATCTAACATGAAAATGAGGCGGATTGTGATCCGAGAAGTTCATCGTAATGATGATTCCAAGAAATCTACTAATTTCGGGCATTCTTTTTATTTTTGACGGAGCAAAGATAAAGAAAACTTTCCATTAATAATAAATTATGTTCAAATCCAGTCGTTTTTGTTGCAACGATTCAACGGCGCGCTTTTTCACTTTGGTGTTGTAAACTTTCAACTGTTTCAGCGTTGGAATGTTTTCTATGGGTGAGATGCTACGCACATTGGTGTTGTTGACAAAAAGGTTTTCCAACTTCATCAGTCCCGAAAGCGGTTTGAGCGATTTTACGGGTGTGCCACTTGCATTGAGGGTGACCAGATTGTCCATTTTCGACAAGGGTCCGAGGTCTTTGATTTGGGTGTTCTCGATGTTGAGCAATTCCAACAAAGTGCTACTTTCGATGGGGTCCAAACTGGAAATGGGGTTATTTTGTGCGTTGAGTTCCAACAAAAACTCCTTGTCGGCTAATGGTTTCAAGTCACCAACGCCTTGATTGTTGATGGTAAGACGCTCAAGCCACATCAAATTAGTAAGTGGCTCGATGGAACTGATAGGGTAATCGGGTGTGATTTCAAGTTCTTTCAAATCCATGATTTGTTGCAACTCGAGGGTGTTGGGCATGTCAGACTGGGTGGCGATGGCATTGAGGAAGATTTCCTGCCAATTAGGGTCAAGGCTGTTCCACCATGTTTTCAGTGCCTCGGTTTGATACACTATGGTCACCTGTCTTTGTTTTTCCTTCAGTGCGACGACTTGGCTCTTGCCGATGATAGTGCTGTCGGCCATAATCACCTCGATATTGTCATCGTTAATTAATGCAGAGAGGTCATTAACGGGTGTGTTCATGATGTTGAGGTACTTCAAGTTACCCATTTCCTGCAAAGGCCCAAGGTTGTTGATGTAGGTGTGTGAAATATTGAGCGACTCCAAATTGGCCAAGCCTTGGATAGGTTGCAGGTAGCCAATCTCGGTGTTTGCAATGTTGAGTGAGCGTAGGTTGGTCAAGCGGCTGACAGGCATCAGGTTTTGCATGTAAGTATTGCCTGAGAGGTCGAGTTCCTGCATGTTGATGATTTGATGCAATTGCTCGGTAGTAGGCTCTGAATCAACATTGATCTGCTTGGAAAACACGGCTTTCCAATAGATAGGCAAATCACGCCACCAGGTTTTCAAAGCCTCGGTATCGTAAATGACCAAGGCAAAGCGGTTGTTTTTGGTGAAGGCGCTGGCCTCAGCATCGTGGATACCAGAGTGGTCGCAATAGATTTTGTTCAAATGACGGTTGCCATTCAAGGGGGTCAAGTCGCTGATGGAAGTGTTGCTGCAATAGAGTTCACGCAGGTTCTCCATCTCGCTCAAAGCCTGTAAGTTACTCACTGCTGAGCCCGAAATGTTGAGGCTTTGGAGATCTTTCAGATTGCGGAGCGGTCCAAGATCACGGACTGAGGTATTGCTGATGTCGACGTTTTTGAGCTGTTCGAGTTCTTGAAGGATGCCAATGTTGGCAATGCGAGTGCCACCCAAGTTGACAGATGTAAGGTTGGGACAACTCTTCAAATTGGAAATACGGCTTACTTGGGTGTTGTTGATATTGAGTTTCTGTAGGTTTCTGAGGGTTGACAGCACTCCGAGGTCATTGATGGTGGTGTTGTCCACTTCAAGTTCCTCAAGAGTGATGTTGTATTTCAATGCAGAAAGGTCTTCGATTAAAGTGGAATTGGCACGCAACACTTTCAGCTTGTTGAGGTTACGTACAGGGGCAAGGTCTTCGACCGAGGTTCCGGAAACATCCAACCAAGTGAGTTCCGACATTTCGCTGAGTGGCTCCAAGGAAATGATTTCGCGGATGCCAGAGAGGTCGACACGCTGTTTTTGGGTGACGAGTTTCAGTTTGGCGTCAAATTCGGTGAACTTTGTGAGGGCACTAGTGTTAAGTTCAGCTAAGGATGTACTGTCTTCGAGGATGATGTCGCTACCCAGACGGGTCTTCCAGTTTTGCGACAAACCATTCCACCAGTTGCGAAGCGCCTCTTTCTCATTGATTTTGGTGGTGTAGATGCTGGCGATTTTGATGCTGTTGTTTTGACGGTCGAGGTTGATTTCAACGAAACGGTTTCTGACATTGTCGACCTTTTCGTCGTTGATGGTCTTGGCCGTCAGATGGCGTGTCAGCGTGACTTTAAAGTAGATGGTGCCATTGTCTCTCGTGTTGTTGGCAATGCTTTGCAAGTCAAGTTTGAAATTGGCCCATTTGAAGAAAAAGTCAATGTCTTTCAGATATGCCTGTACGTCTTTATTAATAGGTGTGTTGCGGTTAACGTCCAGGTCATCTTCGATTTGCACTTTGTCGTCAATAAAAATCTTGCTCCAACTTTCAGTAAACACGATTTCCTTTTCCAAAGCCGAAGTGGTACTGTCGCCGAGGAAGTTCATCGTTTCCTCCAGATATGAAATCATGTTGTTGATTTCGCTCTCATACTTTGCGACTTCATCTTTGGAGAGTTTGCTTTGGGCTTGGGCACCAATGGCAAGTCCCGAAAACAATATGAAAAGAATGGCTATCTTTTTCATGGTTGGTAAAATTTGATAAGGTTGTTTTTTTCCTTTTCCGGCATGTAGATGACATTCGACATCAGCCAACCGGAATTAAGTCCCGAACGGTCGAACCACGACACTTCAAAATACCAGTCCTTGATCTGGAACACGTGGAACTTGACCGAGTCGACATGTTGGAACACAAGTCGACCTTGCTTGATTTCGTAGAAGAACAAGGTCAAATAGTCGGGTTGGAATTCTTTTGAGGCATAATATTCAATGACTTCTGGGTTTTGGAACGCCTTGTAGATGTTCATGAAATCGAGCTCGTGGCTCATGGGATGCAGGAAATGCTTCTCGCGTTCGGCGATTTCGCCATTGGGGAAAAGTTTGTTGAAGTCCGAGAAATACACATTGGTGAGTACCCACTTCGAGCCCAAGCCTTCTTTCTCGATGGCAAGAATAAGGCTGATATTGACGGGCTTGCCGTTGAAGCGGAAGGTGCATGACACTTCGGAATACCATCTGCCGCCGAGGAAGGTCATATAAGTTGAATCGTCCTTGGTGACATCCTCAATGAAATAGCGTTGCAGGTCGGTCTGCTTGCCGTATTTCTGTTGGTCGAAGAGGATGGGCAGCGACTTGCGGCGCATCTCATTGTTGCGGTATTTGGGGTCTTTCGGGTTGAGCTTCTCGCCAAATTGGTCTTCCTCGTAGTTGAATCGGCGCATGAACTGCCCCATCTGTTTGGTCATGGCATAGAGCTCGGTCTCGTTCATCTTAAAATCGCCAATCGTCTGACCCGCAACGGGCCAGACGAAGGCGAATGTAAGTGCCAGAAGGATGATATTTCTAGCTATTTTCATCTATTGGTGGTTTCCTTCACACGCATGTCGCCGAGCAACACATCCCAGAAGCCGATGGTTCGGCCACCGATTTGGGTCTCTTTGCGCTTCACGTAGACGGTGATGTCTTTCTTGGTGGTGTCTTTGTAGGTCAGGTTGCCTTCCTTGTCGTAACCGCGGAACGTCTGGAAGATGGTGATAACGCCCACGTAAGTGCCGTCGGGTTGGCGTTGCAGGTCGCTGACGTACTCGATGTTGTACCATTCAATCTCGACGCGGTCGTAGTTGAGGCGCATGAGGTGCTCGAAATACTTGCGGACACGGTAATAAGTGATTTGGTTGGAACCCAGCGATGAGACGCCAATTTCGGCATCGCTCATAAAGAGTTCCTCGGCGCGGTCGATGACGCGGTTGGCCTCGCTGAAAGGCGTTTCCTTCGATCCAACAATTTTGATGTATTTGCTCAGGTCTCTCACCTTCTCCAAAGCAAGGCTATCGATGGCCTGCTTGCGTTCGTAACTCAGTTCGTCCTGTGCCATGGCGCTTCCCACAACGCATAAGGCAATCACTAAAGTGGCAATGATCTTTTTCATTTCTTTATCAGTTCAAGTTCGTTAATCTTTCCGTTGGCGTTGTATTTGATTTCGTGCACCTTGTTGGGCGAAATCTTCTGGTCTTTCAGGTAGTTGAGGTATTTCTCGATGGTGGTCGGACGGTCGTAGTCATTGAATCCGGCGCTTTGGTTGATGATGATGAGCACTGGCACATTGGGCGACTCAAACAGGCCAAGGGTCTCGTTGATGGTACGGTTGGCTTGGGAGACGCTACCCGAACGCGCGATGCTGGCGAAGTTTCGCTCAAGCGTGGCATTGGCGCTTTGCGCTTCCTGCTTGTTGCGCTCCTCTTCCTCTTTCTGTGCGCGTTCGCGTGCCAACTTCTTCTCCACTTGGAAGAGCAGGTCGTCGACTTCGGCATTTTGCAGGTTCCAGTCCTTGATGGTTTTCACGCGCGCTTCTTTCTCTTCGAGGGTCCAGAGGGTCTCGTCGTCGAGGATGGCGTTCAGGTCTTTCACGGCTTGTTCAACTTTCGATTTGTACTCAGCCTCAGCGGCTTCGCGTGCAAGTCTCTTCTTGCTCTTGCAACTGGTGGTGCCTCCCAGCGTAATGAAAGCGGCCAAAAGGACCATCATGATGGTTGTGATTTTACTTTTCATTTTTATCGAATTTTTTCCTATAACTCCAATTAATGCTAATAAATTGCAAAAGTAGTGCTTTTTTTCGTTGCACGGGGTGTTTTTGGCAAAATTGGTGCCAATTTAGCCCAATGGGATTTTCTTCAGGACTTTGTAAATAGGTCCAGTGGGTTGCAGGAAGCTTTGGAAGTAAATCAATTCCTTTACGTCGGCGTGGAGGTAGGTCTTTTGCTCGATGCCTTTGCAGATTTGCAAAAAGAACTGCTTGTCGACCAGTTGCTTGATGCGGCAAACGGTGAGGTGCGGCACGAAGTTTTGACGGTCGCGGAGGTAACCCAAGTCGTCGAAGGCATCCAAGAGGTCGGCTTCGAGGTCGAACAAGGCCTTGGGTTGGTTGTTCATGCCGAGCCAAAGGATGCGGGGCACGTTGTTGCTGCCGAAGAACCCAGTGCGGTCGAAGTCCATGGTGAAAGGTTGGTGTTTTTTCGCCACTTTCTGACAGGCCTCGATGATGGCTGGGATGTCCTCAGCCGGGGTGTCGCCAACAAACTTCAAAGTAAGATGGATTTGGTTGGTTTTCACATAGTTGATATACTTCTCATGCTGGAGGTTTTTCTTCAGCCGTTCGACCATGGCCGGAAACTCCGTGCTGCATGGAATGGAGATGGCGAGGAAGGTTCGTTTTGTGTTCATTATTCGAAAATTTGAATGCAAAAATAAGTTTTTTCTTTCCAATTCAACAAAACTCCGTATTTTCGCCCATTCAAAAAATCTACGATTATGAACACTTATTCCATAGGAATCGACATTGGCGGCACCAACACTGACATTGGGCTGGTGCGCGACGACGGCCGTGTGATGACCAAGAAAAATCTTCCCACAAATAAATATTTCGATGCCTCCCTTTATGTGGCGGACATCTGTGAACAAATCAAATACTTGATGGCCGAAAACCACGTTGACGCCATCGACGGCATCGGCATTGCGGCACCGGCAGGCAACTACTACACGGGCTGCATTGAGAACGCCACCAACCTCAACTTCAAGGGTATCGTCAATCTTGGCTCGGAATTTCACTCGCATATCGACGTGCCTGTCGTCGTCTCCAACGACGCCAACGCCGCGGCTTACGGCGAACTCGTCTACGGCGGTGCCAAAGGCATGAAGCATTTTGTGATGTTCACCCTTGGCACGGGCGTGGGTAGCGGCATTGTCGTTGACGGCAAGCTGGTACACGGCAAGACGGGTGGCGCTGGTGAACTCGGCCACGCCATCCTCATTCCTGAAGGCCGTCCTTGCGGCTGCGGACGCAAAGGCTGTCTGGAGACCTATACTTCCGCTACGGGCATCTGCCGCACCGCACTCGAGATGATACAAGGCACCCCCGATTATGTTGGCGCGCTATCACAAGTGTCGCCCGAGGAACTGACGAGCAAGATGGTGGGTGATGCAGCCAAATATGGCGACCCTTTGGCCATCAAGGTCTTTGAAAAGACGGGCTATTGGCTGGGTATCGCCATGGCCAATGCTGTGGCCTTCAGCGGTCCCGAAGCCATCTTCCTGATGGGCGGTCCCGTGAAGGCCGGTGAAGTGTTGCTGAAACCCGCTCGCGAGTCGTTCAAGAAGCATCTGTGCTTTGTGTACGACGGCAGCGTTGATGTTCGCGTTTCCGAACTGCCCGACAATGACGCGGCCATCCTTGGTGCTGCGGCTTTGGTGAAGGCGTAGTGTAAAGGAAACAAATCTGACACAAATCTTTCGTGAATATGATGAATGCCGCCAATGACTGACGGCATTCATTTTTTCCGTTTTCGTTCCGGCGGATTTGCAATCTGCCGGCTTTGAGTTGGGGATTTGCAATCCCCTTCATCATTCCTTCACCACCTTGTCCGAATAAGCCTTCCCGTCCTCCAATGTGACGCGCAAAGTGTAGGTTCCTGCAGGCAGTTGTCTCATGTCGATGCTCTCGAAGGCATTGCCTTGCGAGCGCACTAGCCGGCCTTGCAGGTCGTAGAGCTCGATTTGCTTGGGTTGAACATCTGGGGAGAACTGTATGAGAAGCTGTTCTTTTGCGGGGTTGGGATAATAGTCGTAGGGACGCACAAACGATTCCTTTTCCGAGACAGAAAGAGACCCGTCAGCGAAAAACTTGAGGACAAAGAGTTCAGCTTCTGTTTGGTCCAGTGTCCAATAACGCCCCGTGACCAAGCAACCTTCATCGCTTGTTGCCATTACTGAGCATGGCTGAAACACATGCTGTCCGTCCTCATAAGACCGAGACCAAATGATGTTGGTATTAGCATCCGTTTTAGTCACGGTAAAACGATTCAGCCCGTCTATTTCGCCCTGATACTGCCATGCCTCTGGGTCATAAACACCATTGCAGAGGAAAAAATCTCCATTGTCTGATGCATCCATTCCGTGGCAGAAAGCTAATGTTCGAACACTGTCGTTGTCATGAGGAATAAACGAAAAAGCAACGATACTGTCGTTTTGGTCTAATTTCATGGAGACAATCACTTCATCATATAAACCAGGGCTCCAACCATCCCAACGCACTCCTCTGGTACTCAAGTATATTGTTCCGTCATGCAACGAAACCGCAAACGATTCCGCATAATAGTCATTAATTAAGATACCTTCTGTTGTATCTAGGGTTATGTTCTCAACCAAATCTCTTGTTTGGAAATCCGTAAAGTCTCTGTTCATCCTAACAATAAAGACCGGGGGGTCGTTATATCCTTCAGGCTGGCCTACAAAGGCCTGCCCATAGTCGCCAGTGCCATCTGTATACTCAAACAAGTCGCCCTGAGCTAAACAATACAAGTTACTATAGTATGGCGAATCGCCCATTGCTAGCAATTCCCCGTCGGACGAAAGACGAAGATACAGCATATTGGACCATTCGGAATAGCCATTTGGATCAAAATGGAAGGGCCAAGAACAGAAGACAATGTCGCCCTGGCTGTCCATAAGGCTTCTTCCGCCCAATATATTACAGTAATCTTCGGGAAGTTCTATTATCTTCAACCAAACCATATTCAAGTTGGTGTCAAATTTGGCCAAATAAGGTTTGACACAACTTAAGGTGCTGTCCAAAACTGTCCCGACAGCAAGACAAAACTTGGGATTGGACGGGTCGTGATAGAGCCTGATGATGGATGAGTACCTGCCTTCTTCGCTCATTGCCATTTCGCCAAGCAACTCGCCTTCGGGCGATAATTTCAGTACTTTGGCTGGTTGAATATCATCCCTTATCATTAGATCCTTACCTCCAGTCGTATATCCAATAGTGTTAAGGTCGCAAGCAGTTACAAAATAGCACTCCGTACCACCCTTCTCATTGCATATTTCAAGGGAATGCGTGCCCGCGTACGACCACTCGAAAGGATATTGTTGTTCGAAGAGGAAATCGGGCTGCTGAGGAAATGCTTTAGTGCCATAGAGCAAAGCTGCAAGTCCAACGAAAAGCAATGCTATTTTCTTCATGGCTGTTTAGATTTTATGTTTAACAAATGAAATTTGACCATTATTTCTTGATCCTATCCAAAAAATCCTGCGCTTCTTTCATGCCGCCGTCGCTGGCTTTGCGCATGAGCAACTCGGCGTAGGTCCGGTCTTGCTCCACACCATTGCCTGTATAATACAAGATGCCAAGCTGATATAAAGCGCTCGTGATGTTCTTGTCGGCAGCTGGAGTGTAGTACTCGATGGCTTTGGCCAAGTCTTTTTCCACACCGAGGCCGTGATAATAGCAGTCGCCCATTTGCGCCATAGCGTAGGCATTGCCAGCTTCAGCGGCCTCTTTCCACCATTTGACGGCTGTATTCACATCCTTCTCCGTTCCCATGCCGAAATAGTAACAGTTACCCAAATTCAGCATAGCCTGAGCATCCTTCATTTCAGCTCCTTTTTGGTAGTACTCAAAGGCCTTGTTTGCGTCAGCTTTCACACCAGTCCCCTCTCTGTAATAATTGCCGATGGAGTTATAAGCGGGGCCATTCTCCTGTGCAGCCGCTTTTCTGTACCATGCCAAAGCCTCTTTCGTATCCTGCTCCACGCCCCAACCCTTTTCGTAGCATACGCCGTAGGCATATTGGTACTTGGCATCGCCGTGCTCGGCCTTGTAACGGATGGAATCTATTTGTGCGGCCACTTGGTCACCTATCGACATACCCCCGCCTTGCAGTTGGCTGAAATCGAGAGGCTTGCCTTCTTCCAGCTTCAAGACAGGTGCATTGGGGTCGCCTAAAGCGGTTGGGTCTACCCCACCCTTTTCCGGCACTATGATTTCTTGTATTGGGGCAACGGGCACACCTTGAGGGATATAGACTTCTTTATCTTTGGGTTGCTCTTGTTGTTGGTCGTCTTTCTGGCCGCAGGCCACCATTGTCAGGGCCACAGCGAATAGGAAAAGGAATTTCTTCATTTCATGAGTGTTTTGGTCTGCAAAAATACAGTTTTTTTCTCACGCAGAAATCGCAGAATCTTATGAAGCGCAAAGCGATGAAAAACTATTGTTGGATAGTTTTCTGCGAATTAACTACGTTGAATGCTTTGCATTTCTGCGTGAAATATAGTTTTTTCCACGTGAAACAATCACTTGATTTGGAACCTTACGCCCAAATAGCCCCTGATGCCGCTCAGTGGTCCCCAAACCATTGAGGCATCGAAGTCTTCGCTTGTCGGGTTATTGGCTGAGATGATGGGATAATCTTGCTTGTAGTTGGTCAGGTTCTCACCACCGACATAAAACTCCCAATGTTCGCCCAACTTCTTCGTAACCTGTGCATTCATAATGACATAGAACGGCGAGCGACCGATGTTCTGGTGGTTAGCCATAGCGGTTGCGTTGCCACTCAGGTCGGGCACGCGGCAATCCCCGTTGAACTGGGTCGTGAAGTCGAACTGCCAAGTGCCAGGTGCATACGACATTGAGATCAAACCCTTGTAGCGGTTGACGAAAGGCTTCTCGCGCAAGGTGTCGTTGATGGTCATCTTCACATCGTTATAGCGGAAAGCCAGGGTCAGGTCAAAGTCCTTGAAAACCTCGCAATTGGCCTCAATTTGGGCACTATTGGAATAGGATTTTCCATTGAGGTTATAGATGCGGACTTCATGCGCATCGGCGTCGCGGTCGAGGACGATTTGGTTGATGAAGTCGGTGCGGTAGAAATCTGCTTGAAGGATGAGTTCGCGCCAGCCGAAGGTGATGCTTTTGGTCACGTTGATGCCATAGTTCCAAGCGTCTTCCATCTTCGGTGTATCCAAGAAACGGATGATTCTCGCCGAGGCCAACATTGTGGAATTCTCAGCCAAGATGTTGGGTGAGCGGTAACCCTTGCCTGCCGAAAGACGCAGCGCAAAGTCGTCGTGGGTCTTGAAGCGCACATGCAGACGGGGTGTATAGAGCATCTTTTGGTAATAGGTATTGTAGTCGGCACGGAAACCTGCAATCACGCTCCAGTGCTGATTGTCGTTGAAGACATACTCAGCGAAAGCACCAGGGACTTGCTCAACACGCTGCAAAGTGCTGTCGTTCAAGTGTTCATCATACTTGTCGTAGGTATAACTGGCACCCACGGAATAGGTGTGATGGTCGTTGACAATGTATGAGTCAAACAGCAGATTGGCATAATAGGAAAGTTGGTTGGCGTTGTAGTCGGTGAGGCCGTAGTAGGAGTCCATCTTGTGGTAAGTCACCTGTTGCTGAAGACCGAGGCTGGTATCCTTACGGTCGAAGTGGTAGCCGCATTTGGCAAAGGCCTCATAACGTTCTGTGTTGATACCGATGCCAAAGAGATTGTAGCCTTCATCGAGACGGTGTTTCGGGTCGAAGTCCATCTGTCCGCCGAGTCGATTCTCCTTCAACGCCTTGATGCCCAACTTACAACCGAAATGTCCTGTGTGAGGATGGTTATAGCGCATGAAAACATTGTATTGCGTGGTCATGGGGTCATCCATAAAGGAATCGCCGTTGCCGTCCATCTTCATGAAGTTGTGGCTCACATGGCCGAAGAGCATGATGCCATCTTGTTTTCCCACCTTGGTTCTAACATTGAAGTTGAAGTCCGTCATGGCCATTGAATTGGCATAGAGGTTGAAAAACACTTTCTCACTTTTGTTGGGCAAGGGTTCTTTATAGTCCACATTGATTTGTCCTGTGATGGACTCGTAACCATTTCTTACCGAGGAAGTCCCTTTGGAGACTTGTATGCCATTCATCCAGTTGCCAGGCACATAATTCAAGCCGAATGTCGAGGCCAGACCACGGAAATTAGGGATGATTTCGGTCATCATCTGGGTGTAGATGCCACTCAAACCGAGCAGTTGGATTTGTTTGGCACCCGTGACGGCATCGCTGTAGTTCACATCTACTGATGCATTGTTCTCAAAACTGCCTGCAAGGGTGCAGCAAGCTGCTCGTTTAAGGTTCTCGGAAGTGATTTCCTGGACGGCAATCGCCTTGATAGGATTAATGTAAGTAGCTTTTTGTCGGGCTGCGATTGCTACCTCGTTGAGCATGTGGATGGCTTTGAAGACATGGTCGTAATGAGCAGATTCCACCATGTGGTGAACCGTGTCGTTCTCATAGCTGATGCAGCTGAACACAAGGCAGCCGATTTGTCCGTGGACGGGGATTTTGTAGTGTCCGTCGGCATCGGTCACTACGCCTTCGTTGACGATTTTCCAATACACATTCACGCCTGGCAGTGGCGTGCGTTGACCGTTTTCGGCTTCTTCGTATACAGTGCCTTCGATGAAGCCTTGGGCAAAAGCGCCTGTGGCGAAGGCGAATAATATTAGGGTGATTAGGATTATTTGTTTGGTTTTCATTGGATTCAAAATTTAAGATTCAAAATTCAAAATTGGGTTTGTAGTGGAGATTCCCTTTGGGAATGGAGAACTTTTTGTTTAGTTAACCGCGGCGGAAAGAACAAGTTACCAATTCGTAGCATTACCAACCGCCGCATTTCACGATTAATGCTTCGCTCCATTCCCATAGGGAATCTCGTGGGGTTAGTACGAACGAATTAGAAAACCAAAGGATTAATCTTCAACGAAGAAAAGAAAATAATCCGTTCCTGACCAGAAAGAAACTTGAGTGCTTTCTTCGGTGAATGGTTGTCGAAAATTTGTCGCACTTGAACGAGGACTTCACTCAAGTCAAGATGCGGCAAAACAAAAGATTGTAAACTGATAACCAGTTGTTTTTCAAGAGAAAAAACAAAGTTGTCGGTGAATTGTATCTTGCTGTCGTAATCGTCGCAGCAGCCCTTGGCATCGAAATGCGTCGCCATGGGATGATGCTCGTGGCTTTCCTCGCTGCATTGGGCGTGACCGAAGCATTGCGCATGCATTGGCGAACCCATTCCGATGTGACTCGTCATCGTGTGGCTCGACGTGCAATAATGGAAGCACACGTCCCATCCGAATGAGACAAACAGCACGGCAAAGGCCATCAAGAGGGAACCGATTTGCAACAATCGCTTTTTCATGGGCGCAAAAATAGGAAAAAAGGTGTAAAGGTGTCGTATTTTTGTGTAATTTCGCGTTTCATTTTAACGATTATTGGTCATTATTACGTGTGATGCAAACATATTCATACCTCATGGAAACCAGAAAACACATAGCGGCGGAGAAACTGGAGAACGGTACACACAACTGCGCCCAAGCAATCATTTGCACTTACGACGACTTGATTGGAATCGATGAAGAAACAGGGCGTAACTTGGGCAATGCCTTTGGTTCGGGCATGGGCAATATGGAAGGCACATGCGGCGCTCTTGTCGGGGCAGGTGTCGTCTTAGGACTGGCTAAAAAGGATAGGGTAGGAGCTAGAAAAGCCATGCGCCAAATCATGACTCAGTTCCAGCAACGCAATGGCGCCACCCAATGTAAGATGCTTAAAGGGGTAGGTACAGGTGTGGTCCTCCGTCAATGCTCCGACTGTGTGGCTGATGCTGCGGAGTTTTTGGAGGAGCAATTGTAGTTGAATTTGCTGCAAAAGTACTATCTTTGCCGAAATTTCCAAAACCATTCGATCATGAATCAAAGAATAGCTATACCCACCAACGAGGGAAAACTGTGGCAGCACTTCGGGAAAGCGCCACAAGTCACTATTGTTGATGTAGAAAACAGAAAAATTGTTGACCAAAAGGTGCTTCAAGCGCCCGAACATGAACACGGTGCCATGCCGAGGTTCTTGGCCGAGCAGGGTTGCACCGATGTGCTTTGTGGTGGATTGGGCAAAGGCGCAGTCAATCTACTGAACCAGTTGGGCATTCGTATCCATGCCGGCGCCCCTGAACTTCCTGTGGAGCAGGTGTTGGCGATGTTTCTCAATGGCACCATCGTTTACGGTGACCCCAGCTGTCATCACCACTGCGAGGGACATCACCACGAATAAAAAACCGCCGCAAAAGATAACCCTTGCGGCGGCATACAGTTTCATTCCTTAAAAGAGTCAAACTTGTTTGCCTAAGTCATAAGCCTCCTGTAACTTGGCGTTGCCTTCAATTTCTTTCGGAGCGCCTACGCCACCGCAGAAGATATGACCTTTAAGACTTGACTTGCCATAGCAGTCGATCCAGCCTGTGAGACCACTTTCGGCGCGCTTCGGCACGAACTCCTCGTTCTCGGCCGCCGTGGTCAGTAGATAAACTTCGCGGAACTTGTAATCCTTCGGGTACATCGCGTTCATGCGGTCGATGAGGGTCTTCATCTGGCCGCTCATCTCGTAGTAGTAGATGGGCGTGGCCCAGCAGACCACATCGGCGTTCAAAACGCTTTCCATAATGGCTGGCACGTCGTCCTTGAAGACGCAGGCACCTGTCTTTTGGCACGATAGGCAACCGATGCAAAACTTGATTTCCTTGCCTCTGAGCGAGACGAGTTCCACTTGATGCCCAGCAGCTTCCGCGCCCTTGGCAAATTGCTCCGCTAAAGCGTTGCTGTTCGAGCCGGGGCGGAGACTGGTTGAGATTACGATTACTTTTTTCATTGTATTATTTCGTGAAAATTGAATTAAATGTCCAAAATAGACTGAATCACTTGTTCATAATCGGAGTTGATCATACAGACCTTTTCTCCAACCTTCTTAAAACCATCAATATAGTTCTTGTTGTCATTCTTTAAAGTGGCAACAGTGCAACTGTCTTCCAGCCGCCTTTCAATATCCAAGCTGTGTCCTTTTATTTCGGAAAAGTGTTGGTCAATGTATTCGTCTGTCAAGGCAAGACAAATGAAACGGATAGCGTTCAAATACGGTTCTTCAAAGCATTCTCTCCAGTTGTATGGAACATAGCCGCCTTCTATTATGAGATTCTGATGATTTTCGATCGCTGTCTTGATGATCTCGCGGACAATGGGCCAAAGGTATTCCGTTAAGGCATCATCATCTTCCGGTGTCAGGGTGGTGTTGCCACTGCGGATCAAGCCCATCTTCAAATGATCCATAGACATATAAGGATACTTGTATTTTTCAAGCATCCGCTGCGCCAAAAGCGTTTTACCCGTATGTGATGCACCTGTTATCAGTATAACCATGGATGACAAACTATTGATCAATCTTTCTAATCAGCGATAAATCGCCACTTGACAAGGCCTCGAAATTGGCCTCGATTTTTTCGATGTCCCAATCCCACCATTTCAGTTCCAGCAGATAAGCGATGAATTCGTCGTCGAAGCGTTTTCTGACCACACGGCAAGGGTTACCCACGGCGACAGCGTATGGAGGAATGTCCGAGGCCACCACCGAGTTGGCACCGATAATGGCTCCGTCGCCAATATGGACACCAGGCATGATGGTGACATGCTGACCAATCCAAACGTCGTTGCCCACAATGGTATCGCCTTTCAGAGGCAATTCATCTTTCACGGGAGCAATGGCGCTGCCCCAGTCACCGCCTATGACATAAAACGGGTAAGTCGTCACACCATCCATCCTGTGGTTGGCACCATTCATCACAAACTCTACCCCTTTGGCGATGGCGCAAAACTTGCCGATAATCAGCCGGTCACCGATGAAGTCGTAGAAATGAGTGACATGCTTCTCAAATTGGTCGGCACCATCCACGTCATCGTAATAGGTATAGTCGCCAATGATGATACGCGGGTTCTTCACCACGTTCTTGATGAAGCAGAGGCTCGGGATGTTGGGATTCGGGAAAGCCTCGTTGGGGTTAGGTCTATTTTGTATCTTGGTCATAAATGGGATTTACTTTGTTGCTAAATATCCTAATGCTACTGCCATGATTCCCAACACCACACTACCTGCTGCATATAACAAAAATAAGGTGTAATTATTGGCCTGTAACAATGCCAGTCCCTCTTTAGAGAATGTTGAGAAAGTAGTGAAACCACCACAAAATCCAGCGACGAGGAACAGAGAGAATGCTGAAGATAAGTTCTGAAAACGACTAGTCACACCCCACAAAATTCCAATTAGAAGACAGCCGGCAACATTAACTGCAAATGTTCCCCATGGAAAACCTTTTCCTACATGACCCATGCAAAGTGAAATAAGATAGCGACAGATGCCACCTATCCCACTACCTATTCCGACTAAAACAATATCTTTTATCATGGCTGAATCCTGATTTGACAATTACTTATCCGCAATGCCTATAAAATTTTGCTGAAAAACTCTGCTAAAACACTTCTGTCTCTAATTCTATTTTCGCCGACAAAGATACACACTTCTTGTCCCATATTGAATTGTTTATCGAATGAAATTGGTGTATTTTGTCACTTCCTTTTCAGGTAGTCCATTGCGCTCGCGTTCGGCGGCGATGGCGCGTATGAGGAAGGCCATGTTGCGGCCTAAGATGCGCATGATTTGCACCCCTTCTTCGTCTTGCATCACGTCTTCGGCGGAATGGCCATGCACCATGTTCCAATAGCGGCTGCTCACGACGGGCATCTCGCTGATGGTGAAGTATTTGTTGAGCCTATCGAAGGCGGCTGTGGTACCGCCACGTCGTGCCGAGACAATGGCCGTGCCCACTTTCATCCGCTTGTCGAATGGGGTGCTGAAAAACAGGCGGTCGAGCAGGTTGGTGAGCGTTCCGTTAGGGCCGGCGTAATACACTGGCGAACCGACCACAAGGCCGTCGGCTTGCTCAAACTTGGGAGCCATTTCGTTCACCATGTCGTTGAACACGCAATGCCCCATTTCAGCGCATTTGCCGCAGGCAATGCAGCCTCGGATGTCCTTGTTCCCGATGTGGACGATTTCGGTCTCTATGCCGTTTTTCTGTAATTCTTCCGCCACGATGCTCAAGGCGGTGAAGGTGCAGCCGTTGGCGTGCGGGCTGCCGTTGATGAGGAGTGTCTTCATTTTCTATGCTGTGTTTTGATTTGCTGCAAATATCTTTAAACTAGCCGTCAATCTCTTTCTTCAAGAACTCAACCAGCGGAATATGTATAATCCCTTCATACTTGCTGGAATCCATGAAAGGTGTCATTGAAATCACATATTTTGGGTAATTGTCGCTAATCTTTTGAAGATTCCCAAACTCACGTTCGAATGTTGCATCTTCCGAGATGAGGTATGAGGCCTGCACATAGATAGTGTCGTCCCCCTTCGTTGCCACAAAGTCAATCTCTGTTGCATACATTTGTCCGACAGTTACCTTATATCCTAGCCGGACGAGGTGCTGGTAAACAAGGTTTTCCACAAGCTTCTCAATATCATTGGCCCGTCTGCCACCTACCACAAAATTGCGAAGGCCCACATCACCGAAATAATACTTGTCATTGCTTTCCAAAAGTTTCTTGCCGTGCAAGTTGTAGCGGGTTACATTGTGCACGAGGAAGGCTTCAGTGGTCGCTTTTAAATACTTTAGAATGAGGTTTTTGGAAACTTCGTTCTTGTTGGATGTCATGTAATTCTGGATGTTGGTAGCCGACAAAGGTTTACCCATATTGTCTCCGACGTATTTGATCAGGTTCTCCAAAAAAGGCACGTTTCTTACTTTCTTGCGGCGAACGATATCTTTCACAAGGATTGTGTTGTAAACGCCTTGAAGATACTGCCGAATCACTTCGGGATCGTCCAATCCCATAGGCCGCAGACCAGGCAATCCTCCAAAGTTGATATACTTTCGAAGTGCATCGTCGTTGTCTTCCAGATTGTGGAAGATAAGGAACTCTCCATAGCTGAGACCTTGGACAAAGATTTCCACATATCTGCCGGAAAGCTGCGTTGCCAGATCGCTAGATAGCGTATCCGAATTGCTACCAGTCACGATGATATCGATGTCAGGGCTGTCGTAATAATTTCTGAGGCCTCGCTCAAACTCTTCTATTTCCTGAACCTCATCAATGAGGATATAGATGTGTTTTCCTGGCTCCTTATGTTCCTCCACATAGTTGACCAAGTCTTTGTAGTTCTGAATGAAGTCGAAGGAAGTCTTTTCTTTGTCGATGTAGATGACGCACGCATCTGCATGTTGCTTTTTCCTTTGGACGAGTTCTTTCATGACATAACTCTTGCCGACACGACGTTGGCCGGTCAGGACAATGAGAATGCCTTTCCCGAGAAACTTTTCTACTTTTGAGTAGTAATTGGGCCTTGAAACCAGTTCCATACCATAACGCTTTTTCTGCGCAAAAATAGTAAAATTTTGTTGATTACAATGAACAAAATGAAAAATTTTAAAATATTGTTCATTATAATGAACGGTTTTTTAATTAAATATCCATTGGAAAATCAGCAACAATCTATTCTTCTTCCTTTGCGTTAGGCACTGCAAAAATGACCGTCAGCACACCGATGGCTCCGACGATGGGCACGATGATGCGAGCCACAGAGCCTTTAGGGATAAAGACAAAAGTCGAAAGCAGCACCATCGCCACCATAATGCCACAAGCACCGGCTTTTTGCGCAACGGTCATCCCGCCGCGACGGCGATAACTGCGGATGTAGGTTCCTAACCACGACTGCAAAAGCCATTCTTGCAAGCGTGGCGAGGAGCGGTAGAAGAGCCACGAGGCCAACAGCAGGAAAGGTGTGGTGGGCAATCCCGGCACCACCACACCTAAGGCTCCAAGGCCTACGCAAAGCAAGCCTAAAACTATGTAAACTACGCGTTTCACGGAAACTTACCTGACCACACGCGTAAATACAGGATTTTCGCCATCTTCAACAGTCACATACACCTTCAGGTCTCCCGTAGGCATCCCTGGATTGTCCTCGCGTGGAAGATCCTCGGCTGTGAACAGGTATTCTGTGCCTCTGGGAATAGTACGCGAAGCCACGGCCTTGGCTTGAGCATGAAGCATCTGATAACCATCAACGGCAGCGTTGAAAATGGCTGCTTCTTCTTCGTTTACTGGATGTTGCTCCGTAAAATCCTCCAACTTAACGAACTCTCCTTCAAGGAAACCGTTTGCTTTCAAGAATTGGTCGATTTCTTTGGGTGCGGCTTCGAGTCGGGCGGCACGCACGCCATAGCCGGGAAGGATTTCCGCTTTAGGCTGTGCCTCTGCCAAATCCTTCATGCTTGACTCCAGTCCGCCACTGCCGAAGGTGCAGAACGGAACAACTTTCTTCCCGCTCAAGTCCACTTGACTCAAGAAGGTAATCACGGGCGGCGCGTATGTGCCGAACCACACGGGATAGCCGAGGAAAACCACATCGTATTTGGCGATGTCGGCTGCCAAAGGCTGAATCTCGGGGGAAATTCCTTGTTCGCGATCTTGCTTGCAACGTTCAATGGTGGCTTGGAAATCTTCATCGTAGGGTTTCGTGGGGACAATCTCCTCCATGTCGGCACCGAGCCGTGTGGCGATTTCGGTTGCTACAGCTTTCGTGTTCGACGTTTGAGAATAGTAGAGCACCAACACTTTTGGGGTTTCTGCCTTTGGGACTTCTTCCTTTTGGTTTTCCTTTTTCGGACCGCATGAAACGACGGCCATCGCTACGATGGCGAGAATGAGTAATCTCTTCATTTTGAATCGAATTTTATTCATTGACTTTCAAAAACTCCTGTATGGCTCCCTCCATCATGTCGGGCGTCACCATAGGCTCGAAGCGAAGGATGGTCTTGCCGTCTTTGGAGACCAGGAACTTGCCGAAGTTCCAGCGGATGGCGTCGCCTTGGTCGAAGCCTGTGCCGGTCTTTTGGTGAATCTGGTCGAGTTGCGCGGCAAACTCCTCGGTGCCCTCGGGATAGCCCTTGAAAGGCGCTTGTTTCTTGAGGTAGGTGTAAAGTGGGCTCTCCGCCTCACCATTGACATCAATCTTGTCGAACAGCGGGAAGGTGACATTGTAGTTCAGCGAGCAGAAGCTCTGAATCTCCTCGTTGGTGCCAGGCTCTTGCTCCAAGAATTGGTTGCAGGGGAATGCCAAAATCTCCAGACCTTGGTCTTTGTACTTCTGATAAATGGCTTCAAGGCCTTCATACTGCGGGGTCAAGCCGCATTTGCTAGCCACGTTGACGATGAGTAGCACTTTGCCTTTGTAGTTGGCCAAGGATACATCGCTTCCGTCCATGTCTTTGACGGTGATGTCATAGATGCCACTGGTCTGCTCGACCACAGGTTCAGGTTCAGCCGCCACTTGTGTGGTCTTGTTGTTCTGGTTGTTGCAGCCCGTAGCCATCATCAGTGCCACTGCTGCGAGAAAGAATAGTTTTTTCATATTGAATAGGATTTAGTGTTATTTCATGCACATCTCAAAGATCTTCTCTACATCGGCCTGCTGCAAGGGCTTGAAGCCAGGCAAGGTACCACCGCCAACGGCTTTCTTGGCCATCACTGCGAAGTGAGTCCTGTCGATGCCCACCTCGGGGAAGGTACGCTTCAGTTGCAAGGTGTTGAAGAGGAAGTCGCTCAACTTGTTGATGGCTTGATGAGCGATGTCCATCGGAGGCAGGGTCGGGTCGATGCCGAAGACGTTGGTGCCAAACTGGACATATTTAGACACCGTGGTTTCGTTGAGGCAATACTCCATCCAGCGCGGGGTGAGGATGGCGAGGCCGAGACCGTGGGTGATGTCGTAGAAGGCCGACAGCTCATGTTCCATAGGATGGCAGCTCCAGGCTTTGCGTTTGCCGCCGTTCACAAAGCCGTTGATGGCCCATGAGGAGGCCCACATCAGATTGGCGCGTGCCTCATAGTTATCAGGCTCTCGCATGGCGATGGGGGCGAAGCGGATGACGGTCTTCATCAAGCCTTCCATGAAGCAATCGAGCATGTAGAGGTCCTGGTCCATGGTGAAATAGACCTCGAAGAGGTGCGACAGGATGTCGGCCGAGCCGCAAGCGGTCTGATAGGGGCTTACGCTGAAGGTGATGCTCGGGTCGAGGAAGGATGCCTTGGGCAACATGTTGGGATCCAGACGGCCGATCTTGTCGTTGGTCTCGGGGTTGCTGATGACGGCAGCCGTGTCCATCTCCGAGCCTGTGGCCGCGAGTGTCAGGATGCTGACGATAGGTAGGGCACGCTCGATGGGTGCGCGTTTGCTGAGGTCGAGGAAGTCCCAGGGGTCGTGGTCGACACAGGCACCGGCGGCCATGATCTTGGTGGCATCGATGGTGGAGCCACCGCCCACAGCCAGCAGCACGTCGATGTTATGCGTTTTGCACATCTGCACACCTTTGCGTACAGAGTCGATGCGTGGGTTCGGCTCGATGCCCGAGAGCTCGAACAATTCGAGTCCAGCGTCTTTTATTTCTTTCACTACACGGTCGTAGAGTCCCATCTTCTTGATGGAGCCGCCGCCGTAGGTCATCAGCACTCGCGTGCCGTATTTCTTGAGTTCTGCGCCAAGGTGTTTCAGTTGGTCGCGCCCGAAGTAGATTCTTACGGGAATGTTATAGATGAAGTCGTTGATCATAGAGTTAGTATATTATGTATTTGTTTTTGTAGTATCTATAGGTTGTATGGGCTGTCAGCCGTCAGCAATCAGCTTTCAGCCTCGTTGCTACCAAACTGATAGCTGACGGCTGAAAGCTGATAGCCATTCTACCACATTACGCCTTGTTGAACTTCTCCTTGCTTTGCTTGCAGCGCGGGCATTTCCAGTCGTCGGGGAGGTCTTCGAAGGCCACGCCGTCGTGTTCGGCAGCGTCGTAGACGTAACCGCAGATGGAGCAGACGTACTTGCCCGAGGCTTCCTTCTTGGAGAAGTCGATTTCGGCAAAGACGGTTGGGACAGGATGGTCCAAGTCCATCACGCGCTTGGCTTCCAGGTTCTCGTAGCCTTGCGGTGTGTGGGTGCCCATATAGACCGTGGGATGGTTGCGAACAAACTCGCGCACGCGGTCCAAGGTCTCGCGGGCGGCGGACAGGTCGTCGTATACTACCGAAAGTTTATTCTCATATAAAGCCTCATCCACGTATGTGATGTCGGCTTGGAACATATAGAACAGGCCTTCGTTCTCGGCAATCACGAGGCTGTTGCCGTTGGTATGTCCTTTGGCTTTGACGAACCAAATGCCGTCGCAAATCTTCTGTGTTTCGGGAAAGTTGTAATATGCGCCATCGGTGAAGTGTACTGGCACGAGATTGGGCAAATTTTGCAGTTCGGCGGCCTGCATCTCGTCAGCATTCACATAGATCTTCGCATTGGGGAATGAGCGCAGTTCGCCGCTGTGGTCGCTGTGGCGGTGCGTGAGGAGGATCTTGGTCACTTGTTCGGGCTTGTAGCCGAGGGCTTTGAAAGCGTCCATGTAGCTACAGATATCCTTTCCAGTGTAGGCTGCCGAGTTCTCGTCGGGTGCCTCTTCGGGTGTGCCTTCGGGAAGGCCTGTGTCCACCAAAATGACATCTTTACCCGTGTCGATCAGATAGTTCTGGAGGCTGCCGCGATAGCGGATGTTCTTGTCAAATTTGTCGGTACCTTCTTCGCCGCCAAAGGCAAAGGGCTGGGAATAGAACCCGTCTTTTCTGAATTTTACTGCTTTGATGTCCATAAACATGAATTTTTAGAGAAAGTGCAAAGATAAGAATAATAGTTAAATCTGCAATCTGGACATCCGCAACTTTATCCGTTTGTTTTAATCATTCATTTACAGAAAACTACCCGACAGCAAACGACTACTATCGACTACAAACGTTTGTTCAACGGCTTTTTCTTGACAAAGGTTGTTTCTTTGCTGTGAATTACACAAAAGCAAGCAAACATGGATAAAAAAGCCGAAAAAAGGAAAGCTATAGCAGCTTTGAATAAAGTAATAAGGAACTATAACCAAGACAATCCCTGCCAAGCAAACTGTCCATTTGCAAAAAGATGGCTTTGAGGCAGTCATTTCGCAAAACTGGAATGGCGATAAGGTAAACTGGTTGTTGACGGGTTGGAAGCAAATAAAAACTCCGACGGTAAGTAATCCCTAAAGGTTTTTCTCGTCGGAGTGTTTTTATTTCGATGTACCAAACCAGGTTAGTGCTGCTTTTGGCCTACACATCCGAAGGTTATATTTAGTCGCCAACGGATGGGAGCGAAACTGCTGCAAAATTACAACTTTTCCATGAGCTTGCAAGGGGATAGTCTAAAAACTCTTATTAATTTAAATCTTAATCTGGCGTAATGGAATTTGACGAAAGAAAAACATAAGAGTTTGAAGTGCCAAATTGGCACTTCATGCACATCGGTGCAGGCCTTTGTGCCGTCACCGAAATGACCATTGCGCCTGAGGTGATTTTGGGGATGGTGAAGTGAAATCAGGTTTTTGTTTTGCAGTTATCTTTTGCAAACTTTGCAAAAGAGGTTTGTAAATTTATTCCATGTTTTTCCTATCTTTGCACACATCAAAACACATCGATGAGCGACATTGCAGCAGAATTGGCCAAACTTCATACACTGAAAGGTGCTGACTACTCCCGACAAGTGGAGCGGATTGCTCGTATGGGCAATTTCCATCCTGTTGAAGGAGAAACTGGTATCTTTTCTACGGGTAGTGAAAGCGAAGACGATTACAGCAATTTGCTCAACGCTGCCCGTAAGGCCGTCACGCATGGGTACAAAGTGTACATTCTTCCCAATCCAAGTAAGACGCAATCCCCTGATTTTATTTTTGAGCGCAAAGGCGTTTATAGAATCTACGAATTAAAGACCATACAAGGAAGTTCATCTGCCTCAAATCGGTTAACGGATTCAACGAGCCAGTCAAACCACGTCTTGTTGAACATGACCACCCGATATAATGGCGGTTTGTTAGCGGTTCAAATCAGAAATTATTTCGAACAAAATGCCCATGCTTTGGAAGTGCTTATTTTCAAGGGAAAAGTTTCGCTATCTATTAAACGGAACTTTGCTTTCCGAAAAGACTTTGTAAGGAAATTCCGAAAGGAATACGGGAAATAAAAAATGGAGGCTGTTGTCAGTCTCCATCTTTTAAGTTTGGAGCAGGGGCGGTGTAGTCTTACTCCCACGCGGAAAATACCGGATTAGTCATTTCTGACACTGCAAAAATACAACAAATTTCGTTCCTCGCAACACTTGTTCATACTTTTTTCCATTTTTTCCACAAAAACAGTCACCCCGAGCCTTTCAATGCCAATTGTCTATAAGGTTTTGAACTTTTTTGTTCAACATTTTCCAAAGTTTGTCTATCTTTGCCCTCATCAACCCAAAAAGAACATACCAACACAGAAGATAACTGATTATATAACATATTGATATAAAGCGTTTTTGCTTTTCAAGTGGACCGAAATCTCGACAATTTCAACTACACTACTCAAGAAAGCAGAACGCTCACGGTATATCCGTGGGCTTTCTTGTTTGTAGTGTAGGTAGTCGAGAACCTCGGTCCAGACAGAAGTTCACGGATTCTTTTTGTGACCCATCAGAAGGGCGAAGCGCTCTAAACGCCAAGCCATAATGAGTACCAAGTTCTTCAATAATACCGAGACGAGGCTGATGGACAAATTCCACGGCATCGCCTCTGCCATGGCCAACTTCGACATCTTTCATGCCGTGGTTGGCTATTTTCGTTCAAGCGGCTACTTCAAACTGCGCAAGGAATTGGAAAATGTCACCGAGATACGCATCCTCGTCGGCATCAATATCGACAATCTCTTCCGCCAATCGCAACTCACTGGTAAGTTTTTCTTCGAGAACAAAGAAGCCACGCTTGAACAGTATTGCGAGGATTTCCTTCGTGATGTCTACCAGTCCGAATACTCGTCAGAAGTCGATGAAGGCATCCGTCAGTTCTGCGCCGACATTGCCAACGAGCGGTTGCAGTTGCGCATCCATCCCACCAAAGACCTTCACGCGAAATTCTATTTATGCTTGCCAAATAACCACAATGAGCACAGCGACGGCTGGGTCATCATGGGCAGCAGCAACCTCAGCGCACAGGGGCTCGGCACCACCGAACCGCCACGCTACGAATTGAACGTGGCCATGAAGGACTACGACGATGTGCATTACTGCGAGGAAGAGTTTCAAAGCCTTTGGAAGGATGCCATTCCAGTGACAATGGACGATGTGAATCCTATCGTTGGCAAAACCCATCTGACCACAGAAGAACATCAGCCTACACCCTACGAACTTTACATGAGGATGCTCATCGACCATTTCGGCGATCAGGTGGAAGATGACTTTATTCCTCATCTGCCTGATAATTACGACAACCTTACCTACCAACGTGACGCAGTAGTGCAAGGCTATAATATCATGATGCAGCATGGTGGCTGTTTCATTGCCGATGTGGTGGGTCTGGGCAAAACCGTGGTGGCAGCTATGATTGCCCAGCGGTTTATCGCCGCCAACGGCAACAACACCCGTATTCTTGTCATCTTCCCTCCTGCGGTGCAAAGCAATTGGGAAGACACTTTCCGCGATTTCCAAATCAAGAACAACTATAGCCAGTTTGTCAGCAACGGTAGCTTGGATAAGGTCATTGAGGGCACCAACAACTACAGCCAGCCTGGTTACTACGACCTCATCATCGTTGATGAGGCGCACAATTTCCGTCACGACAGCACAGGTAATTACGACCTGCTGCAACGAATCTGCAAGTCGGCACGATTGAACAAAGGCAATGTCAAAGGCAACAAGCGTGTGCTGCTGCTTTCGGCCACGCCACTCAATAACACGCCAGAAGACATCAAGAACCAACTGTTGTTGTTCCAGGACACTGCCCGTTGCACGATTGATGGTGTCTCCAACATTGCCGATACCTTTGCCCCTTGGATTAAGGAATTCAAGAGCCTCATGTCGCAACGTCGCACCTTGAGTGCCGAGTTCCTTACCAGCCACATCGATGCCATCAATCAGGAACTTCGACACAAGGTGCTGGAGAAGGTGATGGTGCGCCGTACCCGCAGCAACATCCAGCATGAGCCCCGCTATGCCAACGAGATACACTTCCCTCAGTTGCTCGACCCCACCGACCGCACCTATCAATTGTCACCTCAAGTACTTAAACTCTTTATTGACACCTATATCAAGTTAGTGGACACGCCATCGGCTAACCTGAAAGAGGTAAACCCGGACATGTTCGACGGAAGCGGTTTGCGTTATGCCCGTTATCGTGCCATAGAGTATTGCCCGTCCTACAAAGTTACTTCTGGGAAAATGGCAAAGCACATGGCCGATTCGCTGGCCTCCATCTATCAGACACACATGGTCAAACGCTTGGAAAGTAGTTTCGATGCTTTCAAGAAATCGCTTCACACCCTACTTGATGCCACTAAAGGAATGATTAAGATGTTCGAGGAAGACAAGGTCATCATTGCGCCAGACTTGAATGTGAAAAAGCTGCAAGCTGACGGCATAGAGCTGGACGAAATCATTGAACTGGCCATCGGAAAGGGACTCGACCAAAAAGAGATTCTCTTCCATGCTGCCGACTTCCTTCCTGATTTCTTACCCATGTTGGAATACGATGCCGAGGTACTGGACAAATTGTGCAAGCGATGGGAGAAAGTGAAATCCGACCCCAAACTGGAACTCTTCATCACCATGTTGCAAGGCGAATTGTTCGACAAGAAGAAGAACCCTGGCGGCAAGCTTGTGGTATTCAGCGAAAGTGTGGATACCGTCAATTATCTGGAAAAGGAGTTGAAACAACGCTTGAATCGCAACGACATTCTTGCCGTTTGCGCCAAAAGTCGCAACCGTCTGCGCGACACCATCAAAGCCAACTTTGACGCAAAGTATAAGAAAGAATGGCACAACGACTATAACATCATCATCACTTCCGATGTGTTGGCCGAGGGCGTCAACCTGCATCGGGCCAATGTGATTGTCAACTACGACAGCCCGTGGAACGCCACGCGTCTGATGCAACGCATCGGCCGTGTGAACCGTATCGGCTCCACCGCCAACGCGATTCACAATTATATGTTCTATCCTTCCGACCCAGGTGATGCCATCATCAGCCTGAAGAAAAACTCCCTCATCAAATTGCAGAGCTTCCATTCCGCCCTTGGCGAGGACACCAGAATCTATTCACATGATGAAATGGTGCATGAGTTCAAGCTCTTCAATGCTGATGTCCGCGACGAAACCGACCGCAGCCTGGAACTGCTGAGCGAAGTACGTGCACTTCACGACACCAATTCCGCACTATACCGTAAAATCAAGCAGTTGCCTCCAAAGAGCCGTTGTGCGAGAGCCATGAAGTGCGCCGCTGTCCCCGGAGCCTCGGAGAGGCTCAATCTCAATAACCCCACACAAGGAACGCAGTGTGGGGCTACTGAAGCCTCGGTCGAAATGCGTCTCGGAGAGACGCTACCAAGTACCGTATCATACCTGTCCTCGCCCCAAAAGAAAGCCTATTACCTCGTGGGTAAAACCACCCGAGAACTCTCATTCCTTGAAGCTGCCGACCTCTTCCGTGCAGAACCAGATGAAAAAGCCGTACCATTTGGAGATGACTTGCAACTCCACTATGAGCAGGTACAGAAAGCTTTGGCGCAATACTCCCTCGACCAGCAGAGCGAGGCTCAAGAAGAAAAGCTCAAAATCGGTAGCAAAGACAATGATGCCAAGAAAGCCGTCGCTTTCTTGCGCGAAATACGCCCCTTGTTCGATGATGAAGGTCGCCATACCGTTGACCGCTTGAAACAAATAGTGGAACGCGGTACCTACAACCAACTGTCCGATGCCTTGAACCGCATTTCAAAAAAGCAGAAGAAAGAGCCTTTGCCAACCATAAAAATCCTGAAACAACTTGAGGAGTTGGACAAACGCTACAGCCAACCAGAAACGCCAACTGCCACCAAACAAGTGGCACTCACCACTGCCGACATCATTCTTTCCGAAACAT
>CAMHJX010000006.1 GCA_946185535.1 uncultured Bacteroidales bacterium
TGGGGCCGATGAAGCCACGGAACTCGTCGGGGGAGATTTCGCCCAAGCCTTTGAAGCGGGTGATCTCGGCCTGCTTGCCGCATTTCTCCTTGGCAGTGATGCGTTCCTCGTCGGTGTAACAGTAGTAGGTCTCCTTCTTGTTGCGCACGCGGAACAAGGGCGTCTGCAAGATGTAGACATGGCCGTTGCGCACAAGATCGGGGTAAAACTGGAGGAAGAAAGTGAGCATCAGCAGGCGGATGTGCATGCCATCCACATCGGCATCGGTGGCGATGACAATGTTGTTGTAGCGCAGGTTCTCAATGTCCTCATCGATGTTCAAGGCGGCTTGCAGCAGGTTGAACTCCTCGTTCTCGTAACACACTTTCTTGGTCATCCCCAAACAGTTGAGCGGCTTACCGCGCAGGCTGAACACGGCCTGGGTCTGCACATCGCGGCTCTTGGTGATGCTTCCGGAAGCGGAGTCACCCTCGGTGATGAAGATGGTGCTTTCGAGGCGCTTCTCATGATTAGTGTTGAGGTGGATGCGGCAGTCACGGAGCTTGCGGTTGTTCAGGCTAACCTTCTTGGCACTCTCGCGGGCAGCTTTCTTGATACCGGCAATCTCCTTGCGTTCCTTTTCGTTAGCTTGGATCTTCGCCTGCAACACGCTGACCGTTTCAGGGTTCTTGTGCAGGTAGTTGTCCAAGTGACGCTTCAGGATGTCGAAGACGTATGTTTTAAGGAAGGGACTGTCGTTTGTGCCGTCTGGATTGTTAGGCGCAAGGTGGGTGGAGCCGAGTTTGGTCTTGGTTTGTGCCTCAAACACAGGTTCTTGAATGCGGACACACAAAGCGCAAATCAGGCCTTGGCGGATGTCGGCAGGCTCGTATTCCTTTTGATAGAACTCGCGCACCACGCGGGCATAGCCTTCGCGGAAAGCGGACTGGTGTGTGCCGCCTTCAGTGGTGTGTTGGCCATTGACAAACGAATAGAAATAGTCGCTCGACTGACCATTGACATGCGTAAAAGCTGCCTCAAAGTCGCCGTCCTTGATATGGATGATGGGGTAGAGGCCTTCGCCTTCCATGTTGTTCTGCAACAGGTCAAGGAGGCCGTTTTTGGAATAATAGCGTTTGTCGTTGTATATCAAACTCAAGCCACGGTTGAGGTAGGCGTAGTTCCACACGCGCTTTTCGATGTATTCATCCACATAGTGAAAGTTACCAAAAAGAGCAGAATCCGGGATGAACTCGGTCAAAGTTCCAGTATCTAAGGTCCCTGAGCCTGTCGAAGGGCCGACAGTAGGGTTAGGTCCCTGAGCCTGTCGAAGGGCCGCATCTACTGGAATAATCCCCGAATCATTAATCAACTTTCCCTGTGCGAACTCCACTATCCTTGTCTTGCCCTCGCGGACCGACTGCACCTTGAAATAGGATGAAAGCGCGTTGACGGCCTTGGTACCGACGCCGTTCAAGCCGACTGACTTTTGGAACACCTTGCTGTCATATTTAGCACCCGTATTCAGTTGCGAGACGGCCTCCTTCAGCTTACCCAACGGGATGCCACGGCCATAGTCGCGGATGCTGACTTTCTTTTCTGCTTTGTCAACCCTAACTTCTATCTTCTTACCAAAGCCCGAAGTGAACTCATCGATGGAGTTGTCAATCACTTCTTTGATCAGCACATAGATACCGTCATCTTGCGAGGCACCATCGCCGAGCTTGCCGATATACATACCCGGACGGCGACGAATGTGTTCCATGTCCTCAAGATGGACGATGCTGTCGTCGTTATAGTTTTCTGTCGTAGGAATAGGGTCGCTATCTTGCGTGAAGATGTCGTCTTCGTTGATTTCGCTCATAAAAATGGATTTGGATGCAAAGGTACGAAAAAAAACGTCAGAAAATACCTTTAACGGTTGTTTTTAACCCATTCCCAATCTTCGCGATTTGGAATTAAATGATACAAATGGCAATTCGTGAGTTTGTGGAAGACAATCCAATGGTAAACAAACAACGCCGTGTAAGTCAGCGAAGTGGTGATGGCGGCACCTCGGATGCCCAATATAGGGATCAAAACAAAGGCTGAAACAAGTGTAACCGAAAGACCGATGAGTGAGGCATAAAGGTTATATTTCGGTTGACCCGTGCCAGAAAAATAGTTGGCCAAAATGGTGTGGGCAGAGAAAAACACGATACCAGGTGCCATCAGAAGGATGACAGTGCGGATGTCAGCAAACTCACCTGAAAACACCCATTCAAAAAACACCGTCGGGAGCAGACAAATGACAAACAAAGCGGTGAATGTCAGCAAAATGGCTACTTTCATAAAGCGCAAGGTAAGTTGAGAGGCACGTTCTTCCTTTTCGGTGTTGCTCAACGAGGAGAAGGCCACCAAACCAATGCTTTGTCCTACAATATTGACACCTTCCGTAACTTGTGTACCCGAGGCATACACACCGATGGATTTCTCATCGCAATGGGTGTTCAACAAATAGAGGCTCAAGCGCTTGTTCAGTGTACTGACCAAGGTTGAAAGTTGCATGAATGCACCATAATGGAGCATTTCCTTCAAACTGTCTTTCAAAGGTTCTCCACCATCGCGTTTCAGCCTTGGGAAGAGCAGAATCCATCCGATGAGGGTGGCCAAACTATAGCCACAAAGTTGAGAGTAGAGTAGGGCTTTGGCTGTCCTCAGATTCAAAGCGAAAATCAACACTGCCATCATGGAGACCTGTGTCAATATTTGTATGAGGAACAGCCAGTTATAGGTTGCCACCTTTTCTTTGCCAAGGAAATGGTTGAGGTTGAATTCATGCAAGCTGTAGACAAAAGTCATCAACAAAACAAGCCAAGCATAGCCTTCGGGAACGATGGTGTGATAGAAGTTCGGGAAGAAATGTAAGATATTGAACAACAGTAGGTAAACCAGCATCATGAAGGCAATCCAGCCGTATGAAATCTTCATCAGGGTAGCGATTTTCTTACGTGGCGTGAAATACACCAGTCCACTGCCAGCGATGAGTTCGATGCCTATTAATAAAAAGGTGATGTCGGTTTGGGCGATGAAGGCCTTGCCCCATTCTGCGGCACCTAGATAACGGGTTCCCATAATTAGGGTGGCCAATTGTGTTAACACATTGACCGCTCTTGCCGCGCCCGTACCGAGGATTTTCTTGAACATTTTTCAGCCGAAATCGAAATAATTGGCAAAAATACAAAAATACTCCCTATCTTTGCAAACTTTCCGAAAGTTGAAGATTAATGAAACGCTTTTCACATTTGTTGAAGGCGACATTTTTGTTTTTGTCGCTTATTCCCAGTTTGCTTTCTGCGCAGGATACTTTGACCATTGTGGCCGTTGGCGGCGATGTGATGTTGGGAACGATTTTTCCCAAACGGTCAGATTTGGCCGATGAAGAAACAGCAAAGTATTTCTTCGATGAGGTGAAACCTTATTTTGAAGGCGGCGACATCGTTTTCTGCAATATGGAAGGAGTGCTGGCCGATAGTTTGGTCAAGGAATGCAAGATGTTTTGCTTCGGCATGCCTTCTAGCTATATCAAGTACTATAAGGATGCTGGATTCAATTTGATTAGTGTGGGCAACAACCACAGCAACGACTTCCGTCAATATGGGCGTGACAACACAACTAAAATCCTTAACGACAACCATTTGAACTGGGCAGGCTATCAAACCAAGCCTACCGCAACCTTTGTCATCAATGGCGTGCGCTATGGCTTTTGCGCTTTCTCACCCAATACGAGCATCGTGCCGCTCCACGACTATGCCAATATGAAGAGTCTGGTGAGCCAACTTGCCGCCACCTGCGACGTGGTCATCGTTTCGATGCACTGCGGTGGCGAAGGTGTTGCCTATGAACACGTCACGCGCAAAGCGGACTACTATATTGAACAAAACCGCGGCAATGCTTACGAGTTTGCCCATCTTGCCATCGATGCTGGCGCTGATGTCGTTCTCGGTCATGGACCGCATGTCACGCGAGGCGTAGAGATTTACAACGGTAAATTCATTGCCTACAGCATGGGCAACTTTGCTACCTATAGCCAAATCAAGATTGCCGGCAAGTTGGGGATTGCCCCTATTTTCAGAATCCGTATGGATGCCAAAACGGGTGATTTCATTGATGCCCAGGTGATTTCCACCTATCAGGTCAACCCCAACAATGGCCCTTTGATTGACAAGAAAGACCGAGCCTTGAAAAGCATCAAATCGTTGAGCGCGACCGATTTTTACGACAATCCACCAACCATTTCCGATGATGGTTGGATTACTAAATAACGAAAAATGAAACAATTAGCTTTCATATTCCTGTTCAGCATCATTATGGCTACCCCATCCTGTACGATGGAGCAACCTCAAGTCGTGGTGGAAGAGACAGTAGTTGCCGACACAATCCCAACAGTCGTAATCGACTACGGCTGCCCTGACACCATGTTTGCCTCGGCGGAGAAAGTGATGTTTGTGGTCGACACTTTTGACACAACAGTGCCATGCGAACTATCTAATTTCAATGACCTTTATGAAGATGCTCCTGGCATCTTCACATTTCGTGGCAGCCCAACAAGAAATCCGAATTTCTGCGGGCATCTTCACGGCGATTCCATCAATATCAACGTGGATTGGGTCTTCAAGACGGAAATGGACACTTCCAAGACTTCCCACGGCACTTGGTATGGTGGCACGGGATGGACAGGACAGCCCGTATTTGTCCAATGGCCTGACAGCCTTTTGGCTCGTTTTGAGCAATTGGACGACACGGTCATCGACCACTTATGTACACAAGAGCTCATCATTGCATCACTATGCGGCAATGTGTACTTCGTTGATTTCCAAACAGGTAAAGAAAGTCGCAAATGCCTCAACACCAAGAACGTGCTGAAAGGCACGCCTTCACTCAATCCTTTGTTTAACGGTCATCTTTATGTAGGACACGGAGTGGAGAAACATGCTCCTTTTGGCAATATCGTATTCGACATGTTCACCCATCAGACCATACATTCTCATGGAAAAGATCCGAAAGCATGGCGCTCATGGGGTGCCTACGATTCCTCGCCCGTTGTCATCGGAGGTTTCGTGTTCCGTCCAGGCGAGAATGGCACTCTTTACAAGTATTATATCGGCGACGGGGGTTACACCTTGCAATCCACTTTACGTTACTCATTGACCAAGTCAAAGAGCTCGCCAGGAATCGAGTCATCGATGGCGGTCTATAAGAATTACGGCTACCTCTCTGACAATGGCGGGAATATCCTTTGCGTCAACCTCAACACGATGAAGCCCGTCTGGCATTATTGGAACCATGACGACACCGATGCCACTCCACTTGTAGACATTGAAGACGGCATCCCATACGTGTACACAGGCTGTGAGGTTGACCGTCAAGGCAATACTGGAAAGAGCTATTTCGTGAAATTGCAAGGACTGACAGGTGAGTTGATCTGGGAAGACACGATTTCATGCCGCAGGCTTCACATGGGCGGCGAAAAGACCTTGGATGGTGGCATGTATTGTTCTCCCTTGTTGGGTGGCGGCGATTGTGAAGGTATGATCTTCAGTAACTTCTGCATCAACTCAGCAGATGTTCGCGGCTATTTTACGGCATTTGACAAGAGCGACGGTCACATTCTTTATCAGACCAAGACCAAACAATATTGCTGGTCATCGCCAGTGGCATTCTACAATGACAAGAACGAGATGTTCATCTTTACCGCCGACACTAGTGGCAATGTTTATGTAATCAAAGGAAAGACAGGAGAAATCGTGGCCTCACAAAGAGTTGGCAGCAATTTTGAATCGTCGCCCGTCATCATTGACAATAAAATTGTTTTAGGGTCGAGGGGAAATAAAATCTACAAAATATCGTTACAATAGTCAATGAAAAAAACACTGATCATAATAGGTTTTCTGCTATTCATCCTGCCTTCAAACACCTTCGCGCAATTGATAGCTTGTCGCGACTCCATCAAGCAAGGATATAATTTTTGGCTCTATCTGCCTGAAAACTATAATGCTCCCGATGTCAAGAAACCCGTGGTGATGTTTTTGCATGGAAAGAGCCTTTGTGGAAATAACCTGAACATGATCCGCAATTATGGATGCATCGATGCCCTGACCAAAGGTAGAACCATTGATGCCATTGTAGTGGCACCTCAAACGCAAGGCGCGTGGAAACCGGAGAAAGTGATGGACCTTTTTGATTGGGTGAAAGGCCATTATGCCGTCGACACAAACCGTTTTTATGTTTTAGGCATGAGCCTTGGCGGTTATGGCACTCTCGACGTAGCAGCTAGCTATCCTGATAGGATTGCTGCAGCCATGGCCATGTGTGGCGGTGCCTCGGTGAAGGAGCTGTGTGGACTTAACGAGCTTCCCCTATGGATCATCCATGGCACAGCCGACCAAGCGGTACCAGTGAGGTGCTCCGAAAGGGTCGTCAAATCCATGATTCAATGTGGCGATACCAGCAAGCTCATTTTCGACAAGATGAGGGGCGTCAACCATTCACAACTGGCACGCATCTTCTACCTTGACCAAACCTACGACTGGCTGTTTTCACATTCATTGGCCGACTCTGCCAGATTGGTCAACAAAGACTATAGCATTTCGACCAAAATCATGAAAGATGCTTACTCCAACATGGACAAATCTTTCAAAATCAATGTTATTGACTCAAGATCATCATCTCATCCGTACCAAGAAAAAGAGTATTACATTGCCAAGAGAGGAGACACTTTGAGCAAAATTGCTGTGGAGCATCAAACTACAGTCACTCTTCTTTGCAAGCTCAACAAAATAAAAAAGACAGACAAACTTCGCGTAGGAAGAAGAATACGCATACGCTAAGCCCTAGCTTGGAAACAAAAACAGCCTGCCAGAAATTCTGACAGGCTTGTTTGTTATTGCTTGACTGGGACAATTAATCCACAGGGATGTCCTTGTTGACATTCTTCGAACCCCAAAGGGCATAGAAGAGCAGGAAGGCAAGACCGATGACGATCACCCAGTAACTCTGGAGGTAACCGACACCGCCCAAGCCATCGACGATAGCGTTTTGGAGCAGAGGCAGGATGCCGCCGCCGCAAACCAATGCCATGAAGATGCCCGAAGCCTTTTCAGTGTATTTGCCCAAACCCTCAACAGCGAGGTTGAAGATGCCACCCCACATCACAGAGGTGCAGAGACCGATGCAGACCAAGAAGGCAGCGTTGAGCGGAATGTTCACCATACCAAAACCGTGTGCGCCATTGAAAGCGGGGAACTTGACCATGGTGGAAGGACCGAACATGGCCAACAAAGTGAGAATGATACCGATAGCCGACACTGTAGTAAGCATCGCTTTGGCCGACACTTTGCTGCCAATGATGCCACCAATCAGACGACCAATCAGCATCAGGAACCAATAGGTGGCAGCCACTGAACCAGCCACAGCTTCAGCGTTGACGCCGCTTCCCAGCACGTTAAGCTCAGGATTCTGGAGCCATTTGTTCAAGACGTTCGGAATGCCCACCTCGACACCGACATAGATGAAGATGGCGATGGCACCCAGCACGAAGTGACGGAAGGCCATGGGGCCTTTGCCTTTTTCCACTTGTTTGACAGCGTCTTGCTTCTGTTCGTTCTCCGGAATCTTGGTCAGCAGGATGACGATGAAAGCAAAGGCAAAGATGCCCAAGGCAGTGTACATCAGCGGGAAGACGTCGCTAATCTTGGCATCAACGATGCTGGGGATGAGCAAGCCAGTGATGATGATGACGGCTGTGCCACACAACGAGTTGAATGAGCCTCCGATCTGGATAAGCTGGTTGCCTTTGTTGCCACCACCGCCCAAGCGGTTCAACATCGGGTTGACCACGGTGTTGAGAAGGCACATGCTGAAGCCCGCTACAAAAGCGCCGAGCAGATAAACAGCAAAGCTGCCAAAAACGCCTGACAAGGTCTGAATGCCGACACCGATGAAGCCCACAATGACGGCGATGAGAGCGGTCTTCTTGTAGCCTTTCTTTTGGAGCAAGTTGCCAGAAGGAATGCCCATCACGGCGTATGCGATAAAGTTGGCGAACACGCCCAAGGTGCCTTGCCAATTCGGAATTTTAAACTGGTTCTTCAGAATGTCGCCCATGGGCGAGGCCAGGTTGGTGACAAATGAAATCATGCCGAACAAGAGGATCATCACGATGATTGGGATGAAGTAGTTCTGTTTTTTAACGTTTGTTTCCATAGATATTTGTAATTTAAAGATTTAATATTCAAATATTTAACTACGAATTACACGAAATCGAAGATTCGACGAAGTCAATGACACGAATTGTTCCCGACAGATTTTTTGCAACTTTGTTGCGAATGGGTACGAATTCGTAAAATCTGCAGCTTTAGCTGCTTAATTCAGGAATCGGCATTTGTTCAATTTGTTTAATTCGTAGTTCATTTTCATTTAAATAGTTGAGAATTTAAAAATGATCGTTTCGTTGTATTCTTCGCCCGAACGCAGGAAGGTGCTTGGGAAGTTGGGTTTGTTAGGCGAGTCAGGGAGGGCCTGACATTCCAGAGCAACGCCTGAATAGTCATTGTAGATGTGGCCGTTCTTGCCTTTTGGACAACCCGAGAGCCAGTTTCCGGTGTAGACCTGCACACCAGGTTGGGTAGTATAGATCTTCACCATACGGCCTGTGCCTTCGTGCGAAAGTTCGGCAGCAAGGCAAAGTTTGTCCTTCTCGATGCCGTCGATAACCCAGCAGCTATCGTAACCTTTGCCATTAACAAGGTCAGGATAGGATTCCTTGATGTCACGACCGATAAGTTTGGCTTGGGTGAAGTCCATAGGCGTGTCGGTCACTTGTCGCATCTCACCGGTGGTAATCAACTCGTTGGTGGCAGGCAAGAAACGCGATGCATTCAGTCTCAGCTTATGGTCAAGGATGTCGCCGTTGCCTTCGCCTTTCAAGTTGAAATAGGTGTGGTTGGTGAGGTTGACGATGGTGGTGTCCGATGAATAGGCACAGAAGCGAATGTTCAGCTCGTTTTCGTCGTTGAGAGTGTAGTACACTTTCGACACTAATTCAGCGGGATAGCCCGCTTCACCGTCGGCGCTGAGGTAGGTGAACACCACACTGTCGCCGTTGATGCGGCTGGCCCACTTCTGGTTGGCGAAGCCTATGCTGCCGCCATGAAGGTGGTGCTTACCATCGCCGGTATTGATTTCAAGCTGGTATTCCTTGTCGTCAATCTTGAATCGGCCATTGGCGATGCGGTTGGCGAAACGGCCAGGCGTCTTGCCCGCGCAGGGTCCATCGCCATAATAATCAGTGGCGTTGGGGTAGCCCAGCACGACATCGTCGAAATGGCCGTTGCGGTCGGGCGTGACGATGCTCACTATGCCCGCACCGATGTCGCTCAGCTGCACCTTCACACCATTGGCGTTGGTCAAAGTATAGAGCTTGATGTCTTTGCCGTCAGGGGTCTTGCCCCAGGTTTTTACTTCAATGTTCATTGCCATAAGTTGTTAGGATAAACGCCCTTCTCAATCAACTCGCGGATCTTGCGCATCACGTCGGGCTTGTCTTCCTTGTAGGTCACACCGAACCATGAGGCGTTGCTCGACAGCACCTTCAGCTTGGCCGAACCGTCGTGTATGGCTTGGTTGACCATCAGCGGGATGAAAAACTCGGCCTTGATGTTGGTCTGGGCAGGACCTTTCAGGAACTCCACGAAGCCCTTTTCGGAATAGGCGAAGAAGTCGGGCGTGAAGCCGAAGAAATTCATCGAGACGAGCGAGTCCATGTCCAAAGGATGGCTTCCCGTTTCGTCGGTGTAGGCTGCGCCACCGTCCTTGGTGTGACCGATGGCCGTGCGCTCGACGATGGTCTGCAAGTGGCCTTCCGCGTCGGCGGTGCAGATGCCGCGAGAGACCGTGCCGAAGTCCGACATGGTATTGCGCAGCTTGTAGGCCACCATGCTGTAGGCACCCTTCTTGCCTTCACATTCCATAAGATACTTGGCCAAAACCTCGTAGGCTTCCTTGCCATAAAAGTCGTCGGCATTGATGGCGGCAAAGGGTTCATTGATAACATCTTTGGCCATCAGAACGGCATGGCAGGTGCCCCAAGGTTTCACGCGACCTTCGGGAACGCTGAAGCCTTTCGGCAACTTGTCTAGGGATTGGTAGACATATTCAACGGGGATACCGAATTTCTCCGTGTTGTTGACTTTCTTGAAAGCCTCGGCGAAGTCCTCGCGGATGACGAAGACCACTTTGCCGAAGCCGGCACGTTTGGCGTCGTAGATGGAATAGTCGAGGATGGCCTCGTTGTTAGGGCCGACACCGTCCATTTGCTTTAAAGCGCCGTATCTGGAACCCATTCCAGCGGCTAAAACTAATAGGGTTGGTTTCATTATGTTGAATTGTTTGTTGTTGAATCGTTTAATTGTTGGTTTGAGTTTCCCTTCGGGAATGGAGTTTTGTTTAATGGTTACAAGCGGCGGCAAGAACAATTTGCCAATCTATAACGGCATTGGCCGCCGCAGTTAACAAAAACCTAAAACCTCCATTCCCCGAGGGGAATCTTATAATCTCCTTGCGCCGTCCGAAATCACCACATCATAAACCTTCGGTTCGTGGCCGAATTTGGCGGCGAATTTCTCTTTTGCCGTTGCGATAAAGGCATCATAAAGGTCTTCCTTCACCAGGTTGATGGTGCAGCCGCCGAAGCCGCCGCCCATCACGCGGGAACCGGTTACGCCACATTCCTTGGCGATGTCGTTGAGGAAGTCCAATTCCTCGCAGCTCACTTCATAGAGTTTGCTCATGCCATAGTGGGTGCCGTACATACGGTTGCCAACGGTCTCATAGTCACCTTTTTCCAAGGCTTCGCAGACATCGAGGACGCGCTGCTTCTCACCAATGACATATTCCGCGCGCATGTAATCCTCGGCAGGAATCTCCACATCAATCTCGTTGAGCATGGCCATCGTGGCATCACTCAGATATTTCACCTCTGGATGCTTTTTGGCGATGTGTGCACAGGCGTTCTCACACGACTCGCGACGACGGTTGTAGGCCGACGAAGCCAATTCGTGTTTCACCAAAGTGTCCAAAAGCACCACCTTATAACCCTTTGGGTTGAAAGGATAGTATTCAAATTCCATCGTGGCGCAGTTGAGGCGCATCAGGTGACCTGCCTTGCCGAAGAGGGAAGCGAACTGGTCCATGATACCGCATTTCACGCCGACATAGTTATGCTCCGTGGCCTGACCAATGCGCGCCAACTCGAACTTGTCGATGCCAAGGTTGAGCAACTCATTAAGGGCGAAAGCGAAAGTGCTTTCCAAGGCCGCCGACGATGACATGCCTGCACCAATCGGAACATTGCCGTAAAACACGGTGTCAAAGCCTTGCAGCTTGTAGCCCCGCTTGATGATTTCGCGGCACACGCCAAAGATGTAATTGGCCCAGTGCAAGTGTGGATGGTCTTCCTCGTTCATGCCAAACTCGCGATAGTCCTCCTTGTCGATGGAGTAGGCGCGGACCTTGTCGGTGCCGTTGAGGCGGATACAGGCGTAGATGCCCGAGTCGATGGCTCCTGGAAAAACGAAGCCGCCATTATAGTCAGTGTGTTCGCCGATGAGGTTGATGCGCCCAGGCGAAGTGTAGACAACACCCTCATTACCAAAGCGTTGCTTAAAAAGAGATTTTAATTCTTCGATAGTCATAGTGTAAAGTTAAATTTGGGCGCAAATTAGGAAAAAAAACGATTGCGTGACTTAGATTTTTGATTTGGTCACGATTTTTTCTCCGTCAGGTATTGTGATGGTGTTTGCCCATACTTTTTCTTGAACGAGCGCAAGAAGGTGGCATAGGAATTGAAACCCGCCATCATGGCAATGTCTTCCAAAGAGTGCTGGTTTTCAATGTCTTTGCTCTTCAACATGGCTTTGACCTCCTCCAAACGAAAATCGTTGATGTATTCGTAGAAGGTCATGTGACATTCTTGATTAATATGATTGCTGAGGTACTGTCGGTTGGTGCCCAAATGCTGGGCCAACTTCTGCAATGTCAGCGTGTTGTCTTGATAATACTTTTTTTCGCTCATAACCTTGTCAATGTCGCAGCCAATCAAGGGCTTACTTGCTTTGGATTGAGGCGTGGTAATGGCTGTTTCTTGAGGTTCGTTTTCACTTTCGTCGGCAGGGGAGAAGGTGAACACCTGCTGATGTATCAGTTTGTGCATGACGTATAAAACAATGCCGATGCAGATGAAACAATAGAGCGTGTCGAAAAGCAGATTGCGCCCGACAGATGTTTCTGAAAACCAAGACTGTTGCGATACGCTTTCAATAGCCCATAGCAGTTGGAAAGCAAAATAGAGGACAATTAAAATATTACTCCAACGTAAGTCAAAATACTCCAAGTCTCCAACGTTGTCCAGTAACATTCGAGTTTGTTTCCTGATGGAAAGAACCAAATACACCAGCAAGGCTACTGAAACCGCTATGGTGTATAGTTGCACAACTGCCAAAACCATGGGACTTCGGCTAGTAGCGAACGAGAGTACGGCTATTAAATAGGGTATTACCAAAAGCAGGAGTTGACGCATTCTGTAACGATTAGGAAACACCAGCGACACTGCAAACATCATGTAGCCGCCCACAATCATGTAGTCATAAAGCAGCAAAAGTGTGTTGAGGAATTCGGAGTAAGACTGGTTTCGGCAGGCCAACACCACAAAATTATTGAAAAAACAGAAGCCATGCAAGATCAAGACAACAGCAAATACCCTTTGAAATTGGTAGTTACGGTGTTTCAAGAGCATGTAAATGCCACATGACGTCAACAAACATTGCGTCACGCCCGAAACGAAACAGAGCAGCAAGATATAGAACAAGTCAGTGTCCATGTTAGCAAAGGTACGGTTTTTCTCTCCGCTATTTAACAAATCATGCCATTTACCTGATTTTTTACGCATTGCAAATTAAAATTTTACGCAATGACAAAACAGGGCTGCGCTTTTTACGCATTGCAAACCGTTTTTTGGGCGAATGAAAGGCAGAAGCGGAGAATTATGGTGACATTTGCTCCAATTTAATTTCATACAAATCAATCAATCCCGACGAGCCATAATGGGTAATAACCGTGGCACAAACGACAATGAAGAAGAAAAGACTTATGACAATCATGTTTTGCACAGGCTTTTTTGCTGTAGCGCTTCTTCTCACCTCATGCGGAGGTAGTGGAGGCGAAACCGAAGGAGGAAAAACAGAAGCGAATTTCAAGAAATCGCCCAAGAACGAGTTCCTCGGCGACTTGGTGAACATCGCAGGAGAGACTAGAGCCAAAATTGCAGCTAGCAATTCCCAATATGAGGAAGCAAGAGCCAAAAACAACGAAAAGTACGCTGACAATTCCGACAAGAGAGAGCAGAACTGGAGAAAACTCTATAATCAAAACGATGAGAAGCAAAAGAAAATCGTGGAAGAGGCTACAGCTGCTATAGAGAAGGAAATGACCACTCTCAATGGCAAAGACCTTCCTTATGAATGTGAAGATAACTTGGGAGTCGAGTTCACGGACTGCAAAATTTCTAGCGTGAATAAACCCAGTTATGATTATCTTACGCTTACTTTCACATATAAAGTGAAAGCCTCTGATCCTGCCATCCTTAAGAACATCAGCCCATTGACCTATCCAATCAGATCCAGTTTCGTTGATGCGAACGGGAATGCTTTGTTGGACAACAGTGGCAATGCGATGTCCCAGAATATCAGTTTCAACTACGATATGCTGAAACAACTGAAAAATGGTGAGACCATAGAAAGGGAAGGCTGGGTAAAGCTTGAACCTGGTATGGCTAATTTCGCGAAGATCAAGTTTGAAAAGAATGAGTGATAACCAAAAGCATAAAATTATGAAAAAAGTAAACCTAAACCTGATTCTGGGTGTGTTTTTAGCCTTTGCAGTGTGCATGATGACCTCGTGTAAAAAAGAGAAGGCCGTGGGCAAGATCCAGGGCACCGTCACCAATGCCACGACCAACGAACCTATCCAAGGCGTCAGCATCTCACTCAATCCGACGGGTGCTTCCGTAGTTACAAGTAACGATGGAAGCTATGAGTTCAGCAACCTCGAAGCAGGGCAATACACCTTGCAAGGAGAGAAATCTGGTTTTGAGAAAGTTACGAAGACCGTCACTGTTACGGCAGGCAACGTCTTGTCGTGCGATATGCAACTCCAATCCATTATCGGCCCCGACGATCCCGATAATCCAGACAATCCAGACAACCCAAACGATGATGTTGTGGTTGACAACGGCTTGTTCTGTTACTTCAACTTCGATGGCGACGAAATTGCGGACTGGGGAGGCAACTACACCGCCGTCAACAATGGTGCCGTGGCTTCGACCGACACGCCGAGCGGCGAGGGAAAATCGATGCAATTCAGCGGCGAGTCGTTCATCGAAGTGAACGACAACATCGTTCCTGGAGGCAGGCCATTCTCCATCAACATTTGGTTTAAGACTGGAAGAAACAACCAATATCTGATAGGCAGCAATACCTTCTTCTACGACAATCCCAAGTCTGCATTGGGTTTCGATAACCATAGTAAGATTTATTATGCCTCTGGGCATAACAACAACCTGCTTCATTGGACAACCGCTGGCTCGACAATCGAATATGCCGACAATGGCTGGCATATGCTGACGCTTACCTACGATGAAGCGGTTGCAATGATTTATATCGATGGAGTCTTGTTCGAGACAAAAGAATCTGTGGATTTGAGGTGGGGAATTGATGTGGAGACCATCTACTTTGGCGTCGCCACGACAAAGAGTGGCAAGTTGGGGTACTACAATGGTAAGCTCGACAACTTCCGCAGCTACAACCGCCCATTGACAGCTTCTGAAATACAAACGCTATACAACGCCAAACAATAATAGAAATAATTTGTGACATTTTTTTTGTGGCCTTGGAGTTTTTTCCGAGGCCGCTTTTTTTTTGGCCATTCCCCAATTGTTTCAATTTGAGCATTATTTAAAAAACCGATGACCCGCATCAACGACGGATAATTTTGTATTTTTGCCCATTCAAACTTTCACAAAATAAACCTATTAGAAATGAAAAAGACTATTGTTTTCCTGTTTGCGATGGCGTTTTCGCTGGTTTCGAGGGCGCAAAACATCAATTTCGGGCAGTATTTCCTTGATGAAGGATCGTTGCGTATGGATGTCTTCCAATGCGGCAATTTCGAAGGCTCGCATTATGTGTTTGAGCGTTTTGTTATCGAACCGTATTTTGATGGCTCAAAAGTCAATCTAATTGACCCATTTAATTTTGGCACAAATCGTGTGAAAGTGATTGACGCACAAACCAATACCTTGATTTATTCGAGAGGCTATAACACCTTGTTTCAGGAATGGCAGACCACCGATGAAGCCCGAGTGCTGGAACGTTGCTATGAGGAATCCGTGAGCGTTCCGTTGCCGCGTAATGAGGCGTATGTCATCCTTGAAGTCAGGAATTTCGATGGCGAGTTTGAAGAAGTCTTCTCAAAGCTTTATGAGCCTGACGAAATCTTCAACACCACGGAGCAGCGCTATGTGTTTCCGGTCTATGATGTCAGGGTCAACGGCGCGCCCGAAAGCAAGGTGGACATCGTGATTCTGCCTGAAGGCTATACCGCTGAAGAGATGTCTCAGTTTCAACAAGATTGTCAGAATCTGGCGGATGTATTCGCCCAGGCTGAGCCGTTTGCAAGCCATATCAACGACTTCAATTTCCGTGCGGTGCTGGCACCTTCCGAAGAGAGCGGTGTCGACATTCCTGCATATCACTTTTGGGTGCGTACCATCCTCAATGCGCATTTCTACACCTTTTACATTGACCGCTATTGCACCACCCGTGATTACTTCTCGGTGAAGGACGTGGCCGCCAATGCGCCTTACGACCAGATTTATATCTTGGTGAACAGCAGTAACTATGGTGGCGGCGGATTCTACAACTTCTATTCGATGAGCACGGCGGGCAACATGTCGACATCCGATGTCATTGTGCATGAGTTTGGCCATGCTTTTGCAGGCTTGGCCGACGAATACGAGGAGCCTGACAATCCGTTGGCCCTGCTATATAATCTGAACATTGAGCCTTGGGAACCCAATATCACCACTTTGGTGGACTTTGACTCGAAGTGGGCTGACCTTGTCGCTCCCGGCACACCTATTCCTACGCCTAACACCAATCAGTATAACAATACAGTGGGGGCTTTTGAGGGCGGAGGTTATTTGGAGGAAGGCATGTATCGGCCGCAACGCAATTGCATGATGCGCAATTATGCGCCTTTCTGTGCCGTGTGCAGCAGGACGATTGAGGCCGTGATCGAGGCGCATTCCGATACTCCGGTGGCGGTGAGGCCGGAACTGCTGGAGTCTGAATCCGTGCTTCGTGTATGTCCCAATCCGGCTACGGATTTCATCGATGTGTTTGTCAATCAAGCGGATGGTCAAGCTGAGATCCTCGACATGAACGGAAAGGTCGCGATGACAGTTCAACTCAAAAACGAGGTGAATAGAATCGATATCAGCAACTTGCCCAAGGGTATGTATGTACTTCGCGCGAATGGTGAGACTCGTAAATTTGTGAAACAATGAATCATAGGCATTTGATAGGGGTGATAATGGGTTGTTTGATGTTGGCTTCTTGTGCTCACAGTCTCGAGCCAAGTGGCCCCATTCCAAGTCGTCAACAGCTGGAATGGCAACAACTTGAAAACTATGCGTTTATACACTTCGGATTAAACACGTTTAATAACATGGAATGGGGCTTTGGCAACACACCATCCTACACCTTCAATCCCACCCATTTGGACTGCGAACAGTGGGTTTTGACCTTGAAAGCTGCTGGAATGAAAGGCGTTATCCTAACCGCAAAACACCACGACGGATTCTGCCTCTGGCCGACCGAAACTACGGAGTACTCCATCAAGAATACCTATTATAAGAATGGGACAGGAGACTTGGTGCGCGAACTTTCAGATGCATGCAAGAAACACGGCTTGAAGTTGGGGTTGTATCTCTCGCCTTGGGACCGCAACCAACCCGAGTATGGCTACAAGGGCTATGTGGACATCTATCACAAACAGATTGAGGAACTTGTGAGCAACTATAGTCCCTTGTTTGAGTTTTGGTTTGATGGTGCCAATGGCGGCACTGGATGGTACGGAGGCGCTGACGAGATGCGCTCCATCGTTGCCGAACAATACTACGACTATGAAAAGGCGAGGGACATCGTTTGGAAATACAGCCCTGAAGCAAGCATCTTTGGCGGTACTGTCCCGACCTTACGCTGGATCGGCAACGAGGAAGGTAAGGCCGATGCTACACAATGGTGTATGTACAAAGCTGATTTTGAATCGCTTAACGACACAAAAGCCTTGCAACAAGGCTATCGTGATGGCGAGGCTTGGCTACCTGCCGAGGTGGATGTCTCCATTCGTCCGGGATGGTTCTACCATGAGAGCGAGGACAATCAGGTGAAGACAGTGGAACAACTAATGGATTTGTATTACCAAAGTGTGGGCCACAATACCAATCTCTTGCTCAATTTCCCTGTGAATCAAGAGGGTAGGATACCAAGCATAGACTCGACCAATGCCGTTCAATGGTACCAGAGGTTGCAAAAGGACTTCGCTAACAACTTGCTGAAAGACTGCAAGGTGACCGCTAGCGACACCAGAGCTTGGCGTTTCAATGCCAAGCATGTTTTGGATGAAGAGTACACAACATATTGGGCAACGAAAGAAGGAGTAAGACAAGCTGAACTCATCTTCGATTTTCCTCAAACTACAGCTTTCAACCGCTTGTTGTTGCAAGAGTATATTCCTTTAGGACAGAATGTTGACGCATTCTATTTGGACTATTACTTTAATGGCAAATGGCTGCCCATTGAAACCGATGAATCTACAACTACTATCGGATACAAGCGACTTGTTCGTTTTCAGACCGTTAAGGCTGATAAGTTAAGAATTAGGTTTAAGGTTTTTAAGGGTACTTTGTGCATCAATAAAGTAGGAGCATATTTAGCTGAAGAAACGCTATGATTGAATACCACCCACTAAATCCTTTTTTGCCTGCCAATGCCAAAGTGCTGTTTCTCGGCAGTTTTCCGCCGCCGAAGAAGCGTTGGTGCATGGACTTTTTCTACCCCAACTTTATCAACGACCATTGGCGCATTGAAGGCCAAATCTGGTTCGGTGACAAGAACCATTTCGTGGATGCCGAGCGTAAATGCTTCAAAATGAATGAAATCATAGCATTTCTAAACGAGAAAGGCATAGCGCTGTTTGATACGGCCACAGCGGTCAATCGGCTGAAAGACAACGCCTCTGATGCCTTTTTGGAGGTTGTGGAACATACCGATATCGATGCCCTACTGAAACAGATTCCGCAATGTCACGCGATTGCCACGACGGGCGAAAAAGCCACCACAGAAGTCTGTGCCTATTACAATACCGATTCGGTTCCTTCACCGAACAATCAGATTGTCCTTAGAGAAGGATTAACTCTATATAGATTACCATCATCCTCACGCGCTTATCCTTTGTCATTTGATAAAAAGGTTGAAGCCTATCGGAGGATGTTCGAGGCCGTGTTTGGAAGTATAAATCTCTAACCGAAAGAACCCGAAATAATCCGATTTCATTTCTGTTTTTTCGGATAGGTTCGGTTAGAGAAAAATCACCGTGTCATCAAAGCATCAATAGCAGGTAGAATCTCACCAGATTTGCCTTCGAGGTAGATATCCGTGATGTAGTTCGTATAAGTCGAAGGCTCCATATTGATTTCAATGATGTTGGCGCCATTGCGCTTGGCGATGCCAGGAATCATGTTGGCTGGGCTGACCTGTCCCGAAGTGCCGATGATGACAAAGGCATCGCAGTTTTCGGCAGCTCTAACCGAGCCATAATAAGCATCCTCGGGGATGCCTTCGCCGAAGAAGATGAAGTCGGGCTTCATCAGTCCACCGCATTGGGCGCAACGGGGTGGTTCCTCGGTGAGTGTCAGGCTCTTGGCATCGACCTTGTGGCCGCATTTGGTGCAGACAAAGCGCGACATGTTGCCGTGGAACTCATACACCACGCTGTTGCCTGCCACGGTGTGTAGGTCATCGATGTTTTGGGTGATGACGCTGCTCAAGCGACCTTCCTTCTCCCATTTGGCCAGGACGAGATGCCCGGGGTTAGGTTTGATGTCCTTGTTGCTGAAAAAGTTATAGAACACCTCGCGGATGATTTTCCACGACTCCTTGGTGTGGCGGTAGTAGAAGTCGATGTCGAGTGAGTTGGGGTCGTACTGGTTCCAGATGCCGCCCTCACCACGGAAAGGCGGGATGCCGCTCTCTGCGGAAGTGCCTGCTCCAGTGAAGCCCACGATGTTCTTCGCCTTGGAGAGGATTTCGGCGGCTTGCTTGATTTTTTCTTCGTTATTCATAACAGTGGTTTTGTGACATAGAATTATATTTCGATGCAAAGTTATACAAAAAATCTTGCTGGATGAGCTGAAAATTCGTTTATTTGCAAAGTAAATGAAAGAATCAGATCAGAATATGCAAACACCAAACAGTCAAAGAGTCTACAAAGGCATAGAGCGACCGTTTCATACGCCAGATGCCATTTCTTCATTGAAGCCAGATGAAGTGTTCGTTTTTGGCAGCAACCTTCAAGGGCGTCACGGCGGTGGTGCGGCACGCGTCGCACAGATGAAATTCGGAGCTATATGGGGACAAGGTGTCGGCTTGCAAGGACAAAGCTATGCCATTCCAACCATGCAAGGTGGTGTCGAAACCATCAAACCCTATGTCGATCAGTTCATCGCCTTTGCCAAGGAACATACGGAGCTGTTTTTCTATGTCACACGCATAGGATGCGGCATTGCTGGCTTCAAAGACCAAGACATCGCTCCTTTGTTCGTTGACGCACTGACCTTAGAGAATGTTTGTTTGCCTGAATCTTTCACAAAAATCATCGAGCAGCTGTCGACAAGGAAGTCCGATGAACCTTTTCCTGGGATCACACGCACCACTAGCATTAGATTGTACCAACATGGACAAGCCCGCACTTTGGCTGATATAGCCATGACGCTTAACAATCAGAACCATTATTCTGATTTGGAAAGCTTTATGCAGGATTTTGACGATGTGATCAAATCGTATAGGGAAAGGGGGACCGTTAGTTATGAGATATGCAAGATGGTTGAAGGGTTAATAAGGGACAACGAGTCGGCATTGTTTTCAAATTACGGCTATCTCGATTTTGATAGGTTTATCGAAATGGTGGACAACCTCTCTGCGTCAGATGAAAACAATCCTTTGGAAAGCATATACAGCCGGAGGGAGAAGACCAAATTGTTAAGACTTGCGGCTTTGCTCAACGACATTATGCATTACACCACCGCTTCTGATTTAATGAATGATTTGAGTTCAATTGCATACGGTAGGTTTAATTGTGGTGACAACCGTTTCATGAACGACCCATTTCGCTATCCGCTTTCCTATTTCAAGCAAGGGCTGGAACTGTTGTGGGATGAGATCCAAGATAACGGTTACATGAGCAATGAGCTATTGGAGAAAAAGATGTTCACCGAACACGAAGAAAGCGTTGAAGAGTACGGACTGAAACATGTTATCAGAAACGAGTACAAGCAAGATGGACCATGTCATCTGGAAGTGTATTACCCAAAAAGGATAGGTACGGCCCCCGTGTATCTGCTGGATGATAACTATCTGGATCATTGTTCGGGAAGCCCATTGCTTGTCAAGTCATGTGTTGACGGCAAAGGCCCTTATGCACATCATACTTTGTATGAAATGGAGCTTGTTGAAGGCATTATTAGGCGCGAATGCAGAAATGGCAAATATGAATTAAGAGGAGAGTACTACGTGCCGGTTGGTGACGATTCAAAGCCCATCTTCAAACAAGGGCATGGCATCATGGAGTTTGATATCCTTCCCGACAGAAGTCGTTTTCTGCAAAAAATACGCAAGAACACGGGGAAATGCTAATGGAAGCATTCGGCAAAGAAATACAGATTAAACGTTTCGGTTGTAACTGCTTGGATGAACCAGGGCAACCCATCGACCCGTCGGTCAACCTATTCGTCAAAGTCACCAAAAGCTGCAATGCCCGTTGCTTGTTTTGTAGCAATGCTGAAACCTCGATGCCCAGCGCGCCTTTCAATGTGCCCAAATTGCTTGAAATCATAAGGGAGTTGAAAGCCGCAGGAATCAGAGTGAATCGAGTGAACATCACGGGTGGAGAGCCTTCGGTGGTCTCGACATTGGTGGAAGAAATCCTTCAAAAAATGGAGGATCTGGACTTTTCTGATTTGCACTTGCATCTGAACACAAATGGATTGCTGCCCCAGTCACAGATGCTTATGCGCCATCCGCGTTGGGACAGCATTTCCATGTCGCTTCATCATTATGACTTATCCAAACTATCTGAATTATATGGATGTGAGATCCCAAACAGGGCGTTCGACTTTGAAGGAATAGTCAGGCAACGTCTTAATGCCAGCTGCAACTTGATCAAAGGCTATATCGACTCACCTGAGGAAGCCTCCAAAATGCTCGATTTCGCTTTGGAGCTTGGACTTCCCAGGATCGGATTTGTCGCCTTGATGAAAGTGAACGCCTTTTGTCAAGACCATTTCGTGGATTTGGAAGACATCCATCTTGACACCCTCCCACATGTCTATTTCACCAAGTCTATGGATAGGGGTAGCGACTGTAAATGCTCCAACTATCTTTACAACAAAAACTTGAAGATATTGGAGATCTATATGCGAAACTATGCCAATCCCCGGTATTGTGAATCGTCCTTGGTTTATGATGGTGAGTATTTGCGTCAAGGCTTTCATCAAAACAACATCATCTATTGAAGTATGACAACAGCTGAACTATACGAGTCAAGGAAGGACGATCCGAGGTTGAACACTTCGTATCCTTTGCATCCGGAGGATTGGGCAAAGTATCGTGTGGAGGGGCCGCTTCCTTTCAACGATGAAAAAAGGCTCTCGTTTTATATCCATATTCCTTTTTGCAGGCAGCTATGCTCGTTTTGCGAATACACCAGGATGCTTTGCCCTGATGAATGCTTGCAGGAACGTTATCTTCTGACAGTGGCCAATGACATCGGGCATTTCAAAGAGCAAAACCATGGCTTCACGCTTATGGGTTGTGATATAGGAGGCGGAACGCCCACCGCTATGTCGGAAAAGAACTTCTTGTTGCTGATGGAGGTGTATGGAGACGCCTTGGAGGGGTTGGATCGGTCTGACGAATACGAACCAAGCATAGAGGCCACGTTTGACACCTTGTCCGAAATGAAACTGGCGGGTATGGTGGACGCGGGCTTCAAAAGATTGTCATTGGGCGTTCAGTCTGCGTGTGATTCCATCGTACAACGTCATTATCGAGCCGGTAATGATGAAAGGCAAATGGGGGAGTGGATTGCCATGGCGTGGGAAACTGGCATCAAAAAGATCAACCTTGATTTTATGTATGGCCTCCAAGGACAAGACGAGGCTGCTATCCGACAAGACCTTGAATTGATCAAACGTTTGGCTCCTCAACAGGTCACCTTATATGAATTGCGGACCAATATGCTCGCGGCTCCTATCCCTTTCTCAAAGGAAGAGCTCTATGCCCAATATGCCCAGTATCATGACGGCTTGGTCAGTTTGGGCTATAAGGGACGGTTTGGCCAAAACACCTTCTCCATGGATGCCGATGATTATGGCGTTTCTTCTTATCTCCGGGAAAGGATGATCAATGGTGCTTCCTATAAAGGATTTGGTATGTCGGCACAAAGCATGAGCCGTGCAGGAGTGTCATATAATGTGGGGAAGCTGTCGAAGAATCCGTTGGAAGCCTTGAACGATAGTGGATATCAAGAAGAATACACTTATTTGTTGCCTTCAAAAGAGCTGGCCGCAAAGTACATGGCCATATCCGCATACAATGGCTCTTTTTCTGTCAATAGACTGTTGGAGCTAGGGATAGACAAGGACTTCTTGGATGAAAGACTTGGCTTCTGCCTCTCACATGGCCATTTATCCAAGGGCGAAAACGACAGGATAGTTGTAACCAAAACAGGTTTTGCACATTATGGAGCGGTGTTTTCGCTTTTCTTTGGGGATGGAAACTAGGGTTAATCATACAGTTCAATAAACTCATAAGAATTCCCCATCGCCTTCAAAAACTTGATAAAGTCTTCCTGGCTAATGATAATCGTCCCCGTGTTGTCGTTGGGATTTGCGCCAAATAACCAAACAAAAGTGCGCCAAATAACCAAACAAAAGTGCGCCAAATAACCAAATAGATGGAAATAATTCTCTTGTTTTAAGTGAAATAACTATCTTTGCAGCCTGATACAAAATGAATGTTATATGGCAGAACACAACATCGGTTACAGAGAAAGAATTGCCGATAGGCTTTTAGAAGAAAAGTTGGACGCTATGGGAGTCGTTTTGATAGAAGGACCGAAGGCTTCCTGACTTTGACACACTTTCCAGCTTCAATTTATAACAAGCTAATAATCAATTGTTTTAAGAAATGATTTGGTGACACGGGTGACGCAGACCTCAAAAAAGCCTATATTTGGGGCATGTTTGTCCGCAAAAAACGCAACCGCAGTGGCACAACCAGCGTGTCCGTGGTATTCAAGAACTCGGGGCGTTTCAAGGAGGTTCACCACTTAGGCACGTCCTCGGATCCCGACGAGATACGTCGTATGTATAACGAAGGCCGTGAATGGATTGCCAAATACGGAGGGCAGCAACAGATTGACTTTGATGAGAAGTGGCGGCGGGAGCGCTCCGACGCCGAGGCGAATGCACGGGCTATCGCCGGCTTCCGGTCTGCTCTTTCTCATGTGGAGCGGACCACGCTTGATGCGCCACAAGCCATTCTGGGCCGTGTTTACGACCGCATCGGCTTCAATGCCATCGGGGACGAAATACTCCACCACCTTGCCATAGCGCGAGTCTGCCAGCCGATGAGCAAGACGGCTACAGTCGAGTACTTGAGGTCATACTTTGACGAAGACGTCCAGCTGCACAAGATATACCGTTACATGGACAAGCTTCACAACACGCAACAGGAGAAAATCCAACAAATCAGCGTGGCACACACCATGGATGTCCTTGGAGGCCGCATAGGCCTTGTCTTCTACGATGTGACGACCCTGTACTTCGAGTCCGCTCCCGATCCGTCGGACGAGTTGCGACAGGACGGGTTCTCGAAGGATGGGAAGACCGCCGAGTCGCAGATCGTGCTGGGGTTGCTCGTGAGCGAGGAGGGCTATCCGCTGTCGTACTCCGTCTTCAACGGGAAGCAGTACGAGGGATACACCATGATACCCGTCATCGACGACTTTGTCCGGCGTTTTGGCCTGACCGACTTCGTCGTGGTGGCGGACTCCGGCCTGATGAACGAGGCCAACATCGGTCTACTGGAGTCGGCCGGGTACAAGTACATCCTTGGTGCCCGTATCCGGAGCGAGTCCTTGGAAATCAGGGACTGGATGGTTGGCATCGACTGGACGGACGGACGTTGCGAGGAGCACGAGAGAAAGGCCGGCCAGCGTCTGATAGTGAGTTATTCCGACGCACGGGCCAAGAAGAACGCCCACAACCGCGAGAAGGGCGTCGAAAGGCTCAAAAAAGCCTACGCCAAGGGGACGCTGACCAAGGACAAGGTGAACAAGCGGGGCTACAACAAGTTCTTGGACATAAGCAAGGACGTCACCGTCTCCATCAACTACGAAAAGGTCGAAGAGGACGCCCGTTGGGACGGGCTCAAAGGCTACATCACGAACACCGGCCTGGACGCCAAGGAGGTAATCAAGCAGTACCACGGGCTTTGGGTGGTCGAGCGCGCCTTCCGCATAGGGAAGTCGAACCTTGAAATGAGGCCGATGTTCCACTTCACGCCAAAGCGCATCGAGGCGCACATCTGCATCTGCTTCGTAGCCTACAAGGTTTACAAGGAACTGGAGAGGACCATCCGGCAACTCGGCATCGGAATGAGCGTGGACAAAGTCCTGTTCTATGCCAAGACAATCCCCACCTTGCGCTTCAGACTACCCAATGGAGAGACCTACTCCGAACGACTCTACACAATGCCTCAACAAGAACAGATCCGCACCCTATTGGAGGACTAAGCCTTCGCGCATACGCGTACGCGCGAAGGGTGACGCATTGTCAAAGTCAGGAAATAACCAAACAAAAGTGCGCCAAATAACCAAACAAAAGTGCGCCAAATAACCAAATAGATGGAAATAATTCTCTTGTTTTAAGTGAAATAACTATCTTTGCAGCCTGATACAAAATGAATGTTATATGGCAGAACACAACATCGGTTACAGAGAAAGAATTGCCGATAGGCTTTTAGAAGAAAAGTTGGACGCTATGGGAGCCGTTCTGATAGAAGGACCGAAGGCTTGCGGCAAGACAACTACGGCTGAACAGCAGGCAAAAAGCATTCTTTACATGGATGATCCTGAAACAATGACTCAGAACCTGCAATTGGCAGAAACCAATATCAAACGACTGCTTCATGGCGACACGCCAAGGTTGATTGACGAATGGCAAATTGCCCCGCAGTTGTGGGATGCCGTGCGTTTTGAGGCAGACCATAGACAAGAAGATGGTCTCTTCATGCTGACTGGGTCTGCAGTTCCTGCCGATAATTCGAAGATTCATCATACGGGAGCAGGGCGTTTTGCTTGGCTTACGATGCGCCCTATGTCGTTATGGGAGTCAGGTGAGTCGTCGGGGGATGTCAGCCTCAATGAGATTTTCTCCCACCCCGAAAAGGTAGATGGCACCAATTCTCTCAAGATGGAAGATGTCGCTTTTGCCATTTGCCGTGGTGGATGGCCTAAATCGTTGAACAAGAAAACCCAGAAAGCGGCACTCCGACAAGCAACAGAGTATTTCGAGGCCATCACTCGTTCCGACATTTCAAGGGTTGACGGGGTGGCAAGAGACGAACATCGTGCAAAGCGGCTGATGCGCTCTTATGCCCGGCTTCAAGGTGCCATGGCGGGCATTCCCACTATTGTTGCAGACATGAAAACAAATGAGCCGGAGGGAATGAGTGACGAAACTGTTGTGTCGTATATAAAGGCTTTGAAGAAAATCTTTGTGATTGAAGATATGCCTGCTTGGAATCCAAATTTGCGCTCTAAAACAGCGATACGAACTAGTGAAACACGATATTTTGTTGATCCATCCGTTGCCATCGCTGCATTGGGTTTAGGACCTAACGATTTGCTGAATGACTTGGAGACAATGGGCCTGTTCTTCGAAACGCTTTGTGTGAGGGATTTGCGTGTGTATGCCGATGCTAATGACGGAGAAGTGTTTCATTACCGTGACAAGAATGGTCTCGAATGTGATGCTGTCGTTCATTTGAGGAATGGCAACTATGGCCTGATTGAGATAAAGCTTGGCGGTGAGACTAAAATTGAAGAAGGAGCTACTAACCTAATAGCTTTGGCTGATATGATTGACACGACGAAGATGAAGAGACCATCATTCAAGATGGTGCTGACAGCCGTCGGACAATATGCATATATGCGGACAGACGGCGTGATGGTTGTTCCAATTGGATGCTTGAAAGATTAAAATCTTTGCCCAGCTTCAATCATACAACTCCACAAACTCATAAGAATTCCCCATAGCCTCCAAGAACTTGATAAAGTCCTCCTGGCTAATGATAATCGTCCCTGTGTTGTCATTGGGATGGAAGCTCAGGCGAGGGGCATTCAAGAGGTTTTTGTCGATGAAGAGGTGCACCTCGTGGTTCTCGTCGTTGATGAGGCCGAAGGGGGAGACGCTGCCGGGCTTCAGGCCGAGGTATTTCTCCATGCGGGCCTCCGAGGCGAAGGTGAGCTTGCCTTGGTGCAGACGCTGCTCGAGGTCGTGGATGTCCATCTGGTGCATGCACTCGAAGATGACGAGGTAGTGCTTGTTGCCCTTGTGGTTCCTGAAAAACAGGTTCTTGCAGTGCGTGGCCTCGAACTTGCCCCAGTAGGCCAACGACTCCTCAATGGAACCCAATGGCGGGTGGAACTTGATGTCGAAGTCGATGCCGAGGCCAAGCAGGGTATCCACTACCTTCTGCTGCCGCTCACTCAAGGGTTGGTTTATCTCTGATGGTTTCATTGTTCTTGTTTTTTATCACAAAACTTGCAAAACCCGACAAAACTTTTTCTCTTGGTTGTGGAAAGCCAGCCAACCGGCGGCTTTCCGGCGGCGACGCGGTTGCGCAGCCGCCCACGCCAGATGATGGTTTTGTATGTTTTGTCGGTTTTGTGACATATTAGTGTTCGTATTTAACTCCGTTGAAATCGAAGATTCGACGTTAGTCAGTGCTTCGCATTTCAAGTGCAAAATTAGAGAAATTAGTAGCAAGGTGACAGAAAATGTGTATTTTTGCAATGAATTAATGTGAAACTATTTTATCGTTGATAAGATTCTGCTTTTGGCGTTGATAACTTATTGAGTTTTCGGGCTGCCATAATTTCTTATGACAGCCCGAAAAGTTTTGAATGATTTCAGTTGCTATTTACCGCATAACCACCACACGCTTCGTAATAATACCATTTGTAGTTTCAATACAAATAAGGTAAATGCCTTCTCCTTGTTGACTGAAATTGTATTCAAATTCATTGCCGATGTTGCTACCTTCATAAATGAGTTGACCTAGAGTATTACTTATGTAGATTTGTCTAATGTCTTCTGCCTCAATTTTCACAGAGCCAGTGGTAGGATTAGGATAAACCTCTGCGGCGACAACATTATTTTCTTTCAATAATTCATAAGTTTCAAATGAAGCAGATACTGTCACAGCATAAGGTGGCATAACAAACCTATAAGAATTTCCAATTGGTGAAATTGGTACAATTTGAGATGGATTATTTGTGTTGTGTGCTGTAATTGAAACCAACTGCATTCCTGGATTTGGAATGACAGTGAGCATTACTTCTTGCCCCATAGAGGCTTGGGAAACTGAAGGAGTAACACTGCCACCTGTAATACTAGAATCAATAGATACAGGCCGAGGTGTGCAGTCTTCGTGGATGTTGTTATATTCGAAAATGTTCCAATTTGAGAAATACGCCATCAGTGAACCACATGGGACAAACAAAGTAGCAACAGGGGAAATACTAGAAAAAGCATCTGTCCCCAAAGTTGGCGGGATTGTTCCTAAAGCAATGATAGTATTAAGATTTGAGCAGCCCATAAATGCCCCATTCCCGATATTAGACATTGAATTACCAATCATGATGGATGCTAATTCGGTCCCGACAAAAGCATAGTCGCCTATTGAAACAACGGAGTTTCCAATGGACACAGAGCTTAAATTACTACATCCCTCAAATGCAGAATTGCCAATTGAAACAACTGAATTTGGAATCGATAAATCTGATGATCCTGAAAAAGAAAGAAAAGTAAATGCATGATGAGGAATACTGTGAACATTATCGCCAATGTTAATTGTATTAATGGAAGTGCAATCGCGAAATGCAAAATCTCCATAGACATTAACACACCCCATACTTTGACAGTTTATTGCATTATAATTGATTACTGTAAGACTAGTACAGTAGGCAAAAGCCCATCCACCAATAAACTCGACGGATTCTGGAATGGTCAGTGTGCCTCCTATATTATTACAACCGCTAAATGCCCCTTCTCCAATAGAAATGATTGAATTAGGGAGGGTCAGATTTGTTAAACAAGTTGCACCAGAGAATGCATTTGGTTTTATTTCGCTTACTGTTTCTGGAATCACTAAATTGGATAATAATTCTCCATTTAGATATAGATTATGCGCCATGGACAACGGATTTGTCTCAAAATCAATGTTGTACCAAGAATCAATATTGGTAATGTTCACGGCTGTCAGTGAAGTACAGGCGTTAAACCCATATGCTGGAATGTGTTCAACATTTGGGCCAATGTTTAATGTAGCCAAAGAAGAGCAATTATTGAAAGCATAGCCGAATGGATTTCCACTTCCATCGCTTTCACCCATGATAATACAATTCGTAGCGTTGAAATAGACAATAGAAAGCTCTGAACAATGAGAAAAAGCATAACGTTTGATAGCAGTAATACTACTTGGAATTGTTACTGATGTAATTGCAGAATTTCTAAAAGCAAGACGTTCTATTGATGTAACAGAATATGTTACGCCATCATAAACAACTGTTTCTGGAATAACAATATCATAAAGATATGAGCCCGTCACCCCAACTGTATTTGTTGCAGTTGATGTGATTTCATAGTATAATCCATCAACTTCAAAAGCATACCCTTTCCCCATCCCAGCCGCACCGAGCAGCAAGACAAGCAGGGCGGTACGCAACACCCTTTTCATTTGTAAATCTTTTACTTGCATATTACTTAATTTAATGTGTTTTCTTTGTCCATTTCCTTTCCATGATTGCAATAAAAACATGGACTATTACTTTCAAGTTGGTTCCATTGGCCTTCCACAGCCGCATATTCAACTATCAATAAAGCCCATGTGAAAACACACGAACTTTGCTTGATTACTTGAAATATGCTTTTTTGTGGAAGATTAATGGAACTCAAGCATTAAGCAAACGCTCTTGTTTTTAATATGCTGTTTTTCGTTGTTGCGCTTATTGCGCTTTGTTCATTTCAATTCGGTTTAGTTAGACTTCGGGTTAACGGTGGCAAATTTAGTAAGATTTTGCCTATGTGGTTGTTTCTTTTGAAATTTTTTTATTCATACAACTCTACAACTCTTAAGAATTCAACAATGGTTTTGAAAGTTTTGTAGGTTTTGTGACATAATTACAACTTACTTTTCAATGCTTTTCCCGTATAAGACCCCTTGCACTTCACCAAGTCCTCGGGCGTGCCTGCAAAAACGATCTCGCCGCCCTTGGCACCACTCTCCGGACCAAGGTCGATGACCCAGTCCGCCGACTTGATGACTTCCAGGTTGTGCTCGATGATGATGACGCTGTGGCCGTTGTCAATCAAGGCGTTGAACGACTCCAACAGCTTGTTCACGTCATGGAAATGCAGGCCCGTGGTCGGCTCGTCGAAAATGAAGAGCGTGGGCTTCTCCACTTGCCCCTTGATGAGGAAATAGGCCAACTTCACGCGCTGCGCCTCGCCGCCCGAGAGCGAACTCGACGACTGCCCGAGCTTCAGATAACCCAAACCGACCTCCTGCAAGGGCTTCAGGCGGTTGACGATGCGCCCGACGATGGGAGTCTGTCGCTCCGACGAGTGCTCAAAGAAGTCGATGGCCTCCTCGATGCTCATGTTGAGGATGTCGGAGATGTGCTTGCCGTCGTATTTGATCTCCAAGACCTCTTCCTTGAAGCGCGTGCCGTGGCAGGCCTCGCAAGGCAGGTAGACATCAGCCATGAACTGCATCTCGATCTTTTGCACGCCCTCGCCCTCACATTCCTCGCAGCGACCTCCCGGCACATTGAACGAGAAGAAGGCGGGCTTGATGCCGCGCAGTTTGGCTAGTTTCTGTTCCGAGAAAAGCGTTCGTATCTCGTCGTATGCCTTCAGGTAAGTGGCCGGATTGGAGCGCGATGACTTGCCTATGGGGTTCTGGTCGATGAACTCGACGGCCTGGATGAGGCGCAGGTCGCCTTCCAAGGCACCGTAGCTACCGCATTTCTCGGCGTTTTCGCCCAGCTGCCGTTTCATGGCGGGATAGAGCACATCCTTCACCAAGGTCGACTTGCCCGAGCCGCTCACGCCCGTGATGACGGTCATCATGTTGAGCGGGAAGCGCACGGTGAGGTTCTTGAGGTTGTTCTGCGTCGCGCCTTTGATGACGATGGCGTTGGCACTCTTGCGTCGGCGGGTGGGAACGGGGATGCTCATCTTGCCCGTGAGGTATTGCGTGGTGAGGCTCTTCTCGCAATGGACGAGGTCCTTGATCTCGCCCTCAAATACGACTTCGCCGCCAAAGGCACCCGCCATCGGCCCGATGTCGATGATGTAGTCGGCGGCACGGATGATCTCTTCGTCGTGTTCCACCACGATGACGGTGTTGCCGATGTCGCGCAGGCGTTTCAGCACCTTAATCAGTAGCTCGGTGTCGCGGGAATGCAAGCCGATGCTGGGCTCGTCCAGAATATAGGTGGAGCCGACCAAGCTGCTGCCCAACGAGGTGGCGAGGTTGATGCGCTGCGATTCGCCGCCCGAGAGCGTGTTGGAGAGGCGGTTCAAGGTCAGGTAACCCAAGCCCACCTCGATGATGAAATCCAGGCGGTTGTTGATCTCCACGAGCAGGCGAGAGGCGATTTTGCTGTCGGTCTCGTCGAGTTTGAGGTGGTCGAAGAAGGCCTTCAGCTCGTCCAAAGGCATCAGCACGAGGTCGGTGATGCTCTTGCCGCCCACCTTCACATATTGCGCTTGTCGGCGCAGGCGTGTGCCGTGACATTCGGGGCAGGTCGTCTTGCCGCGATAGCGTGACAGCATCACGCGGTATTGTATCTTATACGACTGTGTCTCAACATAGTTGAAGAAGTCCACGATGCCTTCGAAGTACTGGTTGCCGGTCCAGAGGAGGCTCACCTGTTCGTCGGTGAGTTCGTAGAACGGCTTGAAGATGGGGATGCCCACCTTGTCGGCCACACGGATGAGGGCGTCTTTCCACTCGCTCATCTTCTCGCCGCGCCAGCAGGCGATGGCGTTCTCGTAGATCGACAGGCTCTTGTTGGGCACCACCAGGTCGGGATCGATGCCGATGACGCTGCCGAAGCCTTGACAGGTGGGGCAGGCGCCGTAGGGATTGTTGAAGGCGAACATATTGGCCGTGGGCGGCTCGAAAGTGATGCCGTCAGCCTCGAAACGCGAAGAGAAGTCGGCTTCCTTGCGCTCGCCGTCTAAATCACTGATTACCTGGCAGGTCTCTTTGCCCTCGTAGAAGGCGGTCTGCACCGAGTCGGAGATGCGTCCGATGGTGTCGTCCATGCTCTCGTTGACCTTGATGCGGTCAATGAGCAGCTTCACCTTCTTCTCGCTGACCTTTTTCTTCTGGTCGAGGAAATCCTCGATTTTGATGATCTCGCCGTTATATAATATACGGTAGAAGCCCTGCTGCATGAGGATGTTGAGGTGCTCATCAAGGCTACGGCCTTCGGGCAGGTGAAGCGGCGCGACGATGTAGGCCGTGCTACCCGTCGGCAGGCCGAGGATATGGTTCACCACATCCATCACCTGGTGTTTCTTGACCAGCTTACCCGAGGCGGGGGAGTAGGTCTTGCCAATGCGGGCGTAGAGGAGTTTCAGGTATTCGTAGATCTCGGTGCTTGTGCCCACGGTGGAGCGTGGGTTGTGCGAGTTCACCTTCTGTTCGATGGCGATGGCGGGCGAGAGGCCGGTGATGCTCTCCACGTCGGGCTTGTTGAGTCGGCCCATGAACTGCCGCGCGTAGGAACTCAAGCTCTCCACATAGCGGCGTTGCCCTTCAGCATAAAGCGTGTCGAACGCCAAGGACGACTTACCCGATCCCGACAGGCCGGTGATGACCACCAGTTTGTTCTTCGGAATCTGCAAACTTATGCTTTTCAGGTTGTTGACCTTCGCGTTGCGGATGGTGATATAGGAAGTTGTTTGCTCTTTCAAGGTTCGGAAAAATTGAATTTGCAAAGGTACGGAAAAGCGGGGAAATAGGAGAGGGGGGAAGAAGAAAATAATAAGATTTCAGAACTATCTAGAATTGCTTATTTTGCCGCCACCCCACACAAGTGGAACAGCACCCTTGCCCCGACATTGCCGTCCCAGTCGCCGCCGTCGGGCGAGGGCGAGACTTCGCAGAGGTCGAAGCCGATGATGTCTTTGCCAGCCTCGCGGATGCGGTTGAGGAGGTACATCAGCTCCTCGTATTCCAAGCCGCCCGGCACGGGTGTGCCTGTGTTGGGGCAGAGCTTCGGGTCGAGGGCGTCGATGTCGATGGAGAGGTAGACCTTCTTGGGCAGTGCAGCAATCATCTCATCCACGATGTCCTTCCATTTGGCACCTTCGTAGATGCGGCGACGGCAGTCGCGGTCGAAGAACACCTTGATTCTATTGGGTTGGCTCTCCGCCAAGGCTTTCTCTTGATGGCAATAGTCGCGGATGCCGACTTGAACGAGCTTCTTCACATTGCTGAATTGCAGCGTGTTGTAGAAGATGGAAGCGTGTGAGTATTTGAAGCCCTCGAAAGCTTCGCGCAGGTCGCAGTGGGCATCGGCGTGAAGGATGCCGTATTCCACACCGAGCTGGTTGAGGTATTGGTGGTAGGCGAGGGGACAACTGTGGTCGCCGCCCAAAAGGCCGACCACTTTGCCTTGTGCCTTCCAATAGGCGATGCGCTCGCGCAGCCAGGCGTTTTTCTGTTCGGTGGCATCTTCAATCATGTCATACATCATCTCGTAGGTCTCCGGGTCATTGTCGATGGTGCCTTCATACAGCGCGTTGATGATGTCCTCGCTGATAGGTGCCATCTTGTCGTGGAGTTCGCGGAGCTCGGTAGGGAATTCGTCCATCCAGATGCCTTTTTGCCAGAGGTCGGGATAGTCGTGGTGGCAGAGGTCGACTTGCAAGGAAGCCTCCATGATGGTGGCAGGACCGTCGACGGTGCCACGGTTGTAGCTTGTGGTGAGTTCCCATTCGACGGGTATGATGATGATTTGCGCCTCTTCGGCGGTGCAGGGCAGACCGTAAATACCTGAATCGGCGACGGCTGCGGCGTTAGGGTCAAAAACGTTTTCCATATTTTTTTATTTTTTTATTTTTTTATTTTTTTTTGCAAAAATAAGAAAAATAAAGATGGTATTTCAAAAATTAGTATTTTTGCTCCATTAATAACTAAAACAGAATGGCTGATAATATACTGATTCCTTGGTATGCGTTGGAGACTGATCCTGGACGACAAAAGTGTTTCAATCGCCCCACCTCAGCGGTGTACATTTGGAAGCCTCAACCCAAGCCTGAGCCAAAGCCAGAGCCTGCTCCAACGCAAAATAGCCAGCTAAAACCAAAGTCCGTGCGGAAGCAACCTCAAGTGATTTATAGGCCAGCAGATGTGGTGATGATGGAACTGACGGTGAAAACGCGGCATGATCTGGTCAAAGACATTTCTTTCGAGTGGTCGAAGGCCGACTTTTATCACGACCTTTGCATCTCGTGGTTCAACGAACAGAAAACGAAAGGTCTCACCGAAGTGGTCTATCTTTGTGGCGAAGAAGTAATCGAGGCGACGGGAAAAGTGCTTGTATGTTGCCTTGTCTGTCGGTACTCCGATGGCCATCTTGAGGGTTTCACTCCTGGTTTGGAAAAGAAAGACAATGAAAACGAGCCCGCAATCATGGCAGTTGAAGTTAAGTCTGACTATCAAAAGCCACGATTTGTTGACAATGCCGAGGCATTCAAGAATGCTCTTCAAACCATAGCTGACTATGCCCCATACGAGGGATGGAAACAACGATTCCATAGCGGGCTAAGGATCATGCAAGACGAAACGGTGAAGTTTTATGGGCAAAAGGATACTTTCAACATTCAACCACCTTATTTCAGGTATCTATATGCAGCCCAAGTCACGCATCTTGGTTTCGGTATGGGGTCTTGGTTCGACTTGCCTATGGTGGGTTCCGAGAGTTTCAAGGCTGTTACCAAGCTGTTTTCCACCCAACGCCACAATGCCATCATGTATGCAATCAATAACTGTTAGCTATTAGCTATGACCGAATATACACTCTATCCCATAAACAACAACAACGTCGATTGGCCGTTATACCATCTGGTGGCGCATTTCATGAAAAACAGCTACCATCTCGACGGTATTACTGTCGGCGACGGACAAACTGAGCTTTTCAAACCTTTTGATGACGATGCCGTGCAGGAGAAGCGCTCTTATGAGTATAAACTGGTCTTTCCCAACGAAGAGTTGACAGTGAGCTACCCAGAAGAAATCCTTGACCAGGAAGTGGTCGTGTTGAAGAGTTACATTCCGATAGAGCATATGGGGATTCCCAACGCTTTCGATCCCGATGACGACGGAGTGTGGTATCAGGATATCCCGTTGGAGTATTTTTGCTATTCCGACAATGGTCACGGTCCGACGTTGAAACATGTTCATACGGATATGCCCAGCGCATTTCCCAGTTTTGTCTACAATGGCGATTTGTTCGCCAAGGCGGTGGCTTCACTCCTTGATTTTTTGCGTAGGCACAACCTTACGGAATTTTCATGGTATGAACGTCTACAGACTGTGCTTCAAATGCTTGAAGGAAATGCCAACGAACTGCACATTCTGCACAACGCTGGCTTCTTCGACCACAATGAGCTATGGAATTGGCTGGAGGATTATGACATCAATAAACGCGACATTGTGAAGACAAAGGACGGTTATCTCGCCCAACTGAAGCGTTATGCCATGTTTGTCTTGAATCATCTCAACTGGGAGAAAGGCACTCCTATTGGAGAAAATGACCGTGAGAAACGGGTTGGGGTGTATCAGAGGCTTACCGAAGAGAAAATGGCTGCTATCACTGACGAGATGGCACGACGCATGAAATTGCTACAGAACAAGCTCGAAAAGTATAGGACTAACGCCATCGAAAGACGTATTTTTGCATTAACTCCTGGATCGCCCGCAACACCTGTTGATGTGGGCAAGCGTAACAATAGGACTTTCTTAATAATCATTGGTGCGTTTGCCGCAATGGTGCTCCTTGTTTTCGGCTTGGTCGTTGGTCTTGGAGGCGAAGCAGCTCGCAATGCGGCCGTTGCCGTTGGCGGCATAGTGGCCATCGTTACAGCAGGTGTCGCCGCGGCAGCTGCACGCAGCTATCAGCATCGGCATCCGGCAGGGTTTAGATATGTTCTGCTCTTTGTCGGTATCATCCTTCCTTTTCTTTTAGGTTGGATGGGCAACAAACTCATGTATGCGCTGAAAGATGATGTCTCGCCACAAGCCTTGATGGTTTTTGTACTCCTGTTGATGACCGTTGTCATCGTGGCTTCGGCAATGCTGCGCCTCAAGCAGCCCGATGAGCGTCATGCGCGGCCTTATACGGTGGCTATCGTTGTTGCCGTAATGGAAATCATAGGCCATTTTGTTGGAGGATTCATACCATTTGTGGAATAGAAAGCTACAAAAAAACTTGCTGATAAATACATACGCGCAAACCTCAAAAAAAATAAGACAAAAGTTTGTCAAATAGAACAGAAACGCATATCTTTGCACCGTGTTGAAAGGAATGCCCAAATGGGATTTTGGCATACTGACAACCCGAAATCAAGAAAAACAATTATAACTAGGTCTCCTATAATTAGAAGTCCCCTCAAAACAAATCATAAATACCATAAAACCGACGGGCCGATGGGATATAACTGGCAATATCAGTATGAAAAGGATTAACATTTTACTAACAATTTCTTTATTCATCGCTTGTATGTGCTTTGAACAGGCTCTTGTTGCACAGACTCATCACTATAGATATGCCTATTTGATAATGAGCGACGGCAGTACAAAAGAGTCGTTTCCTCCAGCATATGCTATTGAATACTCAATTACATATTCATCCAATATCAATGGCTTCTATTTTTCTACACCCAACGGTTCGCCTCTTGACAAAGCTTTTATTTTGAACCTTAATGGTGCGTTAATGACATTTAATTCTTCAAACAACAACTGCTCGTATGTTGGGACAGTCACGTTAAATCAACCTAGTGGTAAATTTAAAAAATACACGGTCAGTGTCCATAAGTCATCCATTTTTAATGGTGTAGTATTAAATGATGAAAATATAAACGAGAGTATATATGTGTCAAATGATGGAAATACATTGGTGATTGGATCAAATTTGGTTTATACCAGAATAGCAACTCGCTCGATACCTAATCATGTCAGTGGATCTCAAAGTTCGCAGCCAACAAATAATGGAGGTGGTTCATATAACTACAACAATTCATACAATAACTCGTATAACTATAACAGCTCAAATCAGAATAACTCGTCGTCATCCACAGGTGACAGACTCGTCGGTAATTTTCAGGCCTTTGGCATCAGTGACGGAATTACTGGCGGCACGGTTACCCATAGCTCAAGTTTTCCTGTTTACCAGTATTCGAATGGAGGTTATTATGTAAAGTCTGGGTGGAAAATGAGCACACTTTCTACTAATGGAAAGAGCAGCCATAGTGGGTATTCTGTGAGCCAATACAACTATTTCACTGTCATTGATGGTGTAGTTTGGTACTTTAGGATTTACTAAATGTAAATGTATAAGTAAACTCAAAATGATTAATCTGTAGATTACTTTGCAAGAACTTGTGTATTTTAATTAAAGAAAGTAGCTTTCAAACTTAAAACAAAATTATAATACCATAAAACCGACGACCCGATGGGATATAACTGGCAAAAAAATATGAAAAAACTATGTCTTATTGCAATCCTTATGGGATTTGCAACAATGGGCATTAATGCACAAACCGACCATTACTCATACGATTATTCAATCAAGAATGATGGAACACGATACATTGAAAGTAATAACTCCACAGTAGCCATTGAGTATTCAATCACCTATTCCAGCAATAACTTTTACTTTTCCACTCCCGATGGGAACCAATTAAACACTTCTTTTTTATTCACACAAAGGGTTGGCTCTTTAACAGCAACTCGTAGTTCAAATAACATTGCCTCCTTTTGTTATTCCACCACTTTAGATGGTTTTTCAGGATCTTTCAACAAGTACATTGCGAAATGTCATATCTGTGCCGTAGATTCTGGAATCATTCTTTCTGATAAAGAGCAAGATGTTGAGATTTATATTTCATCAGACAAAAACACAATGGTTCTAATCTATAGCGGCTATAAAGCGCAAATAATATTTAAACGTATTTCAACACGAACTGTAAATGGACATGTTGGACTAAGTAGCTATGGAGGATCAAACAACAACTCCTACAACAATTCCTACAACAACTCGTATAATAATATATCGTCTAGAACTTGTTCGCTTTGTAACGGAAGCGGACGGTGTTGTGGTGCAGGCAATGTCGCATTTTCCAACCAATATTGCGGAGGTACAGGACGTTGCCATCCTTGCAATGGTACAGGGTGGATGACAAATACTGTTACAGGCAATAAGACGAAATGCACCTATTGCGGAGGATCTGGAGTATGCTCTCATTGCAGAGGAACTGGGTCTTGTGAACGATGTGGTGGATCGGGAAAACACTGATTTGCCTTTGAGTGATGTGATTATCCAGCTTGTCGCAAAAGAAGGCGATTACTTATAGGAATGAACAGCGTTGGGAGGAGAGCGAGTTTGCCATGGTCGAAAATTTGATGGGCAAAATTGGATATAAATTAGGAATATATTTTTACTTTTGCGCGTTCAAAATGGAATTATGGATCTCTTTTCCTGCCTTTCGCCTTTTGTCTTTTGCAGCTTTGCCTCGGGCAGCAGCGGCAATTGCTACTATGTGGGCAAGCAGGATGAAGGCCTCCTGGTGGATGCGGGTGTCAATGCCAAGCAAATCGTTACGGGATTGGTAAAGAATGACTTGAGTATGAAAAACATCAAGGCCATTCTGATTACGCATGATCATATCGACCACGTGAAAGGCTTGGAGGTTTTGACGAAAAACACGCCCGTTCCGATCTACGCCCATTCCGATTGTCTTCAAGGTCTCGCCGAAGGCAATGCCACAAAAAAGATTGATTCAGAGCTGTTTCATGAGATTGAGCCCATGCAGCCGTTTGAGATTTGTGGCATCACGATTGAGGCTTTCCCAGTGATGCATGATGGGCGAGGAGCCGTGGGCTATCATTTTAACTATGAGGGACATACCTTGACCATTGCCACCGACATCGGGATGCTCGACAAGGTGGTGAAGGAGCAGATTCGTAAGGCCGACAACCTTGTCATTGAGGCCAATTATGATGTGGAAATGCTGGAGAAAGGCTCGTATCCTTACATTTTGAAGCAACGCATCGCAGGACCTTTCGGTCATCTGAGCAATGAGGAGTCGGCGCGATTTGTGGCTGAGGTCTATCATTCGGGCATGAAAAACATCATGCTGTGTCACCTCAGCGAGAACAACAACACTCCCGAGCGAGCCATGCAATGCCTATATCAACAGTTCCACAAAAAGCATGTCCGTCCCGATGTGAACACCTCCATCTTCCCCCTGCCACGCCACAAAAGCACAGGTTTTGTGTATCTGTAGATTCCCCAATTTTCCACGTTTTTTGAGGCATTCTGTGACTTTCCACATTATTCCACAGTGTGGCACGCTGCAAGTTATGAACATAAACTGTTGATAACCTTTGCGTTCAAGTGTTTTCGTATTTGTGGCACGCATTGTGCTACATAAACAAGGTGGATTAAAGTCGAATTGAAATGCAACATAGATTGACATTGATTTCTTTGCTATTTGTGGTCTTGTTGGCCACCTCATGCAATGTGGAACGTTCCGAAAAGTACCAAGCCCTTTTGGCTGAACGTGATTCTTTGTACACCGAAGCTGTGGCTTCGAAAGGTGGTTTCGACCAAGCGTTGAACACCATCAACGAGATTGAAGCAGCCCTTGAGGCGGTGCGCGCCCAGGAAAACATCATCATGATGGATAACCAAGAGGGCAATACCAACAAGGCTGTTACCGAGATTAACGCCATCCAGCAGACTTTGCAGGAGAACCGCCAAAAGATCGAAAAACTTGAGAAGCAGCTGGCCGAGCAGGGCGCAACTTCAAAGGCCTTGAACCAGACTGTGAATCGCTTGAAGAAACAATTGGAAGAAAAAGATACCTATATCAGTAGTTTGAAGGATGAATTGCAGCAAAGTCGTGAGCAAATCGCTGAACTGAATGAACAGGTGACCGACTTGAACAACAACATCAGCGAGTTGAGCACCAACTTGGATGAGATGACGGTGCAGAATGCAGCGCAACAGGCTACTATCGAAAACCAAGATGCTATGCTGAACACAGTGTGGATTTGCATCGCCCCTCAGCAGACGTTGGTTGAGAAGGGTATCCTCAGCAAGGGCGGTTTGTTCCAGTCGAGCGCCATCTCCAAGCAAGGCTTCGACAAGACACAGTTTGTGGAAGGCAACAAGCGCGAACTGGAGCTCATCCCGCTGAATACCAAGAAGGCCAAAATCATGACCACCCACCCGGAAAGCAGCTATCAGATCAATGAAGGAGAGGAAGGGGCTCAGACCTTGCAAATCCTCGACAAGGAAGCTTTCTGGAGTATGTCGAATTATTTGGTAGTATCCATCAAATAAAAATCCGTTAATACGGAACTGCTCGTTTTCAATTTTTTTAAAAATGCCTCACATTTCCCCAATGTGGGGCTTTTTTTGTGTGTAATTTTGTGGAATCTACGGAAAAATGTTATCTTTGCGGCATGAAATGTAGAATTCTAGTTGTGGAAGACGATGCCTCCTTCGGCCTGATGATTCAAACCTGGCTGAAGAAGAATGGTTATGAGGCCGTGCTTGCGTCGCGATACGAACAGGCCAAGATTGAAATTTCCAATGGTGACTTTGGCTTGATTCTCACCGATTTGCGTTTGCCCGACGGTGACGGTATCATCCTGATGACTTGGGTGCGTGAGAAGTTGAAGAGTAAGGTGCCTATCATCGTGATGACGGGCTATGCCGAGGTGCAGACCGCCGTTTCGGCCATGAAACTCGGTGCTTTCGACTACCTCAAGAAACCTATCAATCCAAGTGTGTTGGAGGAGAAAATCGCTGCTGCGCTGACTTCGGGTGTTGATGAGGTTGAGGAAACCTTTGTTCCGGGCACCAAGCAGTGGGTGAGGGGTAACAGTCCCGCCATGGTGCGGCTCTACAAACATGTGGAATTGGTGGCACCCACCAAGTTCTCCGTGCTGATTCTCGGCGAGAGTGGCACGGGCAAGGAATACATCGCGCGCATGATCCACGAAAAAAGTCAGTTCAAGGATGGCCCCTTCATCCCCGTTGACTGTGGAAGTCTGTCGAAAGAGTTGGCACCCAGCGAGTTGTTCGGCCATCTGAAAGGCTCGTTCACCTCTGCCATTGCCGACAAGAAAGGCGTGTTCGAGCAGGCTAAGGGTGGCACAGTGTTCCTTGATGAGGTAGGCAACCTGCCTTACGAGGTGCAGATGCAACTCTTGCGTGCCTTGCAGGAGCAAAAGGTGAGGCCTGTGGGCTCGGCCACCGACATCCAAGTGGATGTGCGCATCATTGCCGCCACCAACGAAGACTTGGAGCATGCCATCGAGGAAGGGCGCTTCCGCCAGGATTTGTTCCATCGTATCAACGAGTTCGCCATTGAAGTTCCGCCTTTGCGCGACCGCTTGGAGGACTTTGACGAACTGACAGCGTTCTTCATCCGTCAAGCCAATGAAGAGTTGGGCAAGAATGTGAAGGGCATTTCTGACGACGCCTTGCAGCGGATGAAAGAGCAACGCTGGAACGGCAACCTGCGTGAGTTGCGTAATGTGGTGCGCCGTTGTGTGCTGTTTGCCGAGAGCGAGAATATCGAGCTGGATGACCTGCCGGTGTTCAGCGCGCCTAACAAGAAGACCGTCATCGCCTCGGATGAGGACGACTGGGCCTTGCGTCCCGAGCATGAGAAGGAACAAATTGAAGCCGCCTTACAGAAGGCGAGGGGCAACAAGACCGTGGCGGCCAAGCTGCTGCAAATCGACAGGAAGACCTTGTATAATAAGATGCATCTATACGGAATTGAACTATAATCCTGATCAGCTATTGCCATGAAAAAAACAGTATTCTTAATATGTGGCGTGATGGCCCTGTTATTTGGCCTGGAATCCAATGCCCAAAAACCTTACAATATGGATGAGCTATATGAAATAGGAAAGCTCTCGAAGGGCTCTATCTCCGATTTTGTCTCATGGATGCTGGCAGAGCCGGAGGATGAATTGAATGGGCCCATGAGCGAGGCGTGGCAACTCTATCGGAAGAACAAGCCGTTGGGCAAGGGCACGACAATCATTTTGGATGAGAAGAACGGCTATTTCAGGTATGAGATGGACTATGACAAGGAATACGAGGATGAAGAAGGTGAGCCGGTGGAAAGTATTATTGTTGTGGAGATGTGTGTCTGGAATTGTGCCGACGGGAAACATAAGCTGTTCGCTGAGAATGTTGGAGGCACCTATCAGGGGAAACCCCATAATGATGGACAATTTGACGGCACCATGTTTTTCCTGTATGACAAGGCGACCCAAAAGTTGTATGGCTGCAACGAAGCCATTGATAGTGAAGAACTGTCCAGCTTGGCACCTCTACAGTGGAGATACGATGGAGAACGGTATTATGCCACCGACCATGTGACGAGCGAATGGAAACAGATGTCCCAAGAGGAATACGACAAATGGATGGAAGACCGCCCTGTGGTGACCCTGTCTTTGCCCCGCAGTGGAAAAGACATCAAGGCTCATATCTATACCCCGACTGGGAACAAAGAGCGGACCTTTGCTTGGGACGGCTACCGTTTCCACCTTTCAAAGTAGTTTGCTTTTAGGCGAGCCTGTCCATCGCATTTAAAACAGAAGTGACAGATGGCACAATGGCAAAAAATACAAATCCAGCGTGATAACGGCATGATGGCTGAGGCGCAAGCTCCGGTCATCATCTCTGCAAGCCGCAGCACGGACATTCCCGCTTTCTATGCCGACTGGTTCTTCCATCGGCTGAAGGTGGGCTACTCTGCTTGGACCAATCCCTTCAACGGTGTGAAGAGTTTCGTTTCGTATGAGAAATGCCGCTTCATCGTGTTTTGGTCGAAGAATCCAGAGCCGTTGCTCGAACATTTGGACAAACTGAAGGAAAGGAACATCGGCTGTTATATCCAATACACGCTGAACGATTACGAGAAAGAAGGCTTGGAAAAGGGCGTTCCACCCTTGGAGGAAAGGATTGACACCTTCAAAAGATTGGTAGACCAATTAGGCCAAGGCCGTGTGATTTGGCGCTTTGACCCTCTGATTCTGACCGACCCAATCAGTATGGACGACCTTTTGAGAAAAGTGGAAAATATTGGCGACCAATTGAAAGGTTATACCGAAAAGATGGTGTTCAGTTATGCCGATATTGCGCTTTACAAGAAGGTGAAGGCCAATCTTGAAAAGAGCTACATCAATTATTCGGAATGGTTGCCGGAGCAGATGGTGGAGTTCGCCAAACGGTTGGTGGAGTTGAACAAGGTAAAAGATTGGAACTACGCTTTGGCCACCTGTGGTGAGGCGGCTCATCTCGACGGTGTGGAGCACAACCGTTGCGTGGATGATGACTTGATGATTCGCTTTGCCCAACATGACAAGGCTTTGATGGATTTTCTCGGCGTGGAGATTTCCGAAGGCGACCTTTTCGACCCCAAACCGACTATCATCAAGCACCGTGACAACCGCGACAAAGGCCAACGGCAGTTCTGCGGCTGCATGGTGAGCAAGGACATCGGCGAGTACAACACCTGTCCGCATTTGTGCGAGTATTGCTATGCGAATGCGAGCAAGGAAAAAGCGCAAGAAAACTATAACAAACACGAAATGAATCCTTTGGGAGAAACGATTACGGGGAAATAATCTATATTTGCACATCAAAAAACAAGGCGCATGAACCAACCAGCGACATACAACAAGGCAGTAGAGACCATCAAGACAGCCATTTTGCAAGGACAATACGAAGCAGCCAAAGGCGTGAACCGTATACAATTAGCGGTGTATTTCGCTATTGGCAAATACATCTCACTCAACACCCGTAAGGGCAAATGGGGTACAGGCGCATTGAAGACAATTAGCCAGCAACTTCGGAAAGAATTGCCTGGGTTGCGTGGTTTTGCCCCATCAAGCATGAAAAACATGCGACAATTTTATGAGGAATGGGAGATGCTGGATGCCAATTCGCCAATTGCAATTGGCGAATTACAACAGACTAATAATCAGACGGATAATAAATCGCCAATTGTGATTGGCGATTTGGAAGGATCTAATTCGTCGGTTACGACCGACGAATTACAAGTAGTTGATAACAAGATTGATATTTATCATTCGTTGTACATTCCCGATGCGATTGCCTTCCCTGCAGAAGATTTTTTCAAGGTGCCTTTTACCCATCACTCGCGCATTTTGGCTGGTGCTAAAACATTGGAGGCTCGTTACTACTACATTCACCGCACGGCAGAAGAGAATTTATCGGTGGAGGCATTACAATCTCTACTCAAAGAGAATGCCTACGAGCAAAGAAATACAATGCCGAGCAACTTTACAAACACACTTCCTGATGCGAAACTTGCCCGCAAAGCGGTGATGATGTTCAAGGACGAGTATTTGTTGGATTTCATCAATGTGGAGCAGATTGGCGAGCGCGAGTCCATTGATGTGGACGAACGCGAGGTGGAACAGCAGATTGTCCAAAATGTCAAGAATTTCATCATGACTTTCGGAAACGACTTTGCTTTCATCGGCAACCAATACTATTTGGAGGTGTATGGTGTGGAGCATTTCCCCGACCTGTTGTTTTTCAACCGCGAACTGAACGCCTTGGTGGTAGTGGAACTGAAGACGGGCGACTTCAAGTCATCTTACCTTGGACAATTGATGTCGTATCTTTCCATCTTGGATGCCAAAGTGAAGAAGTCGCACGAAAACCCGTCCATCGGCATAGTGTTGTGCAAATCGGCCAAGCGTGATTATGTGGAGTTTGTCATCCGTGACTACAACAAGCCGATGGGCGTAGCAACCTACAAAACCACAGCCGAAATGCCAGAGGAACTGCGGAAAGCCTTGCCGGATATTGAGGAATTGAAGAAATTGCTGTAAAAAAGGAACTACTATGATGATAGAACAAAACACCAACTACGATTACAAGTTGAAATACAAGTCAACACCTGCCCGCATCTGTGCGAATATTGTTATGCGAATGCGAGCAAGGAAAAAGCGCAAGAGAACTATAATAAACACGAAATGAATCCTTTGGGAGAAACGATAACGGGAAAAAACTATGGAATAACCATATAAACAAACAATTATCTCTATGAACAACTCACTACATAAAGAATTAGTTTTAACAAGAGTAACAGAACAAAACTTGACAAGTGGCATTGAAGATGAGTATGGCGTTCTTTATAGCGAAGACGGGGAAATATTGCTGAAATGCAAGAGCCGCAAACTCGAAACATACTCGATAAAGTTTGGGACAAAAGTGATTTGTAATAATGCATTTCATTCATGCTCTTTATTAAAACAAGTTATCATTCCAGATTCGGTCATTAGTGTTGGGGATTGCGCCTTTGCATTCTGCCATTCCTTACATAGTATTAATCTTCCAAATTCAGTTATAAGCATAGGAGATTGTGCCTTTGTTGGTTGTCAATCATTACATAAAATTACCATTCCACATGCTGTTACAAGCATAAGATTTAAGTCTTTTTTGGGCTGCGAATCTTTGCAACAAATTATCATTCCAAATTCGGTCACAAACATTGGTAACGAAACTTTTTGCAGGTGTCGGTCGTTGCGTCAAATTATTATTCCAAAGTCTGTGACAAGCATAGGAAATGGAGTCTTTACCGAATGTGTTAATTTGGAAGTCATATGCGACTCAAAACAATTCGTTTTTGTTAATAGTATGCTAATAGACAAGCAAAAAGGTATTTTGCTATCATACAATGGAAACAAATCAGATATTGTCATCCCTGATTTTGTTACCAACATTGGAGATAAAGCGTTTGACAAGTGTAAATCGTTGCAACAAATCACCATTCCCAATTCAGTTACAAATATAGGATTTGGAGCTTTTAGTGAATGTTCGTCATTACAACAAATCAATATTCCAAATACAGTTACAAGTATAGGAAATTGGGCTTTTTATGAATGCAATTCCTTACCGCAAATCATCATTCCAAACTCGGTAACCAGCATAGGGGATGCAGCTTTTTCAGGTTGTAAATCCTTGAAACAATTCATAATTCCAGATTCCATTACAAGAATAGGGAATCAGACATTTGAACAGTGTAGATCCATGAGACAAATCTTTATTCCTGACTCTGTTACGAGTATTGGAGATTGGGCGTTTAGCGATTGCCCTTCATTACAACAAATCATCATTCCGGAAGGAAGCACAGAAAAGTTCAAAAAAATGTTTGATGAAGAATTGTGGGATAAACTTTATGAAAGTGAATCTTTGTAATTGAAAGACCATTTCGATACTCTATATGAGTAAACAAATGGTCTTTCGTTGTTAAAATGTCGATAATTGCAAAGTCAATAAATGGTCTTTGACAAATTGATTTTGTCATTCAAACAAGACATTCCAAAAAGAAACAATCTTATTATGATAACCAACAGCAGTAACCTTGCGAACCAAATCACCATCACCTTTGGCAACATTATTATCCCAATGTAGTGGTTGTAGGTTTGACAAATCGTCAGTTCCACCTTTGGCAATAGGAATGATATGGTCAATCTCCCAACCAAATTCACTATTTCTATCACCATAGGCTTCAAACACAATCCAAGCACCACATGCATCTTTTTGTACATGAACTGGGTCTTGATTCATTACGGGAAATGCTTTTTCCCAAACTTTTTGAATAAGTTCATTTGAAAAACACATAACAAATAGAACGAAGGGATAATTGTAAACCCATTCATGCCTTTCCCTCCTTTAAGACAATCAGGGGCATTAATAAAGTAATTTGAGCTTCTTTTTAGAGGATGTATAACAACACTTTAATGTCCTCTACTTCCAAAAATCACAGATGCTTTATTTGTTTCAACTATATATGGAGAACCACATTTAATAATAGTTGACAAAATCGAAATGCGAAAATAGCATTTTTTGAAATAAAACAAATAGAATTTTTAAAAAAGTCACTTCCCCCCGACAATATTTCCAGCGTTTTGCATACTACACTTGTATAGATGTCTATGATGTACAATATGGGATTGCTGTTCGAATAGATTGGGACAAAAGGGGCGAGTGTTTGTAGTTTGGCTTGTATAATAATATAGTCATTTGCAATTCTCCGATATAGGTTTGGGGGTTGTTGACAAATAAGTTATCAACACCTCTTGCAAAAATGGATAATAGACAGTAACTTTGCAAGGTCGCAAGACAAATGAGCATGTCTTCATCCAGACCATATATGAAACTACAGAAGAAACCCATGAAAGTCATTATCATTTGTCTGGCCATCATAGTTGTGCCTATCATAATAAAAACCATCTGGGTCAGCGTCGCCACAAGGCATAACGGTGACTTTGAGAGCGAGAAGGCCGACATCATAGCGCGGCGGGACTTCCTGATAGAGAAGGTAATCACCGATCCGCAAAAGGTTATCGATGAAATGCCCGCCATCGTCGGGCCTCAGTTCCAAGGGGAATGGGCATTGTATTCATGCTCGATGCTGTCGGCGGCGTTGGTGAATACCACGTTGAGATACGATGAGGATAGGGAAGCGAACATTGCCCGTATCGATAGCCTCATCCAGATGGTCATGTCGTCAGAACTACGGGCTTACGACCGCGAGCGATGGGGCGAAGACCCGCTGAAAACGTTGGATGGCAAAGAAAGCCATGTCTCTTATCTCAGCCATTTGGCTTGGATGATTGGCGGTTACAAACGCATCGGTGGCGGCAACAAATACGATGAGCTTTATCATCGGCTATGCGAGACCATGAAACGCCGCATCCTTAATAGTCCAAACATGAATCTGCCGACTTATCCGGGCGAGTGCGTGTATGTGCCGGATATGCTGGTGGCCATTGTGGCACTTTCGGTTTATTCTCAACAGTATGAAGGCAAGTATTACTCAACCGTTTACCAATGGCTTGCCGAGGCCAAACAGTATTGGCTTGACAAGGATACTGGGATGCTCGAGCCGTTCTTGCCTGACGATAGAGAAGGGATTTATGAGGAAGCACCCATCAAAGGCTTTTACTCGGCGTTGAGTTGCTATTACTTGACTTTCATCGATGAGGAGTTTGCCCGTGACCAGTATGAGAGGCTGAAGACGAACTTCTTGCAGAAGCGATCCCTACCTGGCTTTAAAGAGTACCATGACAGAAGGTGTTGGCTTGGGATGGATATCGATGCAGGTCCCATTGTGTGTAACCTTAGCCCAACGGGAACAGCCTTTGCCGTTGGTAGTGTGACCTATTTCGAGGATTGGGCATTAAGGAAAAAGATTCTGAAGACCGGAGAACTTGCGGGAACTACCTGGCGCAGTGGAGGCAAGAGCCATTATCTGCTTGCAGATGTTGCCTTGGTTGGCGAGGCTATCATGCTGGCCATGAGGACGGCAGTTGGAGTGGGAGTTTACAACACAACGGATTAAAAACAAAGGAATTTGTTTAGTGGCATTAAACAAAACATCTATTTCACCAGCTAATGCCTTCAATTTATAAGCAATCCGTATCTATTAAGAGAACAGAAAGATAAAGACTACGAAATAGCCATGAGAGAATCTTGGTTTAATGCGTAGAAAGCGTCTATGGGGTTGTGGTTTTGATTGTAAAAGCGACAAACTTTTTGCATTTGAATTTTTTCGCGTATCTTTGCCGCTAAATAGAACATCCTATGGAAAAATTCATCATTAAGCACTTTGGCCCAATTAAAGATGTTTCTCTTGATTTCGGAGATTTGACTATCCTGGTTGGTCCTCAAGCCAGTGGAAAAAGCATTGCTCTTGAAACCCTAAAGCTAGTCATCGACCGCGACCATGTCATCAATACTTTGGATAGATACAATTACATCATCGGGCACAATACCGAGAACATACTTAATGTCTATTACGGAGAAGGAATGTCTGATATTTGGAAAGGTGATTCTTTTATTGAATACGATGGTGAAGCTTTCCTCAAAAGAAGCCTGCCTAAAAAAGCAGATGACAAAGACGAGTCGATGTTTTATATCCCCGCACAACGCATTTTCAGCATTTCGGATGGCCGACCAAAGAATTTCATGGAATTTGACAGCTCATCGCCTTATATCCTACGTGCTTTCAGCGAGACCTTGCGACTTTTTATGCAAAACGGTTTAGGAAATGCCAATGTTTTGTTCCCGATGGGAAACCGTTTAAAAGGTTTTCTTCGCCATTCTTTTGATGAGAGCATTTTCCATAATGCCAAAATCATGATGGAGGAACGTGCCGGACAGAAAAAAATGGTACTGAATGTGGACAACATGAGCATACCTTTCATGTCGTGGAGCGCAGGACAGAAGGAATTCATGCCGTTGCTATTGGCGTTTTACTGTCTTTCGGGTCCACCTTCAAAAGTAATTAAAAAGGAAAAATACAAATATGTTGTCATCGAAGAGCCGGAAATGGGTCTTCATCCCAAGGCGATTATCAGCGTTATCTTACAAATTTTGGAACTGATTCAAGCTGGCGGTTACAAAGTCATTGTATCGACACACTCGCCCGTGTTCCTTGAGTTTGCATGGGGATTCAATGTTTTGAAAGCCAACACACATCAGTATGACGCTTTATATGAAATGTTCAACATCCCTGAAACATCACCAGTCCGTGACATGCTTCAAGGTTTGTTTGAAAAGAATATTAGGACATACTATTTCAAACGTGGAAACAGAAACGGTAAAGTTGTGTCACACGACATTTCAACGTTAGATGTTGCTGATGCCAACAGTATCATTTCCGAATGGGGCGGCCTGTCGGAGTTCTCAAGCAAAGTTTCAGAAGTCGTCTCGAAATACTCCATCGACAATGAATAACAATCCAAGTTCGAGCTTATTAAAGGCTGCTGTCGAACACACGGAAGATGTCAAAGGCAACTTCAAAGTTGGTTTGGGTGCCATAAAGAACAATGAGCGACAAAAATTCGTAGTTCCTAATTCTCGTTTGATTGGAGGCAGTTTGGATATTGATTCATCAACCAGAGACAAGTATCCCGATAATTTTCGTTGGGATTATGCTGTAGAATACAAAAACGAAACGTTTTTCATCGAAATTCATCCTGGTTCGACGAGTGAAATCCAAACAGTTATCGCAAAATTGGATTGGCTAAAACATTGGTTAAAAGAAAAAGCACCTGAAATAGATACACTTAAGCCTAAAGACAAACGGCCTTATCATTGGGTTTTCACGAACAAATTTGCCATCCTTCCAAATTCAAGATATGCCAAACTGCTTAGTTTACATGGCATAATACCTACCAAACAATGGGATTACAGTAGGTTATAAACAGATTCTTGACTATATTTTTCAATTCACACAACATATTTGAAACTTTCGGAAAACAATTTCCCTAACATTTTGCAAACTCCACTTTGCAAATTCTTCAGTTTTTTGTCGATTGCATTCGACAATTCCTAAACATGACAACAACTCCACCGGATTGATTTGCAAGAAATCTTCCGCCTTTAGGCTTTTGCGTTCTTGAAACGCTATTTTACTCAATGGATTGAGTAAATGTACTCAGTAGATTGAGTAAATTTGCAAAACGAAAAACCACCAATTTTGAAAAGCGTGTGTTTATTAGTTGGAATAGTATAGAAAAGCGTATACATTAACTCGATTTTCACCCAATCCCATACTTTTCCGCCAACAAGTCCATCAATTCATCGGTTTGGGCCATGAATTGGGTGGCATCTTCTTTCCAGTTGGGATAGTCTTCTTCTGTCTCGTCCTTGCCGCGCATGGCGTTCATTCTGGCAAGGAAGGTGGTGTCGCGCTCCAATTGGATGAACATGGGTAACATCTTGTGGCAAAGTCCTTGCATCTCAACAAAATCCGATTGCTCAATTAAAGTGTTCATCGAAACCAAGTCGTTGGCTGTGGACTGCACGAAAACGGTCAAGATGTCGGTCATGGCTTCCTTGTCGTTACCCATCATCTCGCTGAAATTGGGGAAGTCGGGGAAGGCGGTCTCTTCTTCGTTTTCACTTAAAGCAACACTTCCAAACAGGTTTTCTAATTGCTTCAAATTAAATGGCTTGGGTAGGAATCCGTCGAAACCTTCTTCTTTGGCTTTCTCGTTGGTGTATTCGATGCGCCCTGTCATCAGGATGACGGGCTTGTAGGCATCGGCTTCCTTGAAGATATGGAGGATGTCATTGCCGGTGAGGGCGCCCATCTCGCGGTCGGTGAGGATATAGTCATAATCGGCGATTTGGGCTACGGCACCTTCGACATCGCTTTTCGAACGGCAGGGGATGGCTTGATGCCCGAGCCGGTGCAACATGGTGTCGATGACGGAGAGCAAGGTATTATCATCATCAATTACCAATATATTGAGGCTCTTTTTGTTATCATCTACGATTTCATCCTTTGCTTCAATATTTTCTTCAACGCTACCCACGGGTATCCTGACCTCGAAGTGCGAGCCTTTGTCGACTTCAGATTCGATCTGGATCTCGCCGCCGAGGAGGTCGACGAGACCTTTGACCACCGACATGCCATAGCCGCTGCCTTCGGCGAACTGGTTGTAGGTCTCGATGCGCACGAAGGGCTTGAAGACCTCTTCCAACTTGTCTTGCGGGATGCCCACACCCGTGTCAGTGATGTCGAAGACAACAAGGTTGCGTCCCATGCGTGCCTTGAAGGTGACGCTACCCTCCAAGGTATATTTGATGCCATTGGAAATCAAGTTGCTGAGTATCTGTTTGATTTTCAGTCGGTCAGATAGGATGGAGCTGTCTTCTTCGAATGATGGATCGTAGATGAATTGCAGGTTCTTGTGGCGTGCGATGGGCTCAAACATTTCAGCGGTCTCATCGCAGAGGTCGCGTAAATTGAAGGCTTCGTTGTTGACTTTCAGCTTGCCTTGTTCGAGACTCGAGAACTCCAACAGGTTGGTCAGCAGGTTGAGGATGTGGTCGGCGGATTGCTGTATCGAGCTGAATTCCTTTTCGTTACCCGTTTTGTCCAAGAGTTCTACATTGCCCATAATGGAGCTCAGTGGGGTCTTGATGTCGTGGGTGACGGAGAGCAGCAACTTGTGACGGCTTTCCATGATTTCCTCGGTCTTTCGCTTGGCCTCCTCAGCGGCGCGACGGGCACGGTAACCTTTATTCACATCGCTGATGATCAGTATGACGAAGATGATGATAAGTGCTAAGGTGACTGCGCCAATGAGGATGGAATAGTGCGTGTTTTCCTGGATAATCTCTTCGCTTTTCTCGATTTCCTTGACGGTGGAGTCGAGGATCTCTTTGTTCAGGCGTATTAACAAGGTGGAAATCTGTTCAGAGAGTTCGTTGTCGGCCTTGACCAGCTCCTGCGTTTTCTTCTCGTATTGCTTGATTTTTTTCCAATATTCGGTCTTGGCCTTGTCGGAGAGCACACGAAGGTTGGCCAGGATGTTGACCGAATCCTGCCCTTGGTGTTGGATGCGGAGGGTGTCGGTGCGCTCCATGGAGATATGGACTACGCTGTCTTCCTGCTCTTCCGTCGAGTTGAACACATCGCCGACACGTTCCCAAAAGCCTTTTTTCTCCACCTTTTTCGGCACATGGATGATGGTGTCTTTCGAAACGGTGGTGATGACGATTTCCTCTTCGGGTTTCGGAGGGCGGTAGTCGTCGATGGTGCGGTCGAATTCGGCCAAAGGGTTGAAGTCGTGGAACTGTCTCGACAGCTCATTACTGATTCGACCTTTACTTTTAATAAGATTGATTATCTCATTAACCATCAATTTGTTGTCTTCACTTATCTCAAACAATTGAAGTGAGTCGGTTTGGACCTTGATGGCATCGCGGTAGGCGTTGAACTCGCGTCTGTATTGAGACTGTTCGGTGAAGGCGTAGAGGTTGGCTGCGTTTTGGGCGGCATGCACGTTTTTGGTGAACTCGTTGACCCAGTTGAGGGCGTCGTGTTGCGAGTTGATGTTGGAACGTTGGTTCTCGATGCTCTTGCGCAGGTTGAAGATATAATAGAACAAAGCCGCACAAAGGGCAATGACAAATAGGTAGGTGATGACCACCTTCCAACTCGTCCGGCTCCCACTCGGGTATTCGTTTCGGCTTTTCTTCGACATGATGGCGCAAAGATAGATCTTTTTTCGTAAATTTGCGCTTCGTTAAACTCATGACTTATGAACAAAAAGAAGTTATTGTTAGTGCTCGCTTTGGTGGCTGTGGTGTTGTTCCTGCTGCTTCGCAACAATTCCCACGAGGGTACTGATACGAGGGAAAACAAGGAAACACCAGCTGCAACGCAGGATGAAACCGAAATTGCCATCCTCTCGGTCAACGATATGCATGCCAGCATCGACCAGTTCCCGAAATTCGCTACGATGGTCGACAGCCTGAGGGGCGTCTATCCCGACATGTTGCTTTTCTCGGCGGGCGACAATCGCACGGGCAATCCGGTCAACGACCAGTACGATCCCGTCAACTATCCCATGATTGAACTGATGAACCGCATGGGCTTCGACCTTTGCGCCGTCGGCAACCACGAATGGGATGGTGACATTGTCAGTCTGCAAAACGACATCGAAAGGGCTGGTTTTCCATTCCTATGCGCCAATGTGTCTATTCCCAAGACGGTCAATCTCGACATCAAGCCTTTTGTGACCATGGAGCATCAAGGCGTGAAGATGGCTGTGGTCGGCATGATTGAAATCCGCCATGATGGCATTCCTGGGGCGCATCCCGACAAGTTGAAAGCGGTGAGTTTCAAGCGTCCTGATGTGGTGTTGCCCGATTACAAATACCTTAGAAATGAGAACGATGTGGTGATTTTGCTCTCGCATTGTGGCCTTGAGGATGACATGGAACTGGCCCAAGCCAATCCCTGGCTCGATGCTATCATCGGCGGACACACTCATACCTTGGTGGAAAACCCCTCTGAGACCAATGGTGTCTTAATTACACAATCTGGTTCCCATTTGAAATATGCCACCTTAGTGAAGTTGAGAGTGAAAGACCATAAGGTGATTGGTAAAGAGGCTATTGTGTTGGATGTCAACAAGGTGCGTAAGGAAAAGCCTGAAATCAAGCAGTTGGTGAACGAGTTCAACGATGCGCCTGCCTTGAACGAGCCTATCGCCATCGCAAAGACAAAGTTTGAGACCCCTGAAGAGCTGGGCTGCTTGATTACAGATGCGCTCCGTGAGGTCAGCGGTGCCGATTTCGCCTTCCAAAACACGGGTGGTGTTCGTGTCAATTACTTGAAGAAAGGTCCCATTACGGTGAAGGATGTCTACAGCATCGACCCGTTCAACAACGAGGTGGTGGTGTATCAGATGACAGGCGCGCAGGTTAAGAGATTCATTCTCAACACTTACCGAAAGAACGGAAGCTATCCTTCCTATGTCTCTGGCATGACCTACAGGGTGAGCGATGACGGCAATACGGTGTGGATCAATGACGCCAACTTCTCTACACGAAGTCTTTATAGGGTGGCGATGAATAGTTATATGGCTTCGACGGTCAACATCGAAAGCGAAGATGAAGGCCGAAGCACGTTCATGACCTCGGAGGAAATGATGATTGAGTTTTTGCGCAAGCATAAAGAAGTTGATTATCAGGGCGTAGTGAGAACGCAATAGACTGCTGGGAAAGTCGAAATAAAAATGTGTTTGCACGAATTAAAGAGTTTTTGTACTTTTGCAGCCCGATTTTTGAAGATTTGAATCGAAAAAGATGAAAAAAGCGTTATTGGTTTTTGCAATGGCTTTATTGTTAGTCGGTTGCAACAAAAAGAAAGAAGTCAAGTTGATTCCTGCCGAAAACTTCAACACGGAAGTGGAGGGCAAGAAGGTGTCGCTCTATACGTTACACAATGGATTTTTGACCATGCAGGTGACCAATTATGGTGGTCGTGTGGTTGCCCTTTGGATGCCGGATAATCGTGATAGTTTTGAGGATATCGTCTTGGGTTACGACCGTATCGACAAGTATTTGAACAACAGTGGAGAACGCTATCTCGGTGCCGTGGTTGGTCGTTGCGCCAACCGTATTTCCAACGCCACTTTCACTTTGGATAGCGTTGCCTATCAGCTGCCCACTAACGATGGTGTGAATACGTTGCATGGTGGTCTCATCGGTGCCGACAAGCGCGTTTGGGATGTGACTGCAGTCAACGACAGCGTCATTACAATGCACACCGTGTTTGCCGATGGCGAAGACGGCTTCCCGGGTAACCTTGACGTGACCATGAGCTACACGCTGACGCATGACAATCAGTTCCAGATCCGTTATGCCGCCACGACCGACAAACCCACTTTGTGCAACTTCTCGCATCATTCCTTCTTCAACCTGAAGGGCGAAGGCAATGGTACCATCCTTGACCATGAATTGCAAATCAATTCGCGCTATATGACCACCATCGATGAGCATTTGATTCCCAATGGCAAGTTCTCTGGCGTGAAGGAGACCCCATTTGACTTCCGCGAGAAACACCGCATAGGCGACAACATCGCTGCCGATGACGAACAGCTCAGAAATGCCAAGGGTTACGACCACAACTGGATTGTCGACAAAACCGACATCAAGGCCTACACTTGGAATGCCACGCTGACTGAACCCGAAAGCGGTCGTGAGATGCAGGTGTGGAGCGACCAGGTTGGTCTGCAGTTCTATAGCGGCAATTTCTTCAATGGTAAGGGCATCGGCAAGAGTGGCAAACCTATGAATTTCCGTGAAGGTCTGGCACTTGAGACGCAGTTTTTCCCGGATGCCGTCAATCACGAGACGCTGGCTCCTGTGCCTGTGCTGAGACCTGGCGAGGAATACCATCAGTTGTGTATCTACAAGTTTGCTGTGTTGCCCAAGGAGAAGAAATAACACCTAATTGATAAAAAGTTGAAGCCTCGTGTCTGTGGATGCGAGGCTTTTTTTATTTTTGCGGTATCAAAACTAAGAGCTATGCTAAAATTCAAATGTCCACTGCTGGTGGTTACCGATATGGAGAAAGCCATCACTTTCTATGAAGAGGTGATTGGCGACCGCGTCGCTTTCAACTTTGGTGAGAATGTCCAATTTGAAGGCGGTTTCGCACTTCAGGAGATGAAGAAATGGAAGTCAATGATCCATACGAATACAGTCCGTAGGAAGTCGAACAACGCTGAACTCTATTTTGAGGAGAAAGACTTCGACAAGTTCCTTGAATACCTGAAGGAGTTTCCCGAGATTCAGTATGTCCATCCTGTTGAGGAAGCACCTTGGGGACAGCGCATTGTCCGATTCTATGACCCTGATTTCCATATCATCGAGGTCGGTGAGCCTATGGATGCCGTCATTAAGAGGTTGTTTGAATCGGGCATGACGGTAGAGCAGGTCTCGGAGAAGTCGCAATATCCTATCGAGTACGTCAAGCGTTTCGCGAAATGAACTATCTGTCGGTCAACGCGATATCCAAGTCGTATGGTATCAAGACGCTGTTTGAGGATGTCACCTTTGGCATTGAAAAGGGCGACAAGACAGCTTTGATTGCCACCAACGGCTCGGGCAAGTCGACAATGCTGAAGATTTTGGTGGGGAAGGAGTCGCCCGACTCGGGAACCATCACCTATGCCAACGACATCAAAATCGGTTACTTGGAACAACTGCCTGTGTATCCTTTGGGGACACGGATTTCCGACCTGTTGGCCGATCTCAACGATGAGCAGCACCTCAAAGCGAGGCAGTATCTGACCCGTTTCGCCATCACCAATTTGGAGCAGTCGGTTGATGAGCTCTCGGGCGGACAGGTAAAACGTTTGGCTTTGGCCTTGGTGCTACTGCATGAGCCTGATTTCCTGATTCTTGACGAGCCTACCAACCACCTTGATGTGGAGATGGTGGAGTGGTTGGAGAAGTTCCTCACCCAGTCAAGTATGACCCTGCTAATGGTCACACACGACCGCTATTTCCTTGACCGTGTGTGCAATAAGATTTTTGAGCTATACCAAGGCGTGATGTACACCCACAACGGCAACTTCGACTATTACGTGCGGAAGAGCCGCGAGCGTGAGGAGGTGAAACGTGCCACAGCAGAGCGCAACAGCCAACTGCTGAAATATGAGCTGGAATGGATGCGCAGCACGCCGCAGGCTCGTACAGGCAAGTCGAAGAGTCGCATTGATGCGTTCTATGACTTGAAGGAACGCTCGAGATACCAGGAACAAGATGAACGCCTTGAGTTTGGCTTGCAGATGCAGCGTTTGGGTGGCAAGATACTGGAACTCAGCAATGTGTCGAAGTCGTTCGGTGACTTGACAGTGCTTAAGGATTTCGACTATGTCTTCAAGCGTGGCGAGCGCATCGGCCTGATTGGCAAGAATGGAGTGGGGAAGTCCACCTTCCTCAACCTCATCACTGGCGCAATGCAACCTGACAAAGGAAGGGTAAAGACGGGTGAGACAGTCACCTATGGCTACTACCGTCAGGAAGGCATACAATTCGATGAGAGCAAGACCGTGATTAGCACCGTGCGCGACATTGCCGAGGTGGTTAACTACGGCAAGGACAAAGTCTATACGGCCGACCAGCTGTTGGCGCATTTTATGTTCCCCTACAAGATGCACCGTCAACCTGTAGCTTTGCTCAGCGGCGGTGAGAAAAGACGTTTGTATCTATTGACCATCTTGGTGCAGAATCCCAACTTCCTCATTCTTGACGAGCCCACCAACGACCTGGATTTGTTGACATTGCAGAAGTTAGAGGACTTTCTGCAAAGCTATAAGGGTTGCTTGTTGGTGGTTTCGCACGACCGTTTCTTCATGGACCAAGTCGTTGACCAGCTCTTTGTCTTCCAAGGCGATGGCATGGTGAAAGGCTTCATGGGCAACTACAGCCAGTACAAGGACTATCTGGATGCCAAACTACGCGAGGAGCGCAAAGAGAAATCGGCGCAAAAGAAAGAAGAGCCCAAACCCGTGAAGCAGCGCGAGAAAGTGAAGCGTTCATTTAAGGAGCAGCGTGAATACGAAACACTTGCGCAAGAGATGGAAGTCCTTGAGCAAGAGAAAGCCAACCTCACCGAAGCCTTGAACAGCGAAACCGATTACCAGAAACTACATGAGATGGGCAATCGCTTGCAGGAAATCAAGGACCTACTTGATGAAAAGGAGCTGCGGTGGTTGGAGTTGGATGAGATTGGAGGATAGTTTAAAACACTTACTTACAGCAATATATCCGACAGCAAACGACAACAAACGACTGCTGTCGACTACAAACGTTTGTTCACTGGCTTTGTCTTGAAGGATGTTGTTTCTTTGCGGTATCATTTAAAAAGGAATAGATATGGCAAAGAAAACGACAAAAGACAACGTACAAAAACTGGTCGCAAATTGCGACCAGTTCGAAAAGGATGTCGCAAAATGCGATAAGCTTGAGAACACGGAATCAGTTATCACCCAAACCGAAATTGAAAAGCTTATCATCACGATAAGAGGAGAGCAGGTCATTATTGATCAAGATGTTGCAAAGTTATATTGTGTAACAACTAAACGTTTAAATCAGCAGGCTAATCGTAATTCAGATAGGTTTCCAAGCAGTTTTCGTTTTGTTTTGACAGTAGAAGAACGGAATGAGGTAGTTGCAAATTGCAACCACCTTGCTTCACTGAAGTATCGACCTACTCTGCCATATGCTTTCACCGAACAGGGAATAGGCCAATTGTCAACTGTTTTACATAGCAAGAAAGCCATTGAAACAAGCATCAAGATTATGAATGCCTTTGTTGCCATGCGACGGTTTATGATTCAGAATGCTGCCGTTTTGATGCGTATAGCCCATCTGGAAAGGCATCAAATCGAAACAGATGAAAAAATTGATTTGATTCTTGACAAGATAGAAGAACATTCTCCAAAGTTGCTTCCTGAACAGGTTTTTGCGACTGGCTGTGTCTGGGACGCATGGACTTATATCTCCGACCTCGTTCGGAGCGCCCGTAAAAGGATTGTCTTGATTGACAACTATGTTGACGATCGGGTGCTCTCTATGTTCACAAAGAGAGCCGAAGGCGTTACAGCTACCATCCACACGCGCTATAACGAACAATTCCTCACCGACCTGAAGAAACACAACGTCCAATATCCCGAAATTGAGTTTATCCAACTGTCGCACCGAAACCACGACCGTTTTCTTATCATTGATGACAAGGTCTATCTGTTAGGTGCCAGCTTGAAGGACATGGGGGCGGGGCTTTGCGCGGTTACTGAAATGAGCATTGCGCCTGAGGTGATTTTGGGGATGGTGGGGTGAAAACAGATAATCAATCGAATTATTTTGTAATTTTGAAGCCTCATCTTATAACAGAATTAAACAAATGAAAGACATGATGAAAAACGAAGAGAAAAGCAGGTTTATATGGATACCGTTTTATACAGAATTGGCTGAAAAATTACTTGGATATAAGAATAATAGAGCCAGTCTAATTGATTTTATTTTCTCAAAAGATGGGCTGCAAGACTATTCAAAATATCTTCATTTGCAAGATAAAACGAAAAAAATTGATGATATTGATCCATTTTCATTTTTTGGCATATTTAATCATGGCATAATGAAAAATGAGAATAGAATTACTATACTGCAGAAGATTAAAAACAAGTTTCAAATACGTGCTGTTGTTCCATCTGTCTTTTATGGAGTACCTGTTTTGAATTATGCAAGATCATTCTACTATCATTGGTCTTCACTCAAAGATAGTTGCAATGTTTTGTGGGATGCATTTGAAGCTATGATGAAAGGGAATTTGAATCCATGGTTCGATTATTGTCCCATTGCTAAACGAAAAGCAGAATGCACGATGCCATTGTTTTGGTGCAAAGCCAATGATTATATTGCTTTAGATAGCAACAACGTTATTTACTTAAAGAGCAAAGGTGTTGATATAAATGTTACTGATGTTGATACATATTTGGTTTTGCTACAAGCTATAAAAAACAGAATGGTATCTGGAAAAATAATAGAAAAAACATTTGCAGAAATCTCATATAACGCATGGAAGAATACAAGTGAAAACTCTGATAACTCACTAATTGAACAGAATATGATGCTCGGAATTGTTGAACAATACACACACATTCTCCAACTCAAGAAAAACATCATCCTTCAAGGTGCTCCTGGCACAGGAAAAACCTATAACACGGCTACTTTGGCATTGAGCATTTGTGGAGAAACAATACCCGAAAAGCATGAGGATGTCATGAAACGCTATGGTGAACTTCAAAAAGAAGGACGTATCGGTTTCTGCACTTTCCATCAATCAATGGATTATGAGGATTTTGTTGAGGGAATAAAGCCAAAGACGGTAAACGAACAGATTTCATACGAAATCGAACCTGGCATTTTTAAGACAATGTGTGAAAATGCTAAAAGCATCATTACAGAAAAGAAGTCCGAAAAAATCGATTTCTCAAAAACCAAAGTGTTCAAAATGTCATTGGGCGAGAAAGGTAAAAATGATGCTGAAATCTTCGATTATTGCCTTGAAAACAATGTAGTTGGATTGGGTTGGGGTGGAGACAAAGATTTCAGCCAATGCAAAACGAGAGAAGATTTCAAAGCCCTTGACGACACTTGGGGTGCCTTTGCGATGGAAGTTTTCAAGCAATGGATGCAAATTGGAGACATTATCCTTATATCAGATGGAACAAAATCGGTCAAAGCCATTGCTCGAATTGCTGGGGATTATGAATTTCGCAAAGATGCGCCTATCGACATGTGTCAATTCAGGAAAGTTGAGTGGCTGTATACAGGCGACTTAATTCCTATTTCGAAACTCTATGACAAAAACTTAAGCCAACAAAGCATTTATGCTTTTTATTTCACGCCAAGATATGGCAAACCAGACTATAACGGAACAATTAAAGTTGACATTATCAATGATATAATTACAGGTAAAGTTGACGATGAAACCCCGCAAAACTACGTTCTCATCATCGACGAAATCAACCGTGGCAATGTTTCAAAGATTTTTGGCGAATTGATAACACTACTTGAAGCCGATAAGCGCATTGGAGGCGAACACCCAATCAAGGTAACGCTTCCTTATTCCAAAGAATCGTTTGGCGTTCCTTCCAACCTTTATATCATTGGCACCATGAATACTACCGACCGTAGTGTAGGCAACATCGATTATGCCGTGCGACGCAGGTTTGCGTTTGTGACATTGAAAGCAGACAGACAAATTCTAGTCAGCAAGTACGGTGAGGAATCAAAACAAGTGCAACTGTTTGATGCTATTTTCACTTTCTTGAACGATGACAAAAAGCATCCTGACATGGACATTGATGACCTGATGGTTGGACACAGTTATTTCATGGCTGATGATGACGATGAATTGAAGTTGAAATTGGAGTACGAAATCATCCCATTGATTCGGGAATACAGTAAAGATGGTATCGTTAATGTGAAAAATGAGGAATTAGAGAAGGTTTTATATGATTGGAAAACAGCTATTTAACAATTAGTATGCCAGAAGTTATACCTTTAATAGAGCATCAATCATTTAATAGTGAGTATATTGAAAAGATTAAGAATCTGAATCTTGCTTTTCAACAGACCGACTATCTGAAAGAGCCAAAATACCTTGGCATTTGTGATTATTGTGCAAGTTATTACATCGGCGCTTCATGGCTTGTCAATAAAAAATTGGCTGTTATTGTTACTCCAAAGATGAAAAACATAGACTTTGTGACTATGTTTTTGTCGGCCTTGGAGGTTGACACCAAGAACGAATCGGATTACTTCGCCCAATGCTACGGAATCCAGTTTGAAGAACCTACCATTGAAACTGATGAGCAACTCAACCAACTGACACCGCTTTTGGTTTTGCATTTCGTTTCCTTACTTGAACGCCTTGTCAAACGAGGACTGAAAAAGGATTACATCATCCTTGAGGAAAATTTGAAAACAAAGGTAAAAGGTAGGCTTTTGTTCACCAAACATCTCCAAAAAAATGTTTTCCAACAGCGTTCCGACCGAGTGTTTTGCCAATATCAAGAATACACCGACGACATTCCCGAAAACCGACTTTTGAAAAAGGCATTGCTTTTTGCGGATAGAATCATCAATAATTACGAGAGTTTGAAGGCACAATCCTCTTATTTTGAAATACAATCCAGATTGTCCAAATTGAAAAACAGGTTAGATGGTATTTCTGACAAAATCGAACCCTATCAAGTGCAAAAACTGTCGACCAACAAACTCTTCAAGGAATACAAGGATGCTATACGGGTTGCCAAAATGCTCTTGCGCCGATACGACTATTCCATTAGCGAAGCAAGCCAAGAACAGCATAGCACTCCTCCATTTTGGATTGACATGTCACGATTGTATGAAATGTGGGTGTTCAGCCAATTGGAAAAGGCCTATCCAGGGCAGATTCAGTTTCAAGTCAAAGGACATTGCGGCACTGCGGTTGATTTCATCAAAAAGGATGAGCGCCTTATCATTGATGCCAAGTACAAGCCGCATTACGATTATTCAAATCGGGGCATTATCGATGACATTCGCGAGATAAGCGGTTATGCAAGGGATTGGAAAATCTTGCAAAAGCTATCGATTACTAAAATCTATTCCGAAGAAATAAAGTGTCTTATCATTTATCCAGAACCTGTCTTATTTCAAAACGAAGATACTCTTTCAGAGAAAGAACGCCAAGACATTTCCATTGACAGTTGCAAAGATGTAACCACATTCGATGGCAAATTATTAGATCTTTGTTCAGAAATCAAATGGTTCAGCAATTTCTACAAAATCAGCATTGCGCTTCCGCATGATTAATGGGAAATATGTGGTTCATTTATGGTAATTCGTGTTTGCTATTCATTGCGTCTCGGAAGAACGACGGAATTCCAATAATTGCCGATATATTTCTGGTTTTTCTCTGTTTGCCCAAAAAATTGTATTTTTGCGCTGCAAAAGGGAAATAAGGTCTTCTATGAATGTGTCATCTCTAATAAAACAGTATTTCGCATCGAATAGCAACGATGTGACTATTGATGTTTTCGATGAGAAAAACATCTACACCGTGTATCAGCGGGTAATCGAAACGCTGACACATCACATGAATATTGAGACTACACTGCTACAGGCGTTGAGCTATTGTTTCTATGAAATTCTCGACAATGTGCTAACACACTCGGGAAAGGAACTTGGCTCTGTTATTTCCCATTACGATCCTGAGGGTCACACTTTGAGCCTGCTCGTGGCTGACGACGGACAAGGCATCCGTACATCTTTGGCTGAAAATGAGAAGTATAGCAAATTGACTGAACCTGAAGCATTGGAGATATGCATCAGAGACTCTGTCACCGACGGCAAGGGAATGGGCTTTGGCCTTTACACCACTTCATTACTTGCCAAAGATGCAGGACTGCGGTTTGATATTCGATCTGGCAATCACACACTTAGCTGGAAAGAGAGTAAGTACTTGGTCACCGAAAGTGACGCTTGGCAAGGAACTATTGTCTACCTCCAGTTGCGGACCGACAAGGAAATCGATCCAGGCAAGGTTGTGGCAAACCGCACCAATCCTGCGGAACAATACAATGAACTGTTTTTAAAAGATAACGAATTGGAGGAACTATGGTAACATTCAGTTTTAGAGACTATGGAGAGAATTTAGGTACGCGACAGTTAGGATGTCAAGTGCGAGAGCGACTTATGCCTTTGCTTGAAGGGGAGGAACGTGTGGTGCTCGACTTCACGGGTGTGGACGTTGTAAGCAACTCATTCGCCGATGAGTGTATAGCCAAATTGTTGCTAACCATGTCGTTAGATGAATTGAAGTCTCGTACTACTTTCAGGGGACTCAATCCGTTGGCATACGAGAGTGTACTTGCTGCCCTTAGACGCCGTCATCTCTCATTGGCTTAAAAACCAAGACTAGACATTCCCTCAAATCATCTTCTCAATATTCCACGAAAAAGCCCTCAGCCCCAAATCCGGGGTCTTGAGGTCTTTTTCGTGCAGCTGGTTGAGGATGCCGTCCACCTTGTCGTCATCGACGATGCTGATGATGGCATTGTTCAAGGTCGGCCAGGCATGGGTGCCGTAGTGCGGCTCTCCAGTGTCGCTTCCATGGCCTTTTATCTCATTCCACTCAGTGAAGCCTTTCGTGCCGTTGTCGTTCAGCACCTTGGCGATTTCGTCGTAGTAGGCTTGGTTGTATGTGATTAATATTGCTTTCATGTTTTTCTATAGCTATCAGCCGTCAGCTATCAGCCGTCAGCTTGCTTTGGACGGAGCTGATAGCAAACGACTCTATGGTTAGTTTATTGAATCAATTAACTTACTAAGCATTGCTTTGATCTCTTTTACTTCTTTATCTAGCGGCAGATAGGATTCCTTTTCAAGAAACTCAAGGTCATAAGCTAGCAGCAACTCTTCTTCTACTTCTGAGGCAGAACCCGCAGCAATGTTGAGAAAGTGGGCAAATTCAGCATCAGACCTTCTTCCACATCCTTCTGCAATGTTGAAAGGAATCGACATGGATGCTCTTCGTATCTGAGAGGTCAGTCCAAACAATTCTTCTTTTGGAAAACCTTTTGTTTTCTTATAGATACTTAAAGCAAGTTGATGTCCTCTTGACCACACTTTGTATTGATGGAAGTCTCTCATCTTACTCAATTGCTTTTTGATTAACATAAAGTTAGCTGATGGCTGATTGCTGAAAGCTGACGGCTTATCTAATATTTTCAGTCTTCGTCAATGCTTCCTCAGCTTTTCTTCTCTTTCTACGCACGGCACGGGTCTCCAACGAGCAATACAGCGCGGGAATCAGTAACAAGGTAATCAAAGTGGACACGGTAAGACCCCAGGCCACGGTGACGCCCAACGAGTTCCACATCTCAGCGCCTTCGCCACGCCCCAAGGCCATGGGCAGCATACCCAAGACGGTGGTGAGGGTGGTCATCAGGATAGGACGCAGACGCGAGCGTGCGGCCTGCACTGTGGCTTCCTTCACTTCCACGCCGCGCTCCTCGAGCAGGGTGGTGTAGTCGATGAGCACGATACCGTTCTTCACGACGATACCCATCAGGATGAGGATGCCGACGAAAGCCATCGCACCCAAGGCGGTGTTGGTGGCCCACAGGCCGAGGAACACACCCGTGAAGGTGAACGGCACCGAGAACATGATGACGAAAGGCTTCATCATGTTCTCGAACTGGGCGGCCATCACGATGTAGACCAAGAGGATGATGAGGATGAGCAGGGTGGTGAGGTCGCCAAACATCTCCTGTTGGGTCTCGTAGTCGCCGGCGATCTTGGTCATGATTTCAGACGGGATGTCGGTTTCGTCAATCACTTCTTGGGCCATCTTGACCACGTCGCTCAGCACCATGCCTTTGCCGACGACGGCGGTGACGCTGACCATACGCTCACGGTCTTTGCGTTGGATGTTGGGCGGGGTCAAGGCTTCGACCACTTCGCCGAGGTCGCCAACGCGCACGGCTTGTCCGTAGGAGTTGTAGATCTTGATGTTCTCGATGTCCTCGATGCTCTTGCGGAACTCGGGGGCGTAGCGCACACGGATGTCGTATTCATCGCCGTCCTCGCGATAATAGGATGTCACGGAGCCGTTGATGCGGTTTTTGACATAAGTGGCAGCTGTGGTACTATTCAAGCCGTTAAGAGCGAGCTTCTCGCGGTCGAAGTCAACTTGGTATTCGGGCGAGTATTCGTCGCGACTGACGATGACCTGCATGATGCCGCGTTCGCGCAACTTGGCGGCGAGGGTGTTGGCCACGTTGTCGGTGGTGGCAAAGTCGTAGCCGTAGACCTCGATTTGCACCGTACTCATGCCGCCCATGCCGCCACCGCCTTCGTTGACGTTGGCTTTCTTGATTTCGGGCATGGCGTTGAGCTTGGCACGGATCTCGTCGGCCACTTCCGAAGTCTTGCGCAAGCCAGCCTCGCGGCGCTCGGTCTTGGTGCCAAGGTTGAGGTTGAACGAGATGATGTGTGTGCCGTTGCTTCGCATCGAGGCAAAGGCGTTGTCGCTGTCGGCCTGGCCGAAGCTGAAGTTGCAGATCTGCACTTCGGGCATGGCCATGAAGTCTTTGGCAAGGTTTTTCGCAAATGCGCCTGTCACGTCCTGTCCCGTACCGGCGGGCAGTTCGATGTTGATGCTCAAACGGCCGTTGTCGCTCTTGGGCATCATTTCGGTCTTGAGGTTGGGGGCGAAAATGGCCACAGAAGCGATAAACAATAGCAACATGCTGATGATGACAATCTTACGATGGTTGACGGCCCAATTGATGAGCTTGGCATAGCCGTTGCTGATGGCATCCAAACCCTTGTTGATGGGGCGGAAGAGGGCTTTGTGGAACTTGCTTTCGTGCGGGTTCATCACGAGCATCCTCGAACACATCATCGGCACCAAGGTCAAAGCACCGATGGTGGAAACTACCATGATGATGGAAACAATCCAACCCAATTGCTTGAACATCACGCCCGTCATGCCTTTGATCATCGTCAAGGGCAGGAACACGGCAAGCATGGTCAGTGTGGAAGCGATGACCGAAAGTTGCACCTCTTGGGTGGCGTGTACGGCGGCTTCCTTGGGTTTCTCGCCTTTCTCGATGTGCGTTGTGATGTTTTCCAACACCACGATGGCATCGTCGACCACCATGCCGATGGCGATGGAAAGGGCCGACATGGAGATGATATTCAGTGTGTTACCCGTGGCAAACAGGTAAATCAACGAGGCCAAGAGCGAAATCGGGATGGCCAACACGATGATGAAGGTGGCGCGCCAACGTCCCAAGAAGATGAACACGATGAGCATCACGATAAGGAAGGTGATGAGGATGGTGTGCTCCAAGCTGGTGATGCTGTTGGTGATGTTGGTGGAACTGTCGACGATGATGCCGATTTTTACGTCGCTCGGTAGCGTAGGCTCGATGACTTTCAGTTGTTTCTTGATGCCTTTGATGACATCGACGGCGTTGGCATCGGTCTGCTTCTGGATGGTGATCATGGCGCCTTGACGACCGTTGCTGTACGATTCCTGGATGCGTTCCTCCGAGCCATCGATGACGGTGGCCACGTCGCGCAGATAGACGGGAGCGTTGCCGCGTGTGCCTACCACGATGTCCTCCATCTCCTTGGCGGAAGTGAATTCCTTTTGGATGCGCAGGCTGTAACTATTCGATCCGATGTCGATGTAACCCGCTGGCACATTGCGGTTTTCGGTGGCCAAGGTGTTGGAGATGCTTTCCAAAGTCAGGTTGTAGGCCTCCAGCTTGTTGGGGTCGACGTAGACCTGAATCTCACGTATCGGTGCGCCGTTGGCCGACACGGTGCCCACGCCGCTCACACGCGCCAAGGGCGTGGTGATGCGGTCGTCGATGATCTTGTCCAAGGCGTTGAGGCTTTCGTCGGCTGTGACGCTGAGCAGCATGATGGGCATGTCCTCGGCGTTGAACTTGAACAAGACGGGGTTGGTGCAGCCGTCGGGCAGGTAGTTTCGCACCATGTCCAACTTGTCGCGCACGTTATTTGTGGCGGTCTCGATGTCGATGCCGCTCTCGAATTCGAGGGAGATGACCGAAGTGTTCTCGCGCGAGGTGGACGAGAGGTGCTTCAGGTCGGGCACGGCATTCAAGGTGTTCTCCAAGGTCTTGGAGATGTTCGTCTCAATATCGGCGGCACTGGCTCCGGGGTAGGAGGTCATCACCATGATGAAGTTGGTCTCCATGTTCGGGAACTGGTTGATGGAGAGGTTCATCAGGGAGAAGATGCCGAAAATGGCGATGGCGACGAATATCAACGCTGTCGTCACCGGATTATTGACTGCTGTTCTTTGTAGACTCATCTTTCGTTTGTTTAATTGTTTGATGTTGAATTGTTTAATTGTTTTTCGATGACGCGTAGCAACAACACTTCAACAATTAAACAATCAACAATTCAACATTTATTTCACAGTAACACTCACTCCGTCCTTCAATCTCACCTGTCCTTCGGTGACGATTCGGTCGCCTTCGTTGAGGCCGCTGATGATCTCGTAACGGTCGCCGAGGCGCATACCGAGTTCGACCAAGGTGTATTTCACCGTGTTGTCGGGTTGCAGCACATACACAAAGCGTTCGCCCGAACCTACTTGTTTCACAACTGCGATGTCGGGGATGACGACATGGTGGTTGGTGCCGAAGGTGGCGGTTACGCGGGCAAACATGCCGGGACGAAGCCTTTGGTCCTCGTTTTGGCAGATGATCTCGACGGGGAAGGTGTGTGTGGCGGAGCTGATGGTGGGATAGATGAGATGTACCTTCCCTTTGAAGGTCTCGCCTGGGTAGGATTCGGTCTCGATGTCGAGCTCCATGCCTGTGTTCACTTGTGTGAAGAGGCTTTCCGACACGTTGATAAGCATCTTGACGGGCTGGATTTGTTGCACCACGAAGATGGGTTGGGCCATGCTGTACATGTCGCCCTTGTCGTAGTTGCGGGCGGTCACCACACCATTGATGGGGCTTCTCAAATAGGTATTCTCGGCTAAGTTCTCGTAGGTCTTTTTCGTGACGTTGAGTCCAAGTCGTGCCATGTCGTAGTCTGACTGCGAAACGGCACCGATGTTGTAAAGCTCGGTGAGGCGTGCCAGTTCTGTCGAGTCGTTGACGTATTGCATCCGTGTCTTGGCCAAGTTCACGTCATCCATGGTGGCCAAAAGCTGGCCTTTGTGCACTTTCTGTCCCACTTCGGCTTTGATGCTCACAATGCGGCCTGCTGTCTGCGAGACAATGTTATTCGTGGCGAAAGGCTCAATGTTAGAGGTGAAAGTGTTCGTGACATCGACATCTTCTGCTTGTGCAGTGATAACGCTGACGACCGGGGCTGCCTTTTGAGCGGCTTGTCCCGTTGTTGTAGTTGATGTGTCTTTTTGCCCGCAAGCCGTCATCAAAGCGGCAACGGCAAGAGTGATAAGGGTAAGTTTGGTGTATTTCATTGATTTGTATTTAATATTCAAAAATTCAAGATTCAAGATTCAAAATTCAAGATTCAAGATTCAAAATTCAAAATTAGCTTTCAGCTCTCAGCAATCAGCTTTCAGCTTGCAACGACTGAGCTGATAGCTGACGGCTGATGGCTGACAGCTTTATTCTTCTTTTCCAATCAGTTCATCCAATGAGGCCTTAGTGACCATGAAGTTGTAAACAGCTTGGGCCTGTGTGAGTTGTGCTTGTTGCAAAGCAAGTTGTGCATCGTTGAGTTCCACCAAAGTGGCCTTGCCGACTTCGTACATCTTTTCGGAGATGTCGTAGCTCTTTTGGGCAATTTCCACCGTAGCCTCAGCGGCTTGATAGTTTTTGATGCAAAGTGCCATCTGGTCGTTGTAGTTACGGATGCCGATACGTAGGTTGCGTTCGGTGTCTTCGCGCTGCAGGTCAAGCATGTTCTTGTTGATCTTGCTCTGCTTGATACTATAGTGTTTTTGGAAGCCATCGAAGATGGGAATGCTAAGGCTTACCGCTGCCGTCGAAGAGGGGAACCAACGCAGTTCCTCATCACCCATAGCGCTATAGTTGTAGTTGATACTGGCGGCAAGGGTGGGCAGGTATTGTTTCTTCTGCATTCTGATGGTCGACTCAAGCATGCGGCCTTGGATGCCCAGCTGCAACAAAGAGCTGTTGTTGCTGAGGTCTTCTTCCGAAACGTATGGTGTGAGCATTTGTGCAGTGTAGTCGTTCAGGTCGCCGACCACTTCAACGTCGGTGTCGAGGTCGATGCCCATGACGGCCTTAAGTTGCCAGGTGGCCAACATCACTGCGTTTTCGGCACTTGAGACATTAGGCTCGGCATTCATCATCGTGACTTGGGCGCGCAGGTGTTCCACTTCTGAGGCCTTACCTACATTGAATCGTTGCAGCGTCTTCTCATAGTTTTTCTGGGCGTTTTCATACACATTTGCTACCACCTCGTGTGACTTTTGGGCCAGTAGCACGGCATAAAAGGCTTGCTTCACCTGCTTCACCAATGCGATTTTCGATGAGCGGGCTTGTTCAACTGCGAGTTCCACGTCCATGTCCGACAGCTTCAGACTTTCCCAGAGTTGCGCGTTCACAATAGGCATGCTTGCTGAAGCCGAGGTGTTGATGTTGTTGTCGCGGCCCATTTTGATTTCCGCCGTTTGAGTCTCACCGGTTATAGGATTAGGCATTTCCATCACCATCACCTGCTTCAGCAAGGTGCGTTGGTAGGAGCCGCTGATGTTGATGTTGGGATAGAGCGCGGCATAGCTGCCTTTTCGGGCATAGCCTGTCTTTTCCACCGTCATGTCGGCAATTTTGACGGTGTTGCTTTCAGATAAGGCAATCTCCAAAGCTTGGTCAAGGGTGAGGCGCAAGGTTTCTGAGCCCTGACCTTGTCGAAGGGCCGAAGAGTCGTCTTGTGCCGACAGCATCATTGGGGCGATGATTATCGTTGTAATAGTTAAAACTTTAAAAATCAGTCTTTTCATAGATTGTTCGCTCTGTGAGTCTTTACTTTTATTAATAAGGTGCAAAAGTAGGAATAATTGCTTTTGGTTTGACGGAGATTTCGATGAAATATTATGTTGGAAGGCGGTTTTTATTCCAAATCGACCGACATTTCAACCAAATGCCCGATTTTGTCGATTAAGATGAAGCGATTCTTGGTTGAGTTTTTATGTCTTTTCGTTGAAAACCAGTTGGCATTCTAAGGATTCATATTATTTTTGCATTCAAATTCGAAGAAATGAAGAAACGTTCGTTGCCAGCCCTGTCGACTTTGCCGACCTCCAACCTTGACTTGTTGGAACGCCTCTACAAATGGGGTGTGGTGTGGATGGTGCTGTTCGTTATCTTCTTTGCGGTGCACTCCAACGGCAATTACCTCTTCCGTGCTGCCAGTTCGCTCTGTTTTGTGGGCATGGTGGCACTATCGGTGCTCTTTATCAATAAAGTGCTGATTGAGTATCTGTTGAAAAAGAGCAGGCTGGTGTTTTTCATCCTGATGTCGCTTTTGGCGATACCGCTTTGGTCAGTTGCCTCCATCACAATCGATGCTTGTTTGCTTCATTTTATCGAAAAAGTTCCGTTTGCCGAAATCTTTGATTTTCCGCGCTTTTTCATGGCTTTCTTGGTGCGTTTGATTTGGTTTATTGCCGCCTATGCCCTTGTGGTGATTTTCTATTATCAACGTAAGGAGAACGAGGAAAAGATCATTTCCGACCAGCTGAAAAGTGAGAAGCTCGCCATGGAGCTTCGCTATCTGAAGTCGCAAATCAATCCGCATTTTCTTTTCAATGCCTTAAATAACATTTACTCAATGGTTTACACCCATGATGACAATGCTGCCGATGGTGTGCTGAAACTCTCTGAGATGTTACGTTATGTGTTGGTCGACTGTCAGGCTGAGATTATCCCATTAAGCAAGGAAATCAATTACATAGAGAACTTCATTGACTTTCAGATGATGCGTATGGGAGGTGAGCGCGATGTGGTGTTGGAGCAGGATATTGAAAAGGAGGACTTCATGATTGCGCCCATGCTGTTGCAGCCTATCATCGAGAATTGTTTCAAATACAGTCGCCTGGAGACCCATCCCGAAGGCTTTGTGCACATTGGCATCCACCAGTCGGGCAGCAGTTTTCGCTTTGTGGCGGAAAACACGGTTGCATCCAATGCCTTGCCGTTTGTGGGCAAAAAGGGAGCAGAGGAAAAGTCGGGTATAGGCCAAAAGAATGTGCAACAACGTCTGATGCTTCACTATGGTGAGAGCTATAATTTTGATATTGAACAAGATAATGGAATCTATAAGGTCAAGATTGAACTATGAAAGAGAAATACAATGTGGTCATCGTGGATGACGAGTTTTTGGCCCAAAAACTGTTGCAGGACTATGTCTCGAAAGTGGACTCGCTTGAAATTGTTGCCGTCTGTTCCAATGCTTTCGAGGCTATGAATGCCTTGAAAAACTATCAGGTTGACATCATGTTCCTCGACATCCAGATGCCTGACTTGACGGGTTTGGAACTGGTGAAGAGCTTGGAACACAAGCCGGCTACCATCTTCACAACGGCTTATTCGGAATATGCCGTCGATGCGTTCAACCTCTCGGTGGTCGACTATCTGTTGAAGCCTTTCGACTTTCCGCGATTCTTCCAAGCCGTCTGCAAGGCCATTGGCAGCGACCAGCCTTTGGTGAGCACTGTAGACAAACCGCGTGACAGCGTCAGCCGTTCCAACGACTTCATCACCGTAAAGGCAGACTATAAGCTATATAAAATTAACTATGATGACTTGCTCTTTATCGAAGGTCAACACGAATATGTGACTTTCCATACCACCCAGCGTCGCATCACCGCCTTGTTTGCCTTGAAAGATTTGGAGGAAATACTGCCCAAGGACAAGTTTGTCCGTGTCCACAAGTCGTATATCGTATCTTTCAAGCATATCCAGGACTTGGACAAGTCGGATGTTACCGTTGCTGGCAACAAGGTGCCGGTAGGTGCCAGCTATCGTGATGAGCTTTTGGCGAGATTGCAGTAAAAAATTTCAAATTTTTGGCAAAGCAAAGAAAAAAATGTATATTTGCAGCCTAAACCAACTTTAAAAACAGAAAATTATGGGTAAATTTGAAATTAAAACAAGAAAGAACGGCGAATTCCAGTTCAATCTGAAGGCCACTAACGGCCAAGTCATCCTCACCAGCGAAGGCTATAAAACCAAGGCTTCGTGCCTCAACGGAGTGGAATCCGTAAAGAAAAACAGCCAAGACCAAAAGCGTTTCGAAATCAAGGAAGCCTCCAATGGCAAACCGTATTTCAACTTGATGGCTTCCAATGGACAAATCATTGGTTCGAGCCAGATGTATGCCAACCAAGTGAACATGAAGAATGGCATCGCATCGGTGATGAAGAACGCTCCCGAGGCTCCCATTGTCGATTTGACTGAAGAATAAGCATGGCTTGACTGAGAGTTTGAGAAAGGAACGGCGAGGAGTCGTTCCTTTTTTGAATGATAAACCTAAACAGATAGGAGGGAAGAACGATGAGATGTCCAAAATGTGGAAGTAGGAATATCACAGTGGAAAGACAAGGCTTTAGCTGGAGAAATGGAATTCTCGGTTCGCTGTTCTTTGGCGACAACGGCTTTTTGGCAGGCTTTTTGGGCAGTAATAATCATGTTTGCGAATGTCAGCATTGCGGTTTTGAGTGGACAATTGAAGATTAGGTGAGGTTATTTCCGGTTTTTGTCACTTATATCTTGTTGTAATTCAGTGCATAAAATAAAAACATCAAAAAAAGTGACAAAAATCGCTTGCGGGTATCGGAAAAAAGCCTACTTTTGCACCGCAATTCAACGCCGAGGAGAGGTGGGTGAGTGGCTGAAACCAACAGTTTGCTAAACTGTCGTATCCAGCAATGGGTACCGGGGGTTCGAATCCCCCCTTCTCCGCGAAAGAAGGAAGACGATGAAGAATCGTCTTTTTTTTCGGGGTATGGCGCAGTCCGGCTAGCGCACCTGCTTTGGGAGCAGGGGGTCGAAGGTTCGAATCCTTTTGCCCCGACAAACTGAAAATGAGGGAGTTACGAAAGTTCGTGACTCCCTAATTTTTTGGCAAAAATCAAAATTTGCACTCCATTTGCACGCAAATTTTCATGATTCTTTGAAAAATATCGAAAAAAATAGCCATGTCTTCCATAATAATTCCTATATTTGCAAGCTTAATTGTAAAATAGGTATCAAGGGCTATTCCTTGGCCATAAAACGAATTGAAATGGAAAACAACGAACAACTAACTCAAAACCCTGCCATTGAGGGAGGAATTGAGAATGAAACGACCACATCAAAGGCCGCAACGAAAGCCATTGATGGTAACGAGAAAAAGAAGATTGTCAAACTGATCCAGCCCAGTATCTTGCCTGGCAAGGTGAAGGTCGAGGTAAACACCCTCGTGGCTGAAATGATTGCCGAGACAGCCCCTGTGGCCGACGAGGTGATGCCCGAGATGGTGGATGTAGCCGAACCTGATGAGGATGAACTGGTGGAAGACAATGCCGACTTGGACGGTCTCAACAAACTGCAACTTGTGGAGATGCTCGAGGAACTCGTGCAAGACTCCGATGTCCAAAACATCAAGGACAAAGTTGCGGCTATTCGTCTCCATTTCAATAAGTTGAACAAGGAAGACATGGACAACGAACTCGACCAATTCCTCCAAGGCGGTGGTGAAGCCGAGAGCTTCCAACATGTTGAAGACCCCATTGAACAGCGTTTCAATGCTGCCTTTGGCATCTTCAAGGCCAACCGTGCCAAGCAAAACGAGGACATGGAGAAGCAAAAGGTTGAGAATCTGGCCAAAAAGCAAGCCATCCTCGATGAGCTGAAGGAAATCATCGCTTCAGATGACTCCCTGAAGAAGACTTACGATGACTTCCGTGCCTTGCAAGACCGCTGGAAGGAGATTGGCCCTGTTCCGGCTGCCGAGAACTCCAACCTTTGGAACAACTACCACTTCCTGGTGGAGAAGTTCTTCGACAAGGTCAGAATCGGCCGCGAACTCCGTGACCTCGACATGAAGAAGAACCTCGATGCCAAGATCGAGCTCTGCGAGAAAGCTGAGGAACTGCTTGACGAGAAGTCAATTACCAAGGCTTTCAAGGCTTTGCAGAAGCTTCATGAGGATTGGAAGGAAGTAGGTCCCGTGCCTCAAGACAAGAAGGATGAGATTTGGGAGCGCTTCAAGGCTGCTACTGACAAGATCAACCAAATCCGCCGTGAGCATTATGCCCAGATTGAGGAAGAACAAACGGGTAACCTCGAAGCCAAGAAAGCTTTGTGCGAGAAGGCTGAAGAGTTGATTGCCGAAGACTACACGAGCGTCAACGCTTGGCAGAAGAAGTCGGATGAGCTCTCCGAGATTTTCGGTGTTTGGAAGACCATTGGTCCTGCCAGCAAGAAAGACAACGAGGAGATTTGGCAACGCTTCCGTGGCACGATGGATGCTTTCTTCGCCAAGAAGAAGGAATTCTTTGCTACTTTGAAGGACAGACAGACCGAAAACCTCGAGCGCAAGACCCAACTCTGCATCGAGGCTGAGGCTCTGATGGAGTCGACCGATTGGAAGAACGCCACCGAGCAGATTAAGAAGCTTCAAGAAGAGTGGAAAACCATCGGTCCCGTGCCAAAGCGTCACACCGACAAGATTTGGAAGCGTTTCCGTGCCGCTTGCGACACCTTCTTCAACCGCAAGAACGAACACTTCAGCGGTCGCCGCACCGAAGAGGAAGCCAATCTTGCTGCCAAGAAGGCTTTGATTGAGGAAATCAAGGCATTTGAAATCGGCCCGAGCCGCAACGAGAACATGGAAGCCATCAAGGCCTTCCAGAAGCGTTGGATTGAAATCGGCTATGTGCCGATGAAGTACAAGGATGCCATCAACAAGGAGTATCGTGAACTCATCGACGGTTTCTTCGACACGATGCGCAAGAACCAGAACGAGGCTTCGACCAACGAGTTCCGCGAGATGATGGAAGGCTGGAGGGATGACCCGAATGCTAACGACCGTGTGCGCCGCGAGCGCAACACCTTGCAGACCCGCATCCAGAAGCTGCGCGATGAAATCGCAGCCATGGAGAACAACATCGGTTTCTTCTCCAACAGCAAGAACTCAGAGCTGATGCGTGCCGAGTACGAGAAGAAGATCAACAAGGCCAAGGAAGACCTCAAGGTCCTTGAAGCCAAGCTGAAGATTGCTGAGGAATAACCCCTAGCCATTAAGCAATGAAAAAGCACCTCGAATCGAGGTGCTTTTTTTTGTGTCCTATTTTGTAGAGGCTGTGTGTGACACTATCTCTACAAATCAAGGTGTAATAACGAAAAAAAGAGGTCAAACGACCTCTTTTTTTCGTTGTACGAATCAACGTTGTGATTAGAAGCTATACTTCAGACCGAACATCAGTGACCAGCATTGGTTGGCGTTGGTCTCGTTGTATCTGTCATAGGTGGAGGTAGGATATTCACCATCGATCTTGTTCATCGAGAACACAGGAGTGTTGTCTTCAATGCGGTCAACCTTCAGAGGAGTGACAGCGTAGGCATCGAAGGCACCATAGCAGCTGTATCTATTGAGACCCCATGAAGAGTTAATCATGTTGAGGACATTACCGGCGTTGACGCTGAGTTCGAAGCAATGCGTGGTCTTGCCATAGGTCTTCTTGAAGGTCTTGGCGATACGAGCATCGAGGAGGTGCTTCCAAGGTGAACGGCCAGCGTAAGCCTCGGCATATTGTCCTTTGTGGGTGCTCAGATACGGGTCGTTATCCATGAAGGTCTTGAAGGCATTCATGTCTTCAACGCTTGCCCATTTGAGGTCATTGACATCGTTAGGAATATACATGAGGTCGGTGGCGAGGCCGTCGCCGTTCATGTCATTGGAGTAGAAGTAGCTATAAGCACCAGCCGAGAAGGCAGTGTAGAACAAGTTGATTCTGACGCCGTCGCCATCGAAGAGGGCTGGGAACATGTAACCGACAGAAGCGGTGACCTTGTCAGGAATGACATATTGGCTGCGTTGCAGGCCGACGAAGGTAGGACCATCGATGCTGTAGAGGCCAGAGTAGGCTGATGTGGCGGCGCTGCCGGGCATGCCAGAGATTTCCTTGCTCTCAGTGTGCGTGTAGGCGGCACGGATGTCAAAGTTCTTGAACGGAGCGGCGCTGACGGCGGCGTTGACGGTGTAGCCGTAGCCTTCTCTTGAGTTGGTCAGAACGTATGCGGAATGTGAACCGTATGTATAGTTCGAGTTGCCTTCTTCATCAACGAGGAGAGCATAGTTGACGCGCTTGTCAGGACCGTTGAAACGGACATTGTCACCAGCATTGGCAATCATGTCATATTTGAGGTTCCAGTCAACAAGGCGGACACCATAGATGGTCTTGTTGAACATGCCTTCCAAAGTGAAGGTCAAGGGGAACGAAACCGGGACGTCCCAGTCGATACCCAGCATTGACTTCCAGATTTGAGGCATTCTGAAATTAGGATCGACACCGTTGATGTCGCCACTGAGTTGACCGTCTTCAGGAGTGACAGTGGTGTTGAGACCAAGGGCGCTGACCATCTCGTTGACATTGGTGATGTAGGTACCATCAGGTTTCATCAATGCTTGCAAATGAGCTAAAGTCTCGTCGGTATAGTTGACAACATAACCTCCTTCAGGATCCTGGCCAATGCTGCCGCTGAATCCGTTCTTGCTGAAGAGGGTTTGAATCATGCCAGCATTTTGAGGCATGTTGGTGAAGAATACCAGAGGCAGACGGCCTTGGAAGAGACCGCTACCACCACGGAGGGTGAGACCATCAACAACATCCCAGTTGAAACCGATACGAGGTGAAACCTGAACGCGGTTAGTGGGCCATTTACCAGTGTTGACGACATTACCGCCCATGTTGTACTCAAGGATGGCATTGTTGGTCATCAATTGTGAGTTGTCAAAGAGCATGGCATCGGCACGAACACCGAAGTTCAGCTTGAAGTTGTCGGTGATGTTCCAATCGTCCTGTGCATAGGCACCGAATTGGTTGTAGGTGATTTCACCGCGAGGGTTGGCCTCGCCGTTGTTACCGACGCAGAGAGCAAAGCTCAGAGGCATCTCACCATTCAGGAAGTCTTCGGCGCTGGCGAAACGATAGTAACCCGTACCATTACGCATGTAAGAGTTGCTTGCAGTTTGGCGTTCCCAGTTGACACCGGCGGTGATCTTGTGGTTGCCAGTGTAGTAGGTCACATTGTCGGTGGCATTGAACACTTTGTTCTTCACACCATTGTTGTAGCTGAACAGCTCGTAACCAACGCTAGTGAAAGGAATGAAGTTGCCCGTGGCTTCAAAGTCTTCATAGCCGCTCATGATGTCGATATGGGGGAAGAGACTTGAGTTGGAACCACGTTGGTCGTTGATGTCCGTGTAGGTGAAGATGAACTGGTTGCTCACTTGAGTTGAGAAGCGGCTGTTCAATTCAGTGGCGAAGGACATCACATCGTTGCGCATGGAATACATGTTGTTCGAGAAGGGGAAAGCATTTTCACCAGAACGGTTGTAGGCTCTGTTGCGGAAGTTGTCGTCGCAAGAGTTTCCGTTCGGGGCGTTCCAAAGCGTGTTGGCCGTTTTGTTGAAACGGAACATCAATTTATTGTTGTCGTTGATATTCCAGTCGATACGAGCCAAGAGCTTCAGGTTGTTGTTACCACCAGGATAGTTGGTGTAGGAACCTGCATCATAACCATAGTCATTTTTCAGCTTGTTGTAAATCTCGTCGAGGACTGAAGCGCTGGCTGCGTCAGGACGATATTGGATGACTTCTGAAGGCTCTTCTGTTCTTTCAGCGTTGAGGAAGAAGAACAATTTATCTTTAACGATGGGACCACCGACAGTAGCACCATAGGTCCAAGTGCTTTCTTCTGGACGAACGCCGAGGTTTTCACCTAACAGTCTGTTGCCACGGAAGGTTTGGTTGGTGTAATAAGTATAGGCCGAACCGTGGAATTTGTTGGTACCTGACTTGGTGATGGCATTGATGCCGCCACCGACGAAGTTGGATTGACGGACGTCGAAAGGAGCAACTACGACTTGAACTTCTTCAATAGCATCCACAGAAATGGGGGTGCCACCGCCGGGAAGGTTGCTGCTCAAACCGAAGTTGTTGTTGAAGTTGGCACCATCAACGGTGAAGTTGGTGGAACGACCGTCGCTACCGGCAAAGCTCATATTGTTTGCGTAGGGCGACACCTTGACAACATCAACGATGCTGCGAGTAATAGTAGGCAGAACGGCGATTTCCTCTGAATTAACAGTTGTTGAGGTGGAGTTGTAAACAGGTTTTTCAGCTTCGCCTGAAACAACAATCTCGCCAAGCTCATTTGCCTTGCTATCAAGCGTGAAGTCAGCACGATAGGTTTCACCCAACTTCAAAGTGACATTCTCAGACTTTGAAGTGGCGTAGCCCACATAACGGACCTCGATAGAGTAAGGACCACCGACTCTCATGCCTTGCATGGTGTAGCGGCCTTCACTGTTAGAGATGGTAAAATAAGAGCTACCGGAAGGGATGTGGGTAGCAATGACGGTAGCACCCGGAAGCGGGCCATTTTCGTCAACAATCTTACCACTGATACTAGAAGTTGTCACTTGTGCCATCATTGCAACGGAGGCAATCATAGCCAGGAAAAAAGTAAGTAACTTTTTCATAGATAATGATTTAATGTTAATAATTAAGTTGATTGTATTCGTGTTTCAAAACTCGTTTTCATTTTGTCCACTCCATAAGACCGTGCAAAGATAAGGCATTCCTTTGAATTGCCAAACCAATCTTTCCCAAACATTTTTCGATTTTTTTGAAAAGAAATCAACAAGGTTTGTTCATTACTTATAATCATTTGATTATGATTGGATTGAAAGAAAATCTAAAACGATTTCTCGGGGTTCATTTTACACCTTATTTATAATATTGGCTCGACTTTCAGGTGGTTTCATTTTTTTTCACTATTTTTGAAGCCCCAAACTAAAAACTACCATGAGAAGGATTGCAATATTTGCCATGTTGGCCGCCATGATTTGTTTTACTGCTTGTGATGACACTGTCTCGAAGCAGTACAAGGCTATGGAAGAGGAAATCTCATCCATTGAAAACCAAATTAATACCATCGAGGATTGCGATGAACTTCAAATGATGAACATCGCCATCCTCGGCCTGCGCTCCGATATGGACAATTACCGTCAGGATCCGGAATCGGAGATGACCGACACGGAAATCGGACAGCTGGATGACATGATTGACAAACTAGATGCCACATGGAGAGGCAAATGGGCTTCGCTCAATTGTGAGGAGGCCATTTCTAGCGATGTTCTCGACACCTCGGGTGAGGAAGTCGGCGACTTCGATTAGTATGTGTTGTAAGTTGAACTTTTTTGCTATCTTTGCATTATCAAAATACTACCGTTATGGCTTTCTTTTATCGACATAATCCAAAGAAATTCAACTACATACCGCGCTATTACAATCCTGAAGAACAGGCTTGGGAAGAGAAAAAGGCTGCTGCCGGTCTCGATTCCAAGTTGACCCATGAGGAACAGCTCCGTGCCCAGATGCGGAGTAAATGGGGCGCCAAGAAGGATGAGGAGACCAAAGAAGAGCAACGAGCTAAACTGATTCGAAGAATCGTGTTGGGGGTGTTTGTGGTGCTTCTTTTCTATTTCGTCTTCTGTACGCCATTGATGCAAACGATTGTTGGCGGACTGATGGGAAAATAACGGTATGTTGGATATCATCAAATTGCTGCCCGACAGTGTCGCCAACCAGATTGCGGCAGGCGAGGTGATCCAGCGTCCTGCATCAGCAGTAAAGGAGCTGATGGAGAACGCTTTGGATGCTGGTGCCACCCAAATTGATTTGGTGGTGAAAGACGCTGGCAAGTCGATGATCATGGTTGTCGACAATGGCTGTGGTATGTCGGAAACCGATGCCCGCCTTTGCTTTGAGCGGCACGCCACCTCCAAAATCAGCAAAGCAGAAGACTTGTTTTCCATTCGTACCATGGGCTTCCGTGGCGAGGCATTGGCCAGTATTGCGGCTATCGCCCAGGTGGAGTTGAAAACGAGGCGTAAGGAGGATGAAGTAGGGGTGAAGATTGTCAACGAGGGCTCGGTCGTTAAGGAACAGACTCTTGTGCCAATGCAGCCTGGTACAACCTTCACGGTGAAGAACCTGTTTTTCAATGTGCCTGCTCGGCGCAACTTCCTCAAGTCGCCTCAAGCTGAGATGCGGCATATTATTGAGGAATTCACTCGGGTCACATTGATGCATCCGGAAATCGGCTTTACACTCAATAGCGACGGCAAGGAAGTCTATCACTTATATCCAGGCAACCTCAAGCAACGCATCATGGGATTGTTTGGGAGCAACTATGAGGAGAAATTGTTGCCCGTCCGTCAAGAGGCCGAGCGCGTGCGCATTGACGGCTACATCGTCAAGGCGGAATATGCGAAGAAGACTCGTGGCGAGCAGTATTTCTTTGTGAATAAGCGCTTTATCAAGCATGCCTATCTGCATCATGCCATCGAAAACGCGTTTATGGAAATGATTCCCAAGGACAGTTTCCCTGGCTATTTCCTGAATATTGAGGTGGATCCTGCCGACATCGACATCAACATTCACCCGACCAAGACCGAGGTCAACTTCTTGGATGTCAAGCTGGTGTATGCTATCCTTCACGCGGCTGTGCGTAAAGCCATTGGCCAGCACAATCTCTCGCCGATGATTGACTTCGATGAGTCGGCAGACCTGAACAATGACTTTGGTAAGGCCATGGGCATGGCGTCGCCTTTGGCTATTCCCAATATTCCTATCGACCCTAATTTCAATCCTTTCAGAAAGGAATCTGCACCGCGTGAGTCTCACTGGGAAGGCTCTTACCAGCCGCAGAGGAAAGAACCTGTAGGTGACTGGCGCTTGCTCTATGGTGAACGAACGGATTTGCCTTCTGAGACTTTGGTGCAGAAAGAGGAAGCCAAGTCGAATTGTCAGTATCTGCAAGTGAATCAGTCCTATATCGTTACGCCTGTGAAGTCGGGACTGATTGTCATCGACCAAAATTTGGCACATTCGAGGATACTCTTCGAGAAATATCTTAAGGAGCTTGAGAACCATAGCGGTGCCTCGCAGCAAGAGCTATTCCCACAGGCGCTGTCACTCAATGTGAACGACGCTTCCTTGCTGAAAGAGATGCTGCCCGAGTTGGAGAATCTCGGATTTGTCTTGGAACAAGCCAATCCAACTACTTTTATGATAAATGGCACACCATCCGATGCTTCGGGCTGCGACGCGGTGGCCTTGCTGGAGCAGGTTTTGGACAACTATAAAATCAACCGCACCGACTTGCAATTGGATCGGAAATTGAACCTCGCCAAGACCATGGCGGCGCAGCTCTCCATCAAGGCGCAGACAAGACTGTCGGAGATGGAGATGCAGAACCTTGTGGACCAATTGTTTGCCTGCAATGTGGCTGAGATTGCGCCTAACGGAAAGAAAACTTATGTGATTTTAAATATGGAGGATTATTTTAAATGAGTGAACAATACAGTCCAACGGGTTTTAGAGTATTGCCACCCGTTGTGAAACATTTGCTGATTATCAATGTTTTGCTTTATTTGGCCACCTTTACCATGAATCGGTTCCAAATTGATTTGACCGATTATTTGGGACTTCATTTTTTCAAGGCTAGCGATTTTAGGGCCTATCAGTTGATTACCTACATGTTCATGCATGGCAATTTTGAACATTTGTTTTTCAATATGTTTGCCTTGTGGATGTTTGGTAACACGCTTGAGAACATTTGGGGCTCAAAGCGTTTCTTGTGGTTTTATATGCTATGTGGTATTGGTGCGGGATTGTGCCAAGAGGTGGTGCAATACATACAATATGTCACTACTTTAGCCCAATATGATAGTGTCAATTTTGGTGGCGGTCAAGTGATTTCCATGGCGAACTATTTGAACATGTTGAACACGGTAGGTGCCTCAGGTGCCATCTATGGTCTGTTGCTCGCATTCGGCATGATGTTTCCTAATTCGATGATTTACTTGTATTTCTTTGTCCCAATCAAGGCAAAGTGGTTTGTCATTGGGTATGCGGTCATCGAGTTGGTGAGTGGCTTTATCGGAGGTGGCAATGTGGCGCACTTTGCTCACTTGGGCGGCATGTTGTTTGGCTTGATTCTGATTTTGGTTTGGAAAAAGAAAGGAAGACTTTACGGTGACCAGATTTTCTAATGGATATGGTTATCAGCGACCGAATTTCGGTGGCGTGACGAAGGACCTCTTCAAGGAGAATCCCGTGCTGAAATGGCTCCTCCTGGTCAATGTGGGCATCTGGATTATGGTGGCCTTCGCCAATCTTTTCCTTTGGCTCTACAAGTCGCCAGGAACCAACCTTTTGGTGCGGTGGCTTTCGGTGCCTGCCGATTGGACGGAGCTCATTAGAAGGCCTTGGACCGTAGTGACTTACATGTTCCTGCATGAACGTTTTTGGCATTTGTTTTTCAATGTGTGGATGCTTTGGTTTGGCGGAATGATCTTCACGCGTTTCTTGTCGCAAAAACAGTTGGCTTTGACATACGGTTTGGGTGGCCTTGTGGGAGCTTTGTTTTTTGTCTTGGCTTACAACTTATTCCCTGTTTTTGAAACGGTGAAGAATACCGCTGTTGCCATGGGTGCCTCAGCTTCGGTGCTGGCCATTTTGGTAGCAGCTGCGACCTATAAACCTGACTATGGGCTCAACCTCTTGTTGTTCGGCCAACTGAAGTTCAAGTGGTTGGCGATTGCCTTTGTGGTCATTGACTTGCTGAGCATCTCGGCGGAGAATCCAGGTGGACATATTGCGCATTTGGGCGGTGCTGTGTTTGGCTTTGTATATGGACTAATACTTAGAAAAAGCCTCGGACAACCTTCTGAGCCTAAGCGAAAAAGACGCAAGCCCAAAATGGAATATACGCCATACGAGGAAATCCACGACGAGCCACAAGTGCCTCGTTCTGATGAGGAATACAACCATCAAAAGGCTGAAAGAGAGCGTGATGTGGATGCTATTTTGGATAAGATTGCCAAGGATGGCTACGCTAGTTTAACAGCGGAGGAAAAGGAGTTTTTGTTTAAAAACAGCAGATGATATGGAGCAAAAAGAGAAAAAGAATAGAAGTTTTTTGGGGAAGTTGTTGGTCTTCATATTTGCGGTTTTGGCCTTCTTGGGACTGGTGGCCATGGCCTTGAGTGTCATCAATGCCTATATCAATCCGCAGCATTTCATTTGGACCACGGTCTTTGGCTTGGCATTTTGGGTGATTCTTATCTTTAATGTGGTGGTTTTCTTTTTCTTGCTATTGCTTTGGTCAAACAAGATTTGGATTTCGGTTTTGGCTTTGCTTATCGCTATTCCAGGCATTAGTAAGTCGTTTTCTTTCGGTTCGAAGGAAAAGGCTGATAACAGCATCAGGATCATGAGCTACAATGTGCATCAATTTATTACGGTTAATAAAGAGATGGATAAGGAACAACTTACTAATCGTTTGATGGACATGGTTCGCGAACAGTCTCCTGATATTTTGTGCTGTCAAGAATTTGGGTATTTCAAAACGGGTAAGACGCGTCCGAAAGGGATTGAAGCTTTTGCAGAGAATGTTGGCTTCCAATATGTTTATTACAATCGTAAAAGCAATTACGCGGGCAATGTCATCTTTTCAAAGTATCCAATTGCCAAGGTTGCAGAGGATTCGGGTTTCGGCCAGGAAAACACCTACGGTGTGATGGTTTCGGTTGACGCTGGAGAGAAGGGCAAGTTCCATGTCGCCAATGTGCATTTGCTTTCTTATATGATTACGGACAATGAGATTGATATTTTGACAAACACTTCTGAAAGGAAAAACAATCTGGATACGATAGGGAAAAAGGTGCTGCACAAGTTGAATTATGCTTTTCAGAGGCGAAGTGATGAGCTTAAAAAGGTCCTGGACGGGATGCCTCCCGTTGACGGACCGATTATCGTTTGTGGCGATTTCAATGAACCTCCGCTATCCTATAACTATCGGCAGATGCAAAAGGCTGGCTTTGTGGACACTTTCACCAAGGTGGGATTTGGCATCAAACCAACATACGCAGGCAAATTGCCTTTGCTGCGTATCGACTACATTTGGGCTAACGATGGTGTTAAACCACTTGATTTTGAACGGTATAAATACAAGGCATCGGACCATTATCCGATTGTATTGGATTTTGCAATTAACAATTAAAAGAAAAAGTTAAGGTCCCTGAGCTTGTCGAAGGGCCGACATGTAGAATTTAAGGTGCTTCGGCAAGTTCATCAACCTAGCATTCATAGAACAATAAACAACAAATAAATATGACACTTATCAAATCCATATCCGGCATTCGTGGTACTATTGGCGGCCAGCCGGGCGACAATCTCACGCCAATTGACATGGTGAAATTCACCGCTGCATTTGTCAAATTCGTACAGCATCATAAAGGGGTGAAGCGCCCTAAGGTCGTGGTGGGTCGCGATGCCCGCCTATCAGGCTTCCTTGTGAATCAGGTGGTTTGCGGTACCTTGCAAGCCATGGGCGCCGATGTGCTTGACATCGGTTTGAGCACCACGCCTACGACCGAAATCGCCGTGACAGGCCTGAAAGCCGATGCGGGTATCATCCTCACGGCCAGCCACAATCCCGCACAGTGGAATGCTTTGAAGCTCCTCAACGAAAAGGGTGAGTTCATCTCTGCCGCCGAAGGCGCTTGGCTGCTCGATGTGGCCGCCAAGGATGATTTCGATTTTGTCCCGATTGAGGAAATCGGTAGCTATCAACAGATTGACGGCTGGATGGACAAGCACGTCGACATGGTGTGCCAACTGCCTTTGGTCAACAAAGAAGTGATTACGAAGGCCAACTTCAAGGTGGCTGTGGATGCAGTCAACTCGACAGGCGGCATTGCCATCCCGAAGATGCTGCGCGCTTTGGGGGTTAAGGAAGTGCTCGAACTCAACTGCGAGCCTACGGGTAAGTTTGCCCATACTCCAGAGCCTTTGGCACAAAACCTCACCGACATCTGCCGCTATGTCAAAGAGCAGGGTTGTGATTTCGGTGTGGTCGTTGACCCCGATGTCGACCGTCTCGTTTTCGTCAAGGAAGACGGAGAGCTGTTTGGCGAAGAATACACCTTGGTCTCGGTAGCCGATTTCATCCTGAAGCACACGCCTGGCCCGACTGTGAGCAACTTGTCATCGACTCGTGCCTTGCGTGATGTCACTCAAAAGCATGGGCAGCAATATTATGCTGCTGCCGTAGGTGAGGTCAATGTGGTGGAAAAAATGAAAGAAGTGGGTGCTGTCATCGGCGGCGAAGGCAACGGAGGTGTCATCTATCCTGAGTTGCACTATGGTCGCGATGCCCTTGTCGGCACGGCTTTGTTCCTAACCCAACTGGCCGAGAAGAAGGTGAAATGCTCTGAGTTGAAGCAAACCTATCCGCTGTATGTGATGTCGAAGAACAAGATTCAACTTACGCCTACGACTGATGTGGATGGCATTCTGGCCAAGTTTGCCGAGAAGTTCAAGAACGAGCAGGTGACAACCATCGATGGTGTGAAGATTGACTTTGAGGAAGGCTGGGTGCATTTGCGCAAGTCGAACACCGAGCCGATTATTCGTATCTATTCGGAAGGCAAGACCGAGGCTGAAGCAGAGCGTTTCGCCAATATGATTCTGGAAGAAGCTAAAAAGATGGTATAATAAATCGGCGTTTCGACAGGCTCAACGACCTTGGCTTTTGCAGGTCCCTGAGCCTGTCGAAGGGCCGTCAATAAAGTAATTATGAAACGAGGATTTGGAAGCGACAACCATTCGGGCGTATGTCCCGAGGTTTTGGAAGCCATCGCCCGCGTGAACAAGGATCATGCGGTGGCCTATGGCGATGATGAATATTGTGCCGCCACGGAAGCGAAGTTCCGTGAACAGTTTGGCGAGCAAGCGCGTGTCTTTTTCGCCTTCAACGGCACGGGATGCAACACCTTGTGTATCGATGCTATGGCCAACTCACATGAGGCTGTGGTATGTGCCGAGACCGCCCACATTAATGTGGATGAATGCGGTGCACCCCAACGCATCGTGGGCTGCCGTCTGCTGACGGTGGACACCCCTGACGGCAAGTTGACACCTGCTTTGATCAAGACCCGTTTGCACGGCTTCGGCTTCGAGCATCATTCACAGCCTAAGGTGATTTCAATCACCCAGCCGACTGAGTTAGGAACTTTGTATACCTTGGATGAAATTAAAGCCATCGTTGGCTTGGCAAGGGAATGTAATATGTATGTGCACATTGACGGTGCCCGTTTGGGCAACGCTGCCGTGGCTTTGGGTTGCAGTTTCAAGGAGATGACCACTGATCTTGGTGTGGATGCCGTTTCATTTGGTGGCACCAAGAATGGCCTGATGATGGGGGAGGCGGTAGTGCTTCTCAATCCCGACATTTGTCCCGACTTCAAGTATCGTCGCAAGCAAGCCATGCAGCTCTGCTCCAAGATGCGCTTCATTGCCGCCCAATTCGATGCCTACTTCGAGAACGACCTATGGAAGCGCAATGCAGAACACAGCAACCACATGGCGCAGTTGCTCTACAAGGCGGTGAAAGACATCCCTGGCGTGAAGGTCGTCTATCCTGTGCAGGCCAACGGCGTATTTGCCCAGCTGCCTCGCAAAGTTTGGAAGGAGTTGCAGAACCACTATTTCTTCTACGACTGGGATGAGGATGCCGATGTGGTCCGTTGGATGTGCGCGTTTGACACGACTGAGGAGGATATTGAAAAGTTTGTGTGGCTGTTGAGTGAAATGATGAAAGGGTAATAGCTATTCATATCTTTTCAATGCTGAAATCAATTCGGCATGAATCTTTTCTTTTAATGGAAGTGGTTCGATGACTTCCAATTCGTGGCCTTCTTTAAGGATGGCTTGTCGGAAATCGAAAGTTGGCGCGAGATAGTACTCAAAATCTGCGTATGTATTGTTTTTGCATATTTCTTTTTGCGAGTGATGCAAAGGGAGTGTGCGCAGTAGGTTAGGCATATTGCAATAGGCTCGTAGAACAATGCGTTGTGTCGGGATTTCTTCACCGATGAACACGCCGAAGTAGTTTTTGAAATAAGTTTCGGCATCGAAATCGGCGGCTAACTCGTATTGTGCCTCTGTTTCGGTAAGATTGGTCATGCGGTCGAGGGCATAGATGGCCAATGCGCCGTTTTTCCTTTCGCTTTTTCCAAGTAGGTACCAGCGTTGGTGGAAAAGTTTCAGGCAATAGGGTTCGATGGAGGTCGTGTAGGGTTTGGAATCGTTGAATTTCTGGTAGCCCATTTGGAGGGTGTGGTGGCATTTGATGGCGTTGATGATGGTTTCGAGGTGCTCGAGGCCAGCGGGGACATCTTCGAGCAGGAGTTGGTCCTTGATGGACAAACCATCGAGGAGGATGTTGTTGACGGTGAGTGTGCGTAGCATCCAGTTTTGGGTGGAATTGTCGCGGAGTGCCTCGGGATTGCTGATGAAGTATTGGTGCTGGTTGTCGCACTCGATGCGGATGCCAAACATGTCGTCGATGGCTTGGCGAATGCGGTAGAATGTGGTGCGTGAGAGGGGGCGGCCGTCGTTTAGGTCATTGGCGAGCCAAAGTTGGCAGATGTGTTCGAAATCGATCTTTTCGGCATGTAGTATGGTGTTCACCAACCAAGTGTATTGCCTAAATATGTTTGAACTTCTCATAAGCGTTATGAATTTTGTGCAAAAATAGAAATAAAAACAGCACTGTTTCATATTTTGAAACAGTTGTGTTATATTTTTGGCGCGATTATAGGATTGAAGGAATGAATAGCGATAAGATATGGGCAAAAAAAAGACGAGGCGACCGAAATCGCCCCGAACTTGATGTTTTCACAACGGAATAATCCTTATTGTGAATTGCTGCATATCTTGTGCTGCAAAAATAGGTATTTTTTCCAATACTGCAAGAGTTTTTTGAAAAAAATACTAATTTTGACAAAAATTTGAATTGATAAATAGTTGACTTATGAAGAAAATACTAGGACTTGACTTAGGCACCAACAGCATTGGCTGGGCTGTGGTGAAAGCGGAAGAAATAACTCGAGAGAACGAGACAAATTATTTGAAGCCGACAGGCTTAAGTACGGCAGGAAGTAGAATTATTCCCATGTCGGCTGATATACTGGGCAATTTTGATGCTGGCAATTCCGTGTCGCAAACTGCGGAACGAACAGGATATAGAGGTGTGCGCCGTTTACATGAAAGGTATTTGTTACGTAGGCAACGTCTTTTGCGTGTCTTGAAACTAATGGGATTTTTGCCTGAACATTTTGCTAAGCAGATTGATGAACAAGGAAAGTTCATTGATTATGGTGAGCCAAAGTTAGCATGGAAAAAGGATGAATGTGGCAAATATGATTTTGTTTTCAAAAGCTCTTTCAATGAGATGTTGACGAATTTTGCTCAACACCAGCCTCAAATCCTTGCCGACGGCAAGAAAGTTCCTTACGACTGGACTATCTACTACCTTCGTAAGAAAGCTCTGACACAAAGACTTACAAAAGAAGAACTTGCTTGGATTCTATTACAGTTTAACCAGAAGCGTGGTTATTACCAATTGCGTGGCGAGGATGAGGATGAACAGCATGACAAACTTGTCGAGTTTATCGCTCAAAAAGTGGTTAGAGTTGAAGCCACTGATGAGAAAAAGGGTGATGATGTTTGGTACAATGTGTATTTGGAGAACGGCATGGTCTATCGCCGCTCGAGCAAAATGCCTTTGGATTGGGAAGGAAAAGTTAAAGAGTTTATCGTTACTACTGATCTCGAAAAAGATGGAACGCCCAAAAAAGACAAGGAAGGCAACATCAAACGTTCTTTTCGTGCTCCAAAAGAGGATGATTGGACTTTGCTAAAGAAGAAAACGGAGTTCGACATCGATAACAGCCGCATGACTGTCGGTTGCTACATCTATGACCAGTTGCTCCAAAAGCCTGACCAAAAGATTATTGGTAAGTTGGTTCGCACGGTTGAGCGTAAATACTATAAAGATGAGCTGCGACTTATTCTTGAAACACAGGTTGCCTTGATACCTGAATTGAAGGATGATGCTTTATATAATAGGTGTCTTGAAGAGTTATATCCAAACAATGAATCGCACCGAAAAAACATAGCTAAACCTGACTTCATTAATCTATTCATCAACGACATCTTGTTTTACCAACGTCCATTGAAGAGCAAGAAGTCACTCATCAGCGATTGTCCATACGAGAGTCACTTCGACAAGGATGGCAATGAGCATCCCGTAAAGTGCATTGCCAAATCGAATCCGTTGTTCCAAGAGTTTCGCCTTTGGCAATTTGTGCAGAATTTGCGTATCTACCAACGGGAAAGAATTGTCAGTGATAGTCAGTTGGACTTGTTCGGAAACATTTCGGCAGGGAGACTTCAGACAGATGTGGATGTTACAGATGAGTTTCTGAAAACTGAAGATGATTATGTGAAGCTCTTTGATTGGCTCAACGATAGGGCATCCATTAAACAGGACACATTGCTCAACTCATACTTTAAGTTCAAAAAGGAGAAGGGCAAGGATGTGTATCCCTATCGTTGGAATTATGTGGAGGATAAGGAATACCCTTGCAACAAAACGAGGGCGGCAATGCTTGACGGATTTCTGAAATGCAGCATTGATGCTGGTTTACTCACCAGAGAAAAAGAAATGTCGTTATGGCATGTTCTTTATTCTGTGGAAGACAAGATGGAAATAGTCAAGGCATTAAAAAAGTACGCTCAAAAGAATAATCTTCCCGATTTGTTTGCTGAGGTGTTCGCCAAAGTCAAACCGTTTAAAAAGGACTATGGATCGTATTCCGAAAAGGCTATCAAGAAGTTGCTGCCGCTAATGCGGATGGGCAAGTATTGGAGCGCTGATGCTATTGACAACAAGACAAAAGAACGTATTGACAATATGCTGACGGGCGAATACGATGAAAACATCAAAAACCGAGTGCGCGAAAAGGCTATTAACTTGACTGACATTGACCATTTCAAAGGTCTGCCTATTTGGTTGGCATGCTACATTGTCTATGACCGCCATTCGGAGGCCAAGGAAATCGGGAAATGGGAAGAGCCCGAAGACATCGACTGCTATTTGAAGGAATTCAAACAGCATTCGCTACGCAATCCCATTGTGGAGCAGGTCGTTACGGAAGCGCTACGTACCGTCCGTGACATCTGGAAACAGGAGGAACGAATTGATGAAATTCATTTGGAACTAGGTCGCGAGATGAAAAATCCCGTCGACAAGCGCAAACGGATGACAGAAAATATCCTGCAAAATGAAAACACTAACTTGCGCATCAAGGCGATGCTGATGGAGTTCACAAATCCCGAAATGGGCATTGAGAATGTTCGCCCATATTCGCCAAGCCAGCAAGACATTCTGCGAATTTACGAGGAAAATGCGCTTGAAAATCTGACCAAGGATGACAAGGATTTTGATTTCGTTAGCAAAATTTCCAAGTCGGCACAGCCTTCAAAATCAGATATAATAAGGTACAAATGTTGGTTGGAGCAGAAATATCGCTCACCCTATACTGGCGAAATGATTCCGCTTGCCAAGTTGTTTACTTCGGCATACGAAATTGAGCATGTGATTCCTCAATCACGCTACTTTGATGATTCGTTTACCAACAAGGTGATTTGTGAAAAAGAAGTGAACGGGCTAAAAGACCGCCAACTTGGTTTTGAGTTTATCAAGAATCATCATGGTGAAAAAGTGCAACTGAGCCAAGGCAAAGTGGTGGAAATTATGTCGGTGGAGGCATACGAAAAGTTTGTGAAAGAACATTATGCCAACAACCGCACGAAGATGAAGAAATTGCTGATGGACGACATCCCAGACGGTTTCATTGAGCGGCAGTTGAACGACAGCCGATATATCAGCAAATTGGTGAAAGGACTGCTTTCGAACATTGTCCGTGAAAAACTAGAAAATGGTGAGTATGAGCCGGAAGCTGTCTCAAAGAACTTGATTTCGTGCAATGGCTCCATCACCGACCGACTGAAAAAGGATTGGGGAATGAATGATGTTTGGAATAGCATTGTTTTACCGCGTTTCCGCCGTTTGAACGAACTGACGGGAAAGGATTGCTTTACGGCAATTAGCGCGGAAGGCCACGAAATTCCAGCTATGCCGCTCGAATTGCAAAAAGGCTTCAACAAGAAGCGCATCGACCACCGTCATCACGCTATGGATGCCATCGTGATTGCATGTGCTACAAGAGACCATGTGAATTTGCTCAATAATGAAGCAGCACACTCGAAGCACAATGCCAATCGTTACCAACTGCAACGCAAGTTGCGCCGATTCGAGAAATTGACCATCGATGGCATGGAAAAAGAAGTCGCAAAGGAGTTCTTGAAACCGTGGGATTCGTTTACTACGGATGCCAAGCAGGTTTTGGAAAACATCATTGTAAGTTTCAAGCAGAATTTGCGCGTCATCAACAAGACTACAAACAGTTACCAACGCTATGACGAGACGGGCAAGAAAGTGATAGTAAAGCAAGAGAAAGGCGATAGTTGGGCGATTCGCAAGTCGATGCACAAAGACACTGTTTTTGGTGAGGTGAATCTGCGAATGAGTGATAAAACTGTTTCCCTTAACGAAGCATTAAAGAATCCAAAAACAATTGTAAACAAGGAGTTTAAGAAGAAAGTAATGGAACTGCTGGAAGCAGGTCGAGATGCTAAATACATCAAGAAATATGTGGAGGACAACAAGGATATTTGGTCAGATATAGATGTTAAGAGGATACAGGTTTATTATTTCACTAAAGAAACAAAAGACCGCTATTTTGCCACGCGTAAACCGCTTGACACTTCGTATAATAGCAAGAAAATTAAAGAAAGTGTGACTGACACAGGGATTCAGAAAATCCTATTGGAGCACTTGGAAGCTAAGGGAGGAGACCCTGAACTTGCTTTTTCGCCTGATGGCATCGACGAGATGAATCGAAACATTGTTGCGCTCAATAAGGGCAAATTCCATCAGCCCATCTTGAAAGTGCGTGTCTATGAAAAGGCTGAAAAGTTCGCTGTTGGTCAAAATGGAAACAAATCAGCTAAATTTGTGGAAGCCGCCAAGGGCACCAACCTTTTCTTCGCCATTTTCGGAACGGAAAAGACAAACAAGGAAACAGGTGAAACGGAAACAGTTCGTTCTTATCTGACCATTCCGCTCAATGTGATGATTGACTGCCAAAAGAAATACGGTTCACAATGGCGCAACAACATTGAAGCCTATCTGCAAGAACAACAATTAGCTACATCCGATGCCAAGCTCTTGTTCATCCTTTCGCCAAATGATTTGGTGTATTTGTCTATGCCTGAGGAATTGAAGGATGGAATTTATAAAATTGATAAATCAAGAATTTACAAATTAGTTAGTTGTACTGGAAGTAGATTGTATGCAATTCCTTTTTCAGTGGCAAAAGTAATTGTCGATAAGATGGAGTTTACACAATTAAATAAGGTGGAATTTACTGATGACAAATTGTCAATTAAAGAAATCTGTGTTCCTATCAAAGTGGATAGATTAGGTAACATCATCGAACTAAACGGAAAGAAGCTATGAGTTGTACCCAAATTGGTTACAACTGAACAAACGAAAGCAACCATGATTAAACGTACTCTCTTTTTCGGCAATCCGGCCTATCTCTCCATGCGTAATGCGCAATTGGTCATCAAACTTAATGATATCCAAACGCAAGAGGAAGTGACCAAGACCGTGCCCATTGAAGACATCGGCGTTGTGGTACTCGAAGACCGACAAATCACCATCACCAATGGTGCAATGGATGGCTTGCTTCAAAACAATTGTGCCGTTATCACATGTGATGAAAAGCACATGCCGGCAGGATTGCTGCTTCCTTTGGAAGGTCACACGGTACAGAGCGAGCGCTTCCGCTGGCAAATTGAAGCGTCTTTGCCGTTGAAGAAACAACTGTGGCAACAGACTGTCCAGGCTAAGATTCGCAATCAGGCTTCGGTATTGAGGCGGTTGAGTGGGGCAGAGGTGGGCTGTATGATGGCTTGGGCAAACGATGTGAAGAGTGGCGATAGCGAAAACCTTGAAGGTCGAGCGGCTGCCTATTATTGGAAGTCCGTTTTTCCTGAAATGGAGCGGTTTGTACGCGACCGCGAGGGTGAGGCTCCCAACAATCTTTTGAACTATGGCTACGCCATCGTTAGGGCAGTGATAGCCCGTTCGTTGGTGGCCAGTGGTTTGTTGCCTACCTTTGGCATCCATCATCACAATCGCTACAACGCCTATTGCTTGGCGGATGATGTGATGGAACCTTATCGACCATACGTTGATGAGTTAGTGATCGAGATTTTGCGTAGTGGCGTTGATTGTGGCGAGCTGACTACAGATTTGAAACGTAAGCTATTAGGGCTACCCGTAAAAGAAGTTGTCATCGATGGTCGCCGTAGCCCTTTGATGGTGGCGGCATCGCAAACCACCGCCTCACTTGCGAAATGTTTTGGCGGGGAATTGCGGAAAGTGGTTTATCCAATGATGGAATTATGATGGATCGTTTCAGTGAATACAGGATTATGTGGGTGCTGGTGCTTTTCGATTTGCCGACGGAGACGAAGAAAGAGCGTAAGGCATACGCCACTTTTCGCAAGCGCATCATGGCTGACGGATTCACCATGTTCCAGTTTTCCATTTATCTGCGGCACTGTCCGAGTTATGAGAACGCAGAAGTGCATATCAAGCGGGTAAAGTCGTTCATGCCCGAGTTTGGCGACATCGGGATCTTGTGCATTACCGACAAACAATTTGGCGAAATGGAGATTTTCAGTAACTGCAAGCCTAAGGCGGTGGACACGCCTTGCCAACAATTGGAGTTGTTTTGAATCGGAAAAAATGGTCATAACAAAGAAAAATCCAACTCGAATGAGCTGGATTTTTCTTTTCTGAAACAACATCTAAATTGTTGTGGCTCTTTGTTTTACCCATATCGTGTTGTTTCAAAGAGCAAAGATACAAGATAAATGCAAGCAATTCACAACAGCATTGGTATGATGCCCCCGGTGCCAAGGGTTGTTTCAAAGAGCAAAGATACAAGATAAATGCAAGCAATTCACAACTCGCCACCGTCCATACCTTCACCGACAACGGTTGTTTCAAAGAGCAAAGATACAAGATAAATGCAAGCAATTCACAACCTATCTCGCCCAACTCCTTGACGGACTTAGTTGTTTCAAAGAGCAAAGATACAAGATAAATGCAAGCAATTCACAACTTTTTCATAATGTTGATTATTTGTGGTTTTGTTGTTTCAAAGAGCAAAGATACAAGATAAATGCAAGCAATTCACAACAATGTTTGTTGTTGTTTCAATTGAGTAGGGTTGTTTCAAAGAGCAAAGATACAAGATAAATGCAAGCAATTCACAACTCCACAATTGCGCCCAACTCAAACACGCATGTTGTTTCAAAGAGCAAAGATACAAGATAAATGCAAGCAATTCACAACACAAGGTAACGGCAATTTTGACCGCCGCCGGTTGTTTCAAAGAGCAAAGATACAAGATAAATGCAAGCAATTCACAACTGCTTCTCCTGGATTTAGCCATCTTGTTAAGTTGTTTCAAAGAGCAAAGATACAAGATAAATGCAAGCAATTCACAACGTTTCTAAGAATGGTAGTTTCGGCTATAATGTTGTTTCAAAGAGCAAAGATACAAGATAAATGCAAGCAATTCACAACGTAAAACTGCGTGGTGACCAAGGCAACGCGGTTGTTTCAAAGAGCAAAGATACAAGATAAATGCAAGCAATTCACATTTTCGATAATTCGTATCCCACCACCGGCCCCAAGAAGATAGCTATATAAACCAAAGTAATCCAAGGCTGATACTCCACATAAAACTGCTTGAAGGTCAGGCTCCAAGGATGCTTGATAAGCACCCATCCGAAGAGGTCGAAGATGATACAGATGGAAACCCAAATGGCTCCTGTAGCCAAGGCTTCGGCCATAGTAGGGTCGGGGAGGGCGCGCATATAGAGCCAACCGAACAAGGAAAAGAAAATGATGTTGTAAAGCGGATGCCAGGGCTTGGTCTTCTCGTAGCCTTCGCCCATGCCAGGTCCTTCTTTCATCGAGCTGTATTTCAACACCACGATGTTAAATATGGTGTGCATGATTCCGATGATGGTCACTACGAAATAGGCCACCCAGAACCATAGCATGGACATCCCGAAATCCTGCATGGTTTCCAATAAGATTATTCCACCATAATCTTAAGGATCTCCACATCAGTCTCCTTCATGCCGAGGCGGCCGAGGCAGCCGATGTGGTCGATGGTCTCTTCGACATCCTTGCCGATGATGCCGTCACCGCCGAGGAGGTTGCAGCCCTGCTTGCTCATCTCGTAGCCGAGGATGCCTGCCTCAACGGAAAGGGCAATCTTGCCGGCACACGAAGGCTTGGCGCCGTCGCAGACGATGCCAGCGGCCATACCCAAGGCATTCTCCAAGGTGTGTTCGATGATGCTGAGCGGCTCACCCATGAGGTAGGCGATGCCACAGCCCGAGGCGCAGCCTGCACTGACGGCACCACAATATGCTGAAAGTCTACCTATGCCGGTCTTCTGGTGGATGGCAACGAGGTTGGAGAGGGCCACGGCACGAATGGTGCGGTCTTCATCGATGCCGTATTCTTCGGCATAAGCAAGGACGGGCAGACTTACGGTCATGCCTTGGTTGCCGCTGCCCGAGTTGATGATGACGGGCATCTCGCAGCCGCTCATGCGGGCGTCGCTGCCTGCCGCTGCCCAGGCACGGGCCTTGATTCTCACATCAGTGCCGAAACTGAGGATGGTGCTGCCGATGTTAGTACCCCAATTGTTCTTCAAGCCTTCTTCTGAAATGGCCTTGTTGCATTCAATTTGCGGCTTGATGATGGGCTTGAGGTCTTCCAAATCGGCACTGTTGGCAAACTCGTAGATTTTCTCCATGCAGAGACAGCTGCGGTCGGTGAGTTTGGTGGCACCTGTCTCGGTGTAACCTGCGTCAAACAGCACTTGGTCGTCCTTTTCCATCTTCACGATATTAGTGTGGAAGCCTGCGATGCGCACACTGGCGGAGTGCTCTTCTGTATATAAGGTGACCGTGACATCGAGTTGCGCGATGATATTGAGCGGTACCACAGTCATCAAGGTGTTGTCGAGGAATTCGGCGATGGCCTTTTTCTGCTCGGGCGTGACTTCGGCGATGACCTCAAGTGCTTTCTTGGGGTTGCCGGCCACGATACCCGCTGCTACCGAGGCTTTCAGGCCTTTCATGCCCTTGGTGTTGGGCACGATGACGCTTTTCACATTCTTGATGATGTTGCCGCTGGCCTTGATTTCCACGCGCTTGGGCATGGTGCCCAAAATCTCATGGGCTTTCGCGGCGGCGTAGGCCAAGCAAATCGGTTCGGTGCAACCCATGGCGGGCACTAGCTCTTCCTTAAGAATACTCAAATAAGAGGTGTATAGACAATCGCTTTTTTCCATCTTTCCCAAAATTTCCGCAAAAATACAAAAAAAAGGTGTTTTTGCTTGTTTGGATAAAAATAATGCCTAACTTTGCCAAAAAATAAAAGCAGGTTGCTGAGTACTGAGCCTGCCGAAGTATCGAAGCACCAAACCTATTGTAGAATAAAAAGTACAAGTATGAACAACGACAATTTCGAAACCTCTTTGAAGGCATGGAATGAAAATGAAAAAGCTGCCAACGAACTTATTAATATTGTTGGTAGGTTGTGGTATGACAAGTCGGTGGAACTCATCATGTTGCGTTCGCTGCTGGTCAACCGTGGTTCGGGTAAGATCCTGAACAAGCATCTTCGTGCCGAGAATGTGTTGGGCAAGCCGGTCCGCGTGCAGGATTCTCTGCTTATCGCCAAGGCTCTCCTTGCCGAGAATCTCGCTCCCGCCCGTATCGACCTTGGTCGTCTCAATTCTGAGTGGACGGATGAGAAAGAAAAGTATAATAACAATGTGACTGCCTTTGTGCGCGACAAGCTCAACTACATCATCGACGCCAATCCGCGCAGCAACAAAGTGCAAGATGTTATCCTCTATGGTTTTGGTCGTATCGGTCGTATCCTCTGCCGTGAGATGACGGAGATGGCTGGCAGAGGCGATGCCCTCCGTGTCCGTGCCATTGTCACCCGCAAGAACTCGCCCGAGGATATCCTGAAGCGTATCAACCTGTTCCGCACCGATTCAGTGCACCGTTATTTCCATGGTGTGTGCACGCCTATTCCTGGTGAGAACGCCATGATGGTCAACGGCCAGAAGATTCTCTTCCTCGAAAGCAAGAACCCCGAGGACCTCGACTACACGCAATATGGCATCAACGATGCTTTGCTGATCGACAACACGGGTGCTTTCCGTGACAGAGAGTCGCTGTCGCGTCACCTGCAAGCCAAGGGCGTGGCCAAGGTATTGCTCACCGCTCCTGGTAAGGGCGACATCCCGAATGTGGTGTACGGTGTCAACCAAGACACGCTCGACCTCGACAACGAAACCATCTTCTCAGCTGCTTCCTGCACCACCAACGCCATCGTTCCTGGTCTGGAGGTCATGCTGAAGAACTTCGGCATTGTGAAGGGTCACATCGAGACCATCCACAGTTACACCAACGACCAGAACCTGCTGGACAACTACCACAAGAAAGAGCGTCGTGGTCGTTCGGCACCGTTAAACATGGTAATCACCGAGACGGGTGCTGGCAAAGCTGCTGCCAAAGCTATTCCCGAACTGAAGGGCAAACTGACGAGCAATGCTGTGCGTGTACCTACGCCTGATGTCTCCTTGGCTGTGCTTGCTCTCGACCTCGAGCGTGAGACCACCGTTGAGGAAGTCAATGAAGCTTTCCGTAAGGCCAGCCTTGAAGGCAACCTCATCGAGCAGATCCGTTTCAGCAACAATACCGAGTTCGTCTCGAGCGACGGTATCGGCGACAGCTGTGCCTGCATCTTTGATGCTCCGGCCACCAAGGTCAGCGAAGACGGCAAGACCGTGGTGTTGTATTTGTGGTACGACAACGAGTTCGGCTACAGCAACCAGGTGGTTCGCCTCGCCCGCCACATCGGTCAGGTGAAGAGTTACAGATACTATTGATGCTGTACTTTCACTGAAAAAGTGGAACTGCTAAACGAAAAAGTGTCCTTCGGGACACTTTTTTTTGTATTTTTGCCGCCTTAATTGAAAACAGAGTATCGCATGAATAATAAGAACACTTTAATTGGTTTTATCCTCATAGCGGCTATCCTCTTCGGGTGGATGTATTTCATGTCGCCGTCGAAGGAGGAACTGGAGAAACAAAAGCGGGTTCAGGACTCCATCCGTCACGCTCGTCTGGAACAGATGGCCTTGGATTCGTTGCGGCAGGCAGAACAGCAACAAGCCGCTGCCTTGGCTCAAGTTGTAGATTCCATAGCGATGACCGAGATGGACTCGGCAACGCTAGCTCAGAAACAAGCCAATGAATTGACGGAACAATTTGGTGCCTTTGCCGCATCGGCGAAAGGAGAGGAACGGTTCTGGACCATCGAGAACAAACTGCAAAAGCTGACTTTCAGCAGCAAGGGCGGTTTTTTGAAACAGGTGGAATTGAAAGAATACAAAACTTACGACTCACTGCCGCTGATTTCGTTCGACACGGCCACATCGAAGTTCGACCTTTCGTTTTTCGCCCAAAACCGCGTCATCAACACCTCGCAGTTCTATTTCAAGCCTTATTTGAACGGCAAGCCTTACACGGGCGGCAATATCACTGTGGCTGAGGGCGACAGCGTCACCTTCGCCATGCGCCTGCTCACGCAAGACCCTGCGAAGTATGTCGAATACGTCTACACCATCCGCGACAACAATTACATGCTCGACTTCGACATCCGCACTGTAGGCCTGAAAGATGTCATCGCCAACAATGCCGATTACCTGAGTTTGGATTGGAATGTCGACCTGATGAAACAGGAAAAGAGCAACGACCGTTTCGCTGATGAATCGGTGTACTATCGCTCGCTCTCCGACAAGAAAGTGGAGCACCTCGATGTGATGAAGGATGATGATGAAACCATCAATAACAAGTTGAAGTGGATCTCTTTCAAGCAGCGTTTCTTCTGCAATGCCATCGTGACCAAGGATGAGTTCCTCAATGCCAAGATGACTGTGAGAACGCGCAAGTCAGAGAATCCACGCTACCTCAAGTCAATGTCGACCAACATCTCAGTGCCTTACAACGTTACAGCTGAGACCAACACCATCCCGATGCAGCTCTATTTTGGTCCCAACCATTTCAAGACCTTGCGCAGCTATGGCATCGGTTTGCAGGATCAAATCAACTTGGGTAACTTCTTCCTCATCCGTTGGATCAACTACGGTGTCATTGCGGTGTTCAACTGGTTGAGCAGCTACGGCTGGAACTACGGTATCGTTATCTTGATTTTGACCATCCTCATCAAGACTTTGTTGTTCCCCTTGGCGTTCAAGTCCTACAAGTCGTCGGCCATCACCCGCGTCCTGAAGCCCGAAATGGATGCCATCAATGAGAAATATCCCAAGGAGGAGGATGCGATGAAGAAGCAACAAGCCATCCTGAATTTGCAACGTCAAGCAGGCGTCAGTCCCGCATCGGGATGCCTGCCCGCACTGTTGCAGTTCCCCATTCTCATCGCTATCTTCCGTTTCTTCCCCGCGAGTATCGAGTTGCGCCAGCAGCCTTTCCTTTGGGCCGATGACCTCTCGACCTACGACAGCATCGTCGAGTTCCCGCGTTTCCTCGGTATGGACCACCTTAGCCTGTTCACCATCCTGATGACCATCACAACGCTCATCTACACCTATGTGAACAATAAGCAGATGGACTATTCGAGCAACCCTCAAATGAAACCCATGAAGTGGATGATGTACTTGATGCCCATCATGTTCTTCGCCATCTTCAACAACTATTCTGCTGGCTTGAGCTACTACTATATGCTAGTCAACATCATCACCTTCATCCAGATGTTCATCTTCCGCAAGATGATTAACGAGGACAAGGTTAGGGCTACCATTGAGGCCAATAAGAAGAAGCCTCAGAAGAAATCCAACTTCATGAAGCGTCTCGAAGAGGCCCAGAAGCAGCAGGCCAAGCTGCAACAGCAACAGAAGAAACGTTGATTTGCTGCCTACGCGAGGTTATCTTACGCAGAAATCGCTGACATATAAACGAAAAAACGCGACCGGTTGGATTGCGTTTTTTTGTTTGGTTTGGTAGAGACGGTGCATATATCGACTCTACAGTTTCTGCATGTTCTGAGAGTTCTGCGTGAACGTGTGTTCCTGTTTCCATTCAGAAGGCGTAACACCACATGCGGCCTTGAAACTTCGCAAAAACGTCTTCTCGTTGGCGAAGCCTGATGCCTCTGCCACTTTCGATAGGCGCATTGAGGGGTCTTTGCGCATCAGTTCCTGGGCGTAACGGATTCGGTAGCTCGTGACAAACATCGGGAAAGTGGAGCCTAATTCTCCGTTCAGGCAGGCTGAAAGGTAAGTGGTGTTGGTGCATAGTTCGGTGGCCACATCGGCAAGACGCAAGTTCTTGTTCCTGAAGAGTTGCTTTTCTTCCATCAAAGCCTTGAGTTTGTCGCCAAGTTCTGGTTTAGCAATGGAAGGAACCGTTTCCTCTTGAGGGATGACATTCTCTTCTTTTTGGCGAGACTTTCTTTTTCTGGTCACAAAGACCAGCAATAAGCCAATGGCAATCGCCATACCTATGCCTACAGGGAGCAAAAAAGCATGTTTCGAAGGCGCCCCATTAGGATAAAAGGCATACACGGCCGCACTGCTTTCGAAATTGGAGCCATTTTTGCCGCCAACGGTGACGAAACTTCCGTTGGGGAGCCGCATTTCCCATGGGTCGCTAGGAAAAGCGTCCAAAGGCTGTGAATAGTACATGGAAAGCTTGGCTTTCCCACCCTGAAATGTCGAAAGATACTCGATTTCAGCTAGATAAACGTGATTCTGTTCATCCTTTCCCATCAGCCATGCCGTTCCCGATTCTGGAGAAGTCCAAATCGAACCGAAATAGTGAATGGCACCCCAAGGTCCTTCTTTGGGCAGTTGCTGTTCCATAGGTAAGTGCGAGAAGCCCGTGCTGTCTACCAACATGGGGGCATAGGATCCGTAAGCGTTGAGCGCGAGCAACAGGAAGGCGTTTTCGGCTATGCGGCAAGTCTTGGAATTGGTGTTGCGGTCTATCGATGTTTGTAGATGCCATTCGGCCAACCCATCCGCCTTGAAGGGTGCTCCTTTCAGCTGGTCCACCATGTTATTTGTCGGCTTGTTGTAGCTGGTTCTGCTGCCGCCAACAATCCAGACGTTGTTTTTTGTCACTGGCAAAAGGAAGGGATAACTGCGGTTGTCGGAAGTCGAGTCGGTGCGCTGTGTGGAACCTGTACCATCGAAAATCTCAGTGCCGTCGGTGGCATACCAGTTGCCGCTAATCACAATGGAGCCGTCTTCCAGCTCCAAGGCGCTGGCGTGTGCCCTTTTCCTATCCATGATAGGTTTTGGCGAAAAAGTGTGTGTGGCAGGGTGATAACATTCCACACCCCAAGTCTGTCCCACGCCAAAACTGTTTTCGTAGCCGCCGCCCACCAAAACATCGCCGTCTTTCAGCACCAAGGCAAAAGGTGTGTCGTGCGGGTATAAGGTAGGCATGGAATGCCACCGCCCGCCTTCGTAGTATTCCGCAGTGGAGGTAGGCACAAAACCGGTGGTATGGCCACCAATGGCCAGAATATGGTCACCAGCCCAAACCAAAGCATGTCCGCTTCGGGCTTCGTTCAGGTCGGGAAGTTGTTCTGTCTCCATTGGTACAAATGTGATGTTGCCTTGTTGCAACTCATCTGGCAGTTGCTGGCAAGATTGGAACAGCAAAAACAGTAAAACCGAAAAAAGTGCTCGTTTCATGCCGCAAAGGTAGGGCTTTTATGCGCCAAAAGCGACACCCTGTCCAAAAATGGGTTGATTTTTAGGAATTGTCACCTTTTTTTGGGGGAATTGTTACCATGTTTTATTGAAATTGTCACCTTCGCAAAAATGCAGAATGACAATAATTTACTTATGTTTGCAAAAACAAAAACGATAAATATGCATAAGTTTGTAACCAAATTCATTTTGACTGCATTTTTCATTTGCGGCATCATTTCGGCTGCATGGGCTGATGGTTGGAAACTCACAAGCACCACAGTGTACGGCAATGGTGGCTACTGGGAAAACGGGCAGAAGACCCGCATCGACTGCTCCTACAAAAACGGAACGTTCCGTTACGAGCGCAAAACTTCCAAAGGCACAAAAATGCAAGTCTTCAGCACAAAGGCGGAGTTTTCCGAACCGAAGCAAACATACGCTGCGGGAGAGGATATCTCGGTACGCATCGCTTTCACAGAGAAAGGTGAAAGACAGGGCTACACCCCATATGCAAGGGTGACCATTTTGCCACAAAAACCACAATGGACCAAAACCAGCAACAAGCCATCCAACCAGATCCCCGCCAAAGGCACTGTTGACGGTCAAGCGTTGGATGCAGGCGGCCGCAATGCCGTGACACCCCCTGAAACCGTGACCCTCATGGCCAATGCCCTCACCAACGGTGCGCAGATGGCCATCGTATATTCCTGCAACGGCATGGATGTGGTCTACCTCTACGACTGGGACGGAGATGTAGTAACTACACCCGTAGCACCAATGCGAGAAGATGCCAATGCTATGGAGGAAACTGAGGTCGCACCCGCTGAAGAACAGCCGCAATGCAACGAAGTTACGGAAAGCGAGCAGGTTGAGGAGGAAACGACTGTGGAAGAAAGAAAACCTTTCGAAGAAGAGACTCCAAACACGGAAGAGACAACCTACGAACCGCTAACGTATGACGAATCTGATCTGGACGACTACCGCGATTATGATTCATATAATCATTCGTTCCCACTCACCAAACTGCTCATCGTCATCGGGGTATCGGCACTCCTTATCGGACTGATACTCTTTGTCTTCAGGAAAAAGAAAGACAAAACTCCTGGGGAAGCTGCGGCTCCTGCACCCAAGAGGCCCCAACCCCAACAACTGCAACGCGTGTGCCCCCACTGCGGTACACCCTTGGACGAAGGCTCAAGGTTCTGTCAGGAATGTGGACATAGACTAAACCAATAAAACTACTAAATCATGGCTAAATTAAGCAAAATCAGCAAGCGCAAGCTCATCATCATTGGCATCTTCATTATCATTGTTCTTCCGTTGGCCTTGTCGCAAGGTTGTAAATCGTATAATAAAACCACCAATCCACCATCGGGTACTAAAATACCGAAGGTTGCCAAGGTTACCCCAAAAAAGAAGGTTTCCCCAGCCTCAACCCTGCTGAAAAGCAGCGAGAAGAACGGGGTGATGACGTTCACTCTTTTCGACGTGGACAGCAAGGGCCTTTCACACGACGAAACCAAACAGCTTGATGCATTGGCTAAGGAGATAAAAAGCATAAGTTCGTGCCAAGTGACGGTGATAGGCCACGCTGACAACGTCGGCACATCGGAAGTGAACGAAGCGGTCTCCATCAAAAGGGCGCGGTTGGTGTCAGATTATCTAAAGAAGAAAGGTGTTGCCAACATCACCTCGAGTGGAGAATCCTACAACCATCCCGTGGCCGGTAACGAAACTGCAGCAGGTCGCGCCAAGAACCGCCGTGTGGAAATCTATGTGTCCACTATAGGCAAATATAATCCTTATAAGTAACACCTAAATTAATATAACTACTCATGAATAGAAATGTTCTCAAATGGATTCTCATCGGTGCGGTCGTTTTGGGCGCCGCCGCGTACTTGATCCTCAGCGAAACGCCTTCCAAAAAGGAACCCAAGAAAGAGAAAATCGTCGTCGGCCACAGCAAGGCCTTCAAGATTGAGCCGATAGAAGGCATCACCATTAGCGCGGCGGAGAATGCGCTGGATAAGGACAGGGAATTCAAAATCAATCCCGTGGATGAAAATGAGTGGAAAAAGATGAAGAAAGAACTTGCCGCTATTAGCGTCGAGCAGCCACTTTTCGCTTTCGACATGAACTCGGGTCAAACCGAAGAAGAACTGTTTCCAGGCGTTTTCACCTGCCAGATAGACTTGAAGAAGATGGGCATCCCTGAAAACCTGTACGATTATATTCATATTTGGAGGTATGACGGAGAACAGCTGACCAAATACACGTCATGGGTTCAGAATGGTAAGCTTGTTTTCAGAAGCGACCATAATGGCGGGTGGATGCCAACACTCGCCATACCTTCTGCCAAAGCTGTCGCCATGACCGCGGGAACAGCCCTTTTGATAGCCGGAGCGGGGTTTTACTTATATCACACCTGGGTAAAGCACAGCGCGACTGGAGACTTGTACAAAAACTTCTTCATGAGCAACGACGATGCCGCAATGTACCCGGTCTGGGATTCCTATGGCAATTTTGAAATCCATTTCCGTTTCAAGGATACGGAGTGGGCTGGCAAGTACGACGAGTATGTGCATTATAATAAAGCCGCGGACAAACGGTTTTTGGAACTGTATGAGCAAGCGCAAAAGGACTACCACAATCATAAGACAATCGAATCATTGTCGAAAACAAAGCTTTTGCCACAACTGTTTAAAGACGAGAAAGACTGTGAGCAAAGCAAGGAGGTCATAACCCTGTCATCTATCTTGGTGGATTTGTGCGAGAAAGACTCGCTGTATCAGGAATACAACAAGAAAAAGATGCCGCCGCCCAGTATCGTGGAGATTGGGGAGTTTCTTAAATTGTCAAACAGATATTTAACTGACAACCAACATCTAAAACCACAAAGTATCAACCTGGAAGTGAACCTTGTGGACGGAAAGCATATCACTGGAGATGCGGAATATCGGCATCCTGGAATAAAAAACGCATACATGCTCGTGAATTTTGACCACATGTGGACCAATGGACGAGAGAAGTATGTGCGGGACGGTATGGCAGAGAATGTGCTTATCGACATCAACCATGAGCTATTCCATCACAGGGAAAAAATCATGAAGTGGATGGACTTGAGAACCGAGGAAACCATGGCGGCATACAACGAATATCACGCGGCCAAGTATTTCTTTGAAAAACATGAAACGACCTCGGAAACGCCAAGGAGTCCGTCCGACAGGACGCACTACGAGTATTATGGCCGCAATTTTAACAAGAACTCCACGGACGCAGAGGTCGGTTATGTATATGCCGACTTCATGGATTCGCTTCAGATTTACACCGGACGCGGTTCGGCATTCGTTCGTGCCGACTCGCTGATAGGCCGTTACGGTTATTTCTCATCCCACAAGTCAAACTACATGAAGTGGTTTAACATCAAGGAAGAAAAGACTTTTGACGACTATCTCAAGCGGTTTTGCATGAACAGTTTTCCAAAGATTGCTAAAGAGCAGGTCAAACCGGAAATCGTTCAGGCCGGAGAGTTGGGAGCGCATTCAATCATCGTGTCGAAATCTTCGCCTATTGCAAAAGTCACCACGGCAAAGGAAAGCCTCATCATGCGTGATGTGGAAGTTGACTATGACATCAAGCATCGGAAGGATGGTTATTTTAACGCTTTCATCATCAGAGATAAAGATGCCACCGAAGACGTGTTGGCGTTCTGCTGGTGCAAATCAGACTTTTCTGACTTGCATACCAAAGATTCCTACATGCATTCGGAAACAGGAGAAGGAGGCTATCGTTTAGGATATTTCAAGCATCTTTCAGGTAAATACAAGTTCACCATCGTCGCCCTCTTCGCCCCCGATGCCCCCAAAATCACCAAGGTGAAAGACGACCATATATCCTTCATCCTGTCTAAACCCGACCGCGACCTCACCAAGAACAAGCTCATCACCGGCGCGGTGGTCACCTATACCGACAAAAACGGCAACACTCAGACCCTCGACGTGAATCCCAAACAGTTTGGCAAACGGGTGAAATGGGCCGTCGCGAATGCATCACAAAAAGGCAACGCATTCACGCTCACCGCCCACTGGTACTACAAACCCGACGAGCAAACCACCTACGTCTCACCCGAAAGCAAAAAGGCCGAGTGGGGTGGCCATCTTGATGAACAGGAAGAACCGAAGGCCGAAGAAAAAGCCCCCGAAACCAACTACTGGAAGCTGGTGAATGTCAGGATGGAGAAGTCGAACACCTCTTATAAGGAAAGTCAAAATCCGGACGAGGAGGTGGATGCCGACTACCGCAGCATCGACTTTGCAGTGGACAGAACCGAGAAAAGCTGCATGTTCATGGGTATTGCCGCCACGGAGGAAGTGCATGATGACAACACACGCCATTATGTGAGAGACCTTTACTTGGACGGCACCCTCACCTACACAGAGCCTCCAAAGTTCTGGACTCCCGGTCAGCAGTACAAGGCTAATTGGGAGATTGCCGACGACCCCTATCTGAAGGAAATCTTGGAACCGTTTGTGTTTGAGGCGGAAAACTCCCGCTCCGAACAGGCCGTATGTCTCCAGTCGAAAAATGACAAGATTGACAAAGGATGGTCCTCATTGGGCGAAACGAACTGGCTCCGCGGTACCTCCACCACCTTCGAAGCCCACTCCCCCGAAAAAGACGGTCCCAAATCCTTCACCCTCATCCAGTCTTACTCCATCGCCGAACGCCCCGGCTCCAGCCTCATGGCCAAGGTTGTCTTCTATTATGATTACGAATGGGTAGGCGAGCCGGAGGAAGATGTGAACGAGAAGGAGCCTGAAGGAGGACACTGGAAATTGGTCAAAGTGTACGAAGACAACACTCATGCCGCTTATGAGTATGACAGCAGAAAAGATAACACTGACAATGTAAGCACCAAGAATAACTGGAAATACAACAAATGGTACATCACAGGCGGAGGAAGCCGTTTCATGATTGAGGCACAGCAGGAATCCTATATAAAAATAGCGAATCCACCTTTGAGCAAAGGCACTATGCGTCAATCAACTGGCATAACGCCTCCGAAAAAGTACTATTTCCCCGGCGAGAGCATCCAATTCGATTATCAGTTCGGCGACAAGTCCATAGATGGAGACTTCCCTGATTACGTTCTTGGCGATGGATTTAGGGTTAACAGGGGGTATATCACCCGTCCTTACGAAATAGGCAAAAAGCTTATTGGGTACACCGCAAGTGTTGGTGCCTCACAAAATGGTAGTCAGCCGGATATGCAGAACATGGTAGCTCCGCCCTATGCCGATTGGGCCAGACACTTTATTATTCTGGACAAGGCCAGTGCTGGAGCTGCAAGTTATGAAATTGGGCATTATACGGTATATGAATACGAATGGGTGGACGACAATAAAAAGCCCGAACCCACGGAAAAGCCTGTCAGTGGTGGCCATTGGAGGTTGATGCATACTTTCGTCTCCAGCGAGCAAGGCATGATGAGTGGCGGAGACGAAGGCATCGTTGTCCAAGGTGGAAAGGGCCATTACACGGTTCACGCGGAAATAGACGGCATCATAAGTGACCGCGAAATCATCTTCGAAAAGCCCAAATCCGTGTATATGCCGGGAGAACAGATTACCCTCAAGGTAACTAATGAGAAGCCAAATGTTAAGGGAGGTAAGAAAGGCTTGTCCTACGGTGACATTGCATTCTCAACAGGCCAATTTGACGGCTGTGTTCAATATGATGGGTGGGAGGATCATCCTTCTGAAAACACTAAAAAAGTTGTGGGTGTTGCCAAGGGCATGGCTCTGAACGAAGCAAAAACACCAGGTGTGGTGAACTTCACCATAACAGAATACATCAAGATAAATGGCCGTATGTCAAAAGTAAATACTATTTATGCTTATGTTTGGGAAGAATAAAATAAAGAATAAAAATAAAAAAAGATGAACAAACTCAAAACAACAACAATTCTGCCAATTCTCGCTCTTGCCTTGCTCACGGCTTGTGGCCTTTGGCAACCCAAGCCGCCCGTCGGTGACGACCAGTGGCTCACGCCCGACGAGGCTTACGAAGACCAAATGGCCCACACCGGCATGGACGGCGGCGCCTTCGTGACGAGGGGACTCAAAATCCGAAACCCTGACAGCCTTGCCGCCACGGAAGGCTACACGCCTGCCACCTACGTCCTTCACAACGGCGTTTTCGACACGCTCCCTGACGGCCACATCGTCTATCGTCGCCTCGACGACGACTTGCTGCGCTGTCGCGTCTGGGCCTTGGGTCCCGAAAACAAGCTCTATTACTTTGACGAGCAAGGCTTCCTCGCCCTCGACACCCTCGCCTTCGATGGCTTCAGCACCGCTGCCGACGGCTCATGGGACGAGACCAAGCCTCGCGTCCCGCGTCCCGAAGTCCCGAAATGATTTAGTTTAATTCTGAACAGTTACTTACAAAAAAACGACAGCACTATGTATTGCGAACATTGCGGAGCTCCAATCGAAGAAGGGGCAAAGTTTTGTGGAAGTTGCGGCATGCCAACGGTCTCACAAACCACTGTGGAGCATCCTCAGCCTCAACCCCAACCTCAACCAGCAGCTCGTCCCGCACCTTCCAACACTGGCGAACCTACCGCCCGCCTCCAGCTCTGCCCCGACGGCAAGTACCGCTGGAGTTATGAGGTGAACCTATGGAGGAACCCTAGCATATTATTGGACATTTTGAAAGTCTTTGGAGTTATCATGGTGGGGATATGGTTATTGGGCAATGTCCTTGTGCCACTATTCAAAGGCCATTTTCACTGGGACGACATTCTGCATGACTCGACAGGATACATTTGGGTCGTACTCTTCATGTTGGTACTCTGTCTTATCGGTTATGTCATATCAGGCATCGCCAGCGGTGGACGCTATGCAGCCTACTTTGTGATGGATGAGGAGACGGTTACCCATCAACAGATGGCTAAGGAAGTGAAACGCACTCAAGTGATTGCGGCCATCAATATGATGGTGGACGACGACAATGGTTCCGCTGCCCTTTTGGCTGCCGCTCAATCGCCTTTCATCACCCCTTTCAGGAGGGTGCGCAAGATAAAAACCCATCGTCGCCGCCATCTTATCAAAGTGGACGAGCTGCTGACCAAAAACCGTATCTATGTGGAAGACCCTGAAGACTACGAGTTTGTGCTTGACTTTATCATCAAGCATTGTCCCGAAAAGACCAGAATCTACGATAAATTTAACAAGCGATAGAGGAAAAACATGAATTTGCACTAGGACTTCAATCAGGAGCACCCGATAAAGGATTACTCTTTCTATAATGAAATATTGGATTGCCCTAGTTTTTCAGGTTTGTATGTGTGCTGTGCCGGTTATGGCACAAGACACCACTTCGGTTTCGCAACGGCCAAAGTGAGGTTGGTTTTGGCCGGAGGAGGTGCCAGAGGCGCGTCTTTCATTGGAGTTTTGAAGTATTTAGAGGAGTTGGATATCCCCATTGATTATGTTGTTGGCCTTGGTGCTCGTTATGATACCGAAGAAGGCGCGGCGCTATTGTTTAGTATGGGGCTTGAAGTATTCGTACGACAGTTACATTGGTCCCATTGGATTGACAGCACAATGGTCGGATATAAACCGACAAATCAGTTTGTATTTCTCAATTGGGTATGATTTTTGACATTTTTGCATCGCTTTCGCAAATATTACGTTCTGCCGCTATGCGCCACGTCGCTTGGCGTCATTGCGAGGAGGAACGACGAAGCAATCCAGTGAAGCAGCCAAAGACTTGAAGTCTGGATTGCTTTGTACCTCGCAATGACGCGTAGCGGGAGCGGGGGCAAGGCTAAGTAATATTTGTCGCATTGTTGTTTTGTATAGATAAACGAAAAAATCGCAACCCGAAGGCTGCGATTTATTTTTGTTTTGTTTTTCATTAAACGTGTAGAGACGGTGTGCACACCGTCTCTACAATTCTACGATTTCTGCGTGAACCCAATTATTCAGCAGAGAATTTGCAGACCAGATTCCTGTCGCCGTAGGCATCGTCGATGCGCGTGACATGCGGGAAGTACTTATCCTGGACGTCGCTCTTCATCGGGAAGCCGGCCTCTTGACGGCTGAAGGGGAATTCCCACTTGTCAGCCATCAGCATCTCGGCGGTGTAAGGAGCGTGGCTGATGATGTTGTTGCCCTTCTCGGCCTTGCCGTCCTCAATGTCCTTAATTTCCTTGCGGATTTGGATCATGGCTTCGACGAAGCGGTCGAGCTCGGCTATAGGCTCGCTTTCGGTGGGCTCCACCATCAGGGTCTCGTGCACCGGGAAGGCCACGGTAGGAGCGTGGAAACCGAAGTCCATCAAACGCTTGGCGATGTCGATGGCGGCCACACCAACAGTCTTGTTGATGCCGTTGATGTCGAGGATCATCTCGTGAGCCACATGGCCATGGTTGCCGGTATATAGGATCGGGTAGTAGTCCTTCAATCTCTCCTTCAGGTAGTTGGCATTCATGATGGCACCCATAGTGGCTTTCTTCAGGCCTTCACCGCCCAGCATCTTGATGTAGCAGTAGGTGATGGTGAGGATCTGAGCGCTACCGAACGGAGCGGCAGAAACGGCACCTTCCTGCTTTTCGCCACCGCAGCGGAACAGGATGTGTGAAGGCAGGTAGGGCTTCAGGTGTTCGGCCACGCCGATGGGACCCACGCCAGGACCGCCACCGCCGTGCGGGATGGCAAAGGTCTTGTGCAGGTTGAGGTGGCATACGTCGGCACCGATGAAGCCGGGGCTGGTCAAGCCGACTTGGGCGTTCATGTTGGCGCCGTCCATGTAGACTTGGCCGCCGTTGTCGTGGACGATCTTCACGAGGGTGCGGATGCCGTCCTCGTAGATGCCGTGGGTCGAAGGATAGGTGACCATGAAGGCGGCCAGATTGTCCTTGTATTGCTCGGCCTTGGCCTTGGCGTCTTCGAGGTCGATGTTGCCGTTTTCGTCGCATTTCACCACCACCACTTGCATGCCAGCCATAGCAGCTGATGCGGGGTTGGTGCCGTGAGCCGAAGCAGGAATCAAGCAGATGTTGCGGTGACCTTGGCCGTTGGCCTCTTGGTAACGACGGATGGTGAGCAGACCGGCATATTCGCCGCTGGCACCCGAGTTAGGCATGAAGCTCATGCCCTTGAAGCCCGTGATTTCGCAGAGGTCTTTCTCAAGCTCGTTGATGAGTTCGAGGTAGCCTTCGGCTTGGTCGGCGGGGACGAAGGGGTGGATGTTGCCAAACTCAGGCCAGCTGAGGGCGTACATCGAGGTGGCGGGGTTCAGCTTCATCGTGCAGCTTCCGAGCGGAATCATGCAGCGGTTGAGGCTGAGGTCGCGGTTTTCGAGTTTCTTCATGTAGCGCATCATGTCGGTCTCGCTGCGATACTTGAAGAACATCGGGGCTTGCATGAACTTCGAGGTGCGGCGCATCTCGGGTTGGATGCCGCTGAAGTTTTGGCAATTCGGGTCGCAAACCAGTTCCTCGTGTTGCTTGCCCATAGCTTCGGCCACCACAATGCCAATTTCGTTGAGGTCTTCCTTGGTCGTGGTCTCGTCGATGCTGATGCCGAAGTGTTGCTTGTCGATGATGCGGAAGTTCATGCCATGCTTTTCGGCGGCTTCCTTCACCTTGCAGGTGCAAACGTCGTCGGGCATTTCGAACAGCAAGGTGTCGAAGAAATGCTTGTTGAGTTGCTTCACGCCGAGCTTGGCTAATTCGCCACAGAGCTTGCCGGCGAGGCAATTAATATGGTGTGCAATCTCGATCAAACCTTCCGGGCCATGATAAAGGGCATAGAAGCCCGACATGATGGCGAGCAGGGCTTGAGCGGTGCAGATGTTTGACGTGGCGCGTTCGCGCTTGATGTGTTGTTCGCGGGTTTGCAGGGCCAGACGATAGGCAGGATTGCCTAATGCGTCAATGCTAATGCCGATGATACGGCCAGGCATCTCGCGCTTGTAGGCCTCGGTGGTGGCGAAGTAACCGGCGTGCGGGCCACCGAATCCCATCGGCAGACCGAAGCGTTGGTTGGAACCGAGCACTACGTCGGCACCCCATTCGCCGGGAGGCGTGATGAGGGTGAGGCTGAGCAGGTCGGCGGCCACGGCCACTTGCATGCCCTTGGCTTTCCATTCGGCAACCTTGGCGCGGTTGTCGACGATTTCGCCGAATTGGTTCGGGCATTGGATGATGACGCCGAAATATTCCTCGTTGGCTTCAAACTTGTTGATGTCGTCCACCACAACATCAATGCCTTGGAAGTGGGCGCGGGTCTTGATGACCTCGATGCTCTGCGGGAACAGGTCGCAGGCCACGAAGAACTTCTTCACGCCAGCCTTCACTTGGGCGCGGCTGCGCGAGTGCCAGAACATCAGCATGGCTTCGGCGGCGGCGGTGCCTTCGTCGAGCAGGCTGGCGTTGGCCAACGGCAGGGCGGTGAGGTCGCTGATGACGGTTTGGTAGTTCACCAAAGCCTCCAAACGGCCTTGCGAAATCTCGGCCTGATAAGGAGTGTAAGAGGTGTACCAGCCCGGGTTCTCAAGGATGTTGCGCATGATGACGCCTGGGGTGATGGTGTTGTAGTAGCCCAAGCCGATGTAGGTGCGGAACTGCTTGTTCTTCGCACCGATGGCCTTGAGGTGGCTGATGACTTCGTATTCGCTCATGCCTTCGCCGATGTTGAGGTCTTTCGGCAGACGGATCTCGGGAGCGATGATTTCGTCGACAAGTTGTTCTTGCGATTTCACGCCGATGACCTTGAGCATCTTTTCAGCATCCGATGCGGTGGGGCCGTTGTGGCGTTTGATGAAGTTGTTTCTGATCATATTTGATTTGTTTAAGTTGTTGTATTCTTTTTATTTGTTTTCAACTATCAGCGGTTAGCTTTTGCTTACTAAGCTGATAGCCAAACAATTATTTTATCTCATTCAGTTTGTTCTTCAGATCTTTGATGGTGTTGATGGATTCCAACTCGGAAACGGGAACCTTGTGCAGTTTGCTAGACCAAGCCTTGAAGGAAGCGAAGTTTTCCAAGATGGTATATCTAAGATACTCATACTCTTCGCCTTCCACCTTGTTTTTGTTGTCCTTGTATAAGAGGTCGTATGGGTCCATCATGATGGTACGCTGGTGGATCAAGCTCCAGAACGCCTGCTTGAATTGAACATTGGGGTCATCAGCGGCGGGTTGTGGCTCTTCCTTCACATTGTCTTTCTTGGCATTAAGGTCAAGAATAGCAGCATTATCCTTATCGTTAGGCTTGACAGTGTCCTTCGCAGGAACTGGAGCGTTCTTTTCAACGGGCTGCACTTTGTCCTTTTCCTTCACTGTATCCTTCACCAAGGTTGTGGTCTCAGGCTTCTTGGTCGGTTTGTCGGTCTTAGGCTTGTTGAACACATTGACCGCCAGAATGACTACCACCGTGATGACAGCGATGATGGCCAATGCGAAAACGAATTTCCAAAGATTTGATTTGAAGATGGCAATAAACGACTCTTTTTCATATTCTGCAATGAGTCGGCCATCATAAATCTGGTTGCAGGCATCAGGGTCAAAGCGGAAACCTTTGAACTTATAGCCTTTTGGTGGAATGATATAGTCCTTCACATCGCGTCCGTCCTCGTACACGGAGTAGGGACAGCCATCCATTTTTTTCCCTTTCCCAGGGTCGATGCTGAAGCGTCTTTCGTTAAAAACCGCCATTTCTTACTCGTTTTCTTTGGGGTTAGTTCAACACTTTGTTCATTGAGATGAAGTCGGGGTAGGCGAGCTGTTGTCCGTTGATGCTGATGTAGGGCTTCACCTTCAGACCAACATTGACGGGTTCGCTGCTGGCACCGGCCAATTTGAAGGCCAAGTTGAGCAAGGCGTCAGCCGATTCGCCACTGAACAACTGGAACAGATCGGTGGTGATGGGAATGGAAACCACGCTGCTTGAGTTGGCACCCACACTGACACTCTTGTTCAACGTAGTGCTGATGACTTCCTTGCCGTTAAGGCTGACGATGTAATCCATTTTGGACATCGAAGCAGGAATCGTATTGGGATTGTTGACACCTACATTCACATTGAAAGACACGGGAAGTTTTTTGTTGGCAATGGCATTGGCCAACGAAAGCAGTTGAGCAGCGTTGAGGTCGCTCTTCGACATGCCTTTGCTCAGGTTGACACCAAGCATCTGAATCTGGTCGACACTGTTGAAATTGAACTTGCAGTTGGCGAAGTTGGCCATCTGGGCAACTTGTGTGAGCACATCACACGAAGCCAATCCTATCGTGACAAACAGGATAATAAGGGTTTTCTTGAATGTTGACATATTCTTATTTATTTGATAATCAAATTAATAAAATGAAATATTTATACAAGGGAGTACCTTGTTGGTTGCTCGTTTACTAGTGTGCAATAATACGAAAAAAGTCGGACATAAAACCCGACTTTTGCAATTATTTTTCAGTGTCATTCCTCTCCACGACGCGAGGCGCGTTTGCGCTCCAGCTCGTCGAGGATAATCTTGCGGAGACGCAGGCTCTTGGGAGTCACCTCAAGATATTCGTCGTCACGGATATATTCCATGTATTCCTCCAACGAGAAACGCACGGGCGGGATGAGGCGGATGGCTTCGTCGCTGCCCGAGGCACGCACATTGGTGAGGTGCTTGGTCTTGCAAACGTTGATGACGATGTCGTTGCTGCGCGTGTTCTCTCCGATGACCTCGCCGGCATAGACATCTTCATTCGGGTTAACGAAGAAGATGCCACGGTCTTGCAACTTCCAAATGGCGTAGGGGATAGCTTGTCCTGTTTCCATTGAAATCAAGGCTCCGACATTGCGTGAAGGCATCTCGCCCTTCCAAGGTTCATAGTCCTTGAAGCGGTGCGAGACAATAGCTTCACCTTCAGTGACAGTCAACAGTGTGTTTCTCAAGCCGATGAGACCGCGCGACGGGATGTCGAAATCGAGGCACATGCGGTCGCCCTTTGGCTCCATTTGGGTCATCTCACCCTTGCGTGCGCTGACCTGCTCGATGACACGGCCAGAGAAGTCTTCTGGCACCAGGACGGTGAGGCATTCAATAGGCTCGCACTTCACGTCATCGATGTATTTCAAAATGACCTTGGGCTGACCGAGTTGGAACTCATAACCTTCGCGGCGCATGGTCTCGACAAGGATGCTGAGGTGCAGGATGCCACGGCCGTAGACCATCAGAGAATCAGGCGAATCGGTGTCTTCCACCTTCAAGGCGAGGTTCTTCTCAGTCTCCTTGTAAAGACGTTCGCGCAGGTGACGCGAGGTGACATATTTACCTTCCTTGCCAAAGAAGGGCGAGTTGTTAATGGTGAACAACATGCTCATCGTAGGCTCGTCCACATGGATGGGCGGCAGTGGCTCGGGGTTCTCGTAGTCGGCCACGGTGTCGCCAATCTCAAAGTCGTCGATGCCCATCAGAGCGATGATGTCGCCAGCCTCGACGGGCTTCTTGGTGCGTTCCTTGCCTAAGCCTTCAAAGGTGTAGAGTTCTTTGATAGTGGAGCGGGTGACAGAGCCGTCGCGTTTCACCAAAGAAACATTCTGTCCGGCCTGCAGGGTGCCGCGTTTCAGACGACCCACAGCGATACGGCCCACATAGGAGCTGTAGTCCAAAGAGGTAATCAGCATCTGAGGCGTGCCTTCCTCGAACTTCGCGGGCGGGATGGTGTCGATGATGACATCCAGAAGGTAGGAGACGTTGTCGGTGACGTTGTTCCAGTGGTTCGACATCCAGCCTTGTTTTGAAGAACCATAGACGGTGGGGAAGTCCAGCTGGTCTTCGGTGGCGCCGAGGTTGAACATCAGGTCGAAGACGGCCTCTTGCACCTCGTCGGGACGGCAGTTGGGCTTGTCCACTTTATTGATGACCACGATGGGCTTCAGTCCCAGCTCGATGGCCTTCTGCAGCACGAAACGGGTCTGCGGCATGGGACCTTCAAAGGCATCGACCAACAGCAGCACACCATCGGCCATGTTCAAAACGCGCTCCACCTCGCCGCCAAAGTCGGCGTGGCCAGGAGTGTCGATGATATTGATTTTGACGTCTTTATAACGAACGGACACATTCTTCGAAAGGATGGTGATGCCGCGTTCGCGTTCGAGGTCGTTGTTGTCGAGAATGAGTTGGCCAGGGGCTTCGTCCGACTCCTTGAAGAGTTGCGATTGGTAGAGGATGCGGTCGACGAGGGTGGTTTTGCCGTGGTCAACGTGAGCGATAATTGCTATATTTCTGATATTCTGCATTTTAGTAAAAATTGCTGCAATAATTGAAGGTGCAAAATTACAAAAAATGCAAATTGGGAAGTTAAATTCAACCAGAAAAACTCTTTTTTTTGGCAAAAATGTTATGTCGAAAACACCGAACAAATTACCGCTAAAACACCGAACAAATTACCGCTAAAACACCGAACAAAATACATCTAAAACACCGAATAAATTACATCTAAAACACCGAATAAAATGTGTAAAAAATACAGAATAGATTTGCGTAATACATTTATTTGTAATAATTTTGCAGCGTATTTTAAATAGATGAATTATGGACTATTTCAAAAGGATGGCAGATGTCCAACTTGAAGGGCGTTTGAATGCCTTTGGAGCAGTACTGATTGAAGGCCCCAAGTGGTGTGGAAAAACCACCACAGCAGAACAATTGGCGGGCAGTGTTATCAAGTTGCAGTCGCCCGACATGCGCGAACAATATCTCACTACGGCGGCTACCAAGCCGTCGCTGTTGCTGCAAGGTGCTACCCCTCGGCTCATTGATGAGTGGCAGGATGCGCCCGTCATTTGGGATGCCGTGCGTACCTTGGTGGATGAAAGAGGACTTGAAGGGCAATTCATTTTGACCGGCTCTAACGCAGTGGATAAAAGCAAGATACACCATTCTGGAAATGGCCGTATCTCAAAAATGGAAATGCTGCCGATGAGCCTTTGGGAATCAAAGGAATCCAATGGAGCGGTAAGTCTGATGGAATTGTTTGATAATCCGCAGCAAGACATTGCAGCGGTTTCTGACATGCAGGTTGAGGATATTATTTTTGCCGCCTGTCGCGGTGGATGGCCGGCCACCTTGCGCCTCAAGGACGAAAAGTCGAAACTGATGGTGGCCAAGGACTATTTCAGAACTGTTTGCAAGGAAGACATTTCGCGGATTGACGGCGTGCAAAGGGACGAGAAACTGACACGAATGATATTGCGCTCGTATGCCCGCAATATCTCCACTTTGGCGAAGAAAACAACCTTGCTTGCTGATGTTTCGGCGTCTGAAGAAATGACTTGCTCAATGGATACATTCACCTCGTATGTGACGGCTTTGGAGAAACTGTTTGTCATTCAGGATATTGATGCTTGGTGTCCAGCCATTCGCAGCAAGGCGGTCATTCGTAGTACTCCGAAGCGCACTTTCTGCGATCCAAGTGTAGCCGTGGCGGCCATGCAACTGTCGCCAAAGGCGTTGATAACTCAGTTCAAGACCTTTGGATTCCTGTTTGAACAACTGTGTATCAGGGATTTGAAGGCCTATTCCTCTGATATTGATTCGCATATAGGCTACTATCATGACAAATATGGTTTGGAGGCTGATGTCGTGCTGCACATCAACGATGGCCGTTATGCGCTCGTTGAGTGTAAATTAGGGAGTGCAGAAATCGAGGATGGAGCCAAACACCTATTGGAATTGCAAAGACTTATCAAAGAGCATAACAAAACGGAAATACAAACTCCCATAAGAGAGCCTGATTTGTTGCTCGTTCTCACGGGCGGACAGTATGCTTATCGTAGGCAAGACGGCGTGTTTGTGGTGCCGATTGGGTGCTTGAAGAATTAATCTTTAAGGGATAAATGTAACATTCAAATTTAGTGTTATGTTTAATGTAAATAAAATGGAATGAGAACAGGAATCATCAAACGATACTTTTGGTTGCTCGACACGATTTATCGGTCGGGTGATGTTGGCATCACATTCGAGGAAATCAACGAAAAATGGGAGCGGAACGATTTGCTTTCAGGAGGCTGTAGTTATCCGAAGCGAACTTTTGAGAGTCATCGACAAAACATTGAAGAGGTTTTCAATATACTAATCGATTGTGACAGAAGAACTAACCGATACTTCATCAGCGACAGGGAAGAACTGAAGAACCAGAACCATATCTTGAAATGGTTGGTGGAGACCTTCAATTTGAATGATGTTGTTGGCCAAAGCAAGAACTTAAAAGACCGAATCGGACTTGAGGATATTCCAGCAGGGCATGGGTGTTTGGTGGATTTGCTTGATGCAATGAACCGCAATCAGACTTTTGACATGGAATATCAAAAGTTCTATCCCGATGAAAAGAAACTCTATCGCAACATGGAGCCATACGGTGTGCAAATTTTCCAAAGGCGATGGTATGTGCTGGCACGCAATCCTGAAAACGATACACTTCACACTTATTCGTTTGACCGCATTGTGAGTTTGAAGAAAAACGAAAGCACATTTACGATGCCGAAGGATTTCTCTATTAGCGACTTTTTCAGCGGCTGTTATGGAATCATTAAAGATGCCACACCGAAACAGATGGTGGTTGTTAGAGCCAATGCTTTTCAAGCGAAATATCTGAAGACATTGCCACTCCATGAGTCACAGGAAATCGTTACGGAGGATTCGGAGTTTACAACTTTTTCATATTACATCCGGCCGACATTTGATTTCAAGCAGAAGATTCTTTCCTATATGGGAAATGTCGAGGTCGTCGAGCCACTATCATTCAGGGATGAGATCAGGATGGAGATTGAGAGAATGAGAAAACTATATGAATAGTTTTTGCTTCCACATTGGTTTTGCATAAGCATATTCTACTTTTGCCACATGACAAACAAATATCTAATACTATGGCAAAGAAAAAATTGGTGATAACCGAAGTGGAAAATCTATTTCAGAATAGCTCTCGAAAAAGCATGTCTACTAAATGTGATATGGGTTTTCGATTTTTGGAAGGAAAGAATTTAAAGTTGTGCAACGAATGGGTGGAAAGTGTAGATGGAGTTTTTAAAATCACCTATTACGACGATTTTATTATTCCAGAAACCATACCAATCAATGGGGAAAACTACAGAGTTACAGAAATTGGCGAGTTTACTATTATCAAAAGTATGGAATCACTTTACATTCCAGAATCGATTGCCAAAATTGACGGTTATGCTTTCAATTATATTCCTAATTCTCCTACAACGAGAATCCAAGTGTCAGAAAACAACAAATATTTTGATAGTAGGGACAATTGTAATGCAATTATTGAAACAAAAACGGACAAACTGATTTGTGAAGCAATAACAGTGTCATTCCCGATTCTGTAAAGGTAATCGGAGTAAACTCATTTGAAGGATGCATGATGGAGAACATCATTATCCCTAATGCTGTAATTGAAATAGAGAGCGAGGCATTTCGCTTATGTAAATACTTAAAAAACATAACGATACCTGCATTAGTGGAAAAAATCGGGATTAATCCGTTTGCTTTTTGTCCAAGTTTGTCTTCAATAAAAGTCTCGAAAGATAACCTGCATTTTGATAGCAGAAACGATTGTAACGCTATAATTGAAACCCGATCAAACATTTTGTTAGCATCATGTATTAATACGATTATTCCTAACACAGTTGAAGAAATAGGCGAAGGGGCTTTCGAAGGCAATAAAAAGGAATCTATAATTATTCCATCAAATGTAAGAAGGATTGGTGAAAAAGCCTTTCGTGGTTCGTGGATAAAAACTGTAATGATGGAAGAATCCGTGAGTCAGATTAAATCGTGCGCCTTTATCGATTGTGGTATGCTGGAAAAAGTCATGCTATCGAAAAATTTGGAACGCATAGAGTCGCAGGCTTTTGAGTTGTGTGTGTGCTTAAGGTTAATAGACTTTCCTGATTCATTACAATATATTGGTTTTCGCGCTTTTGCCTCGTGTAGGTCTTTGAAATCAGTCCTTATCAAAAACAAAAAGGCTCAAGTTCATAAGAAAGCATTTGATGATGATGTGATTATTAATGGAAAGCCGCGAGATTATTGGCTGCCAATTGAAGGAGATTTTTTAGATTTGCAGAAAAATTAAAACTATCGAATAGTATTAGCATTATGGAAAAAGAAATCATGAATTACAAAGATTATTTAGAGGCACTTACCGCTCTTTGGAATAAGTATCAAAACGAGAGCAATTGCCCTCGGGAATTTACTGGAGTTTTGGAAAAGCTCAAAGAAACTCTGAAGTTAGGAATTGGAATATGTCGTGATTACAAGCCGAATGTCGATTTGTTATGGATGGGAATAAATCCTTCATGTACAGATAATAAGCATATTGAACATCCGTTTCCGACTTTTGAAGAAACTCTTGAAAAGGATGAGTTTTGCAAAGGTTATTGGAAAACGGTTAAGAGAATCCTTGTGGGATGTAAGTGCACAAAAGAACATTTAGATTTGTTCGCAATTAGAAAAACGCCGCAAGATTTCTTGCGTAAGGTAGGCGTTAATAATGAAAAAAATCCAGCACTTTGTTTCCTTGCTGAGCATTTGTGGCTAACACAACAGTTTTTGGAGAACTATTTAAAACCAAAAGTGATTATTTTGGCCAACAAAGCCGCTGGTGCTTATTTGGGATTGGATTCAAGATATGTTTGGATGGGATATAATACAACAGAGGTAAAGCCTAAATTTGAATTATCTTATGGGAAAGTGTATAAAATCATCGGAATACGAGAAGAAGAAGGTGTTATTCGGCCGAAATCAAAACCATACAAAAACGAGTTGGATGGCACGTTGATACTTCATGCAAGATTCCAAGGAAATGGTTGTCCAAAAGAACAACAAATTAATCCTAATCATATTGAAGAATTGCTGAAGTTGGCGGGTGTTGGCTGAATCTGTTCCGAGAAATCTCAATCTTCCACATCCTTTCAGCGTAAGCAATTCCTATTTTTGCTTGGTATTAATACAACAACACTATGGAACTCGCAAAATATCTTGTGGAAAATGTGGAAGACAGTCACGATGTTATACGCCACATTATCAATTCCTTGCCGATTGCCGAATTGCAGCAATTGAAAATGGATTTGGAGTTTTATTACTTTGATGATTCGGGAACGGGCCGCCTTTTGGATTTCATCGACAAAAGGCTTTATCCGTCACAAGTGGATATAATGCCGAAAATGCCAAATGCGTCTATTAATCAATTGCTTGACGATTTCAATAATGACAAAAGCGGGCGAATTACAACCTCTCGAATTGAGTTGCAAAAACGGTTTGATTATCAATCGTTTGATGACCAAAAGAGAATTGTGGAGGCATTTATGAGAAGGACAACGAAGCATGATGTGGTTTGGTGCGCAAAGTATCTGCTTGATGATTGGTTTTGGAGAGATGCCTATTTTGACCTCGTTGAGTGGTATTGGGAGCGTGACACGGATAATTATCGGTTACTCCGTGTCATTGAAAAACGGGCATCGGAAGAATACTTGAACGGGAAAGTTCAACTGTTTGAAAATCAGAATGAAGGTGCAATAGAGAATAAAGCATACACATGGTTCTTGGTTCGTCTTGGGAAGGATAAAAACTTTGTAATCAAAAAGGAAAGATTGAGTCCGTTCCGATATGTTTACATTTGTGCCAAGACAGGGCGTTGTGTTTCTCTTGACGAGGCTGATTCAGCATTGTCGCAAGTGGTTTCAGATGAACTATCGGAAGGCTTTTTCTGCAACAGGTTTCGGCGTAAGCTTGACGGCTCGATTGCTTTTGATGTCAGGGGCAGAATAGGCCATGCTTTGTGGGTTGTGGCCAAAACAGGAAACACGACTGCCTTGATTCGTTTCAACGAATGGATTAAGGAAATGTGTTGTGAAATAGAAAATATGCAAATTGTTGATTGCGAAAATATTACAAGGCTTATCTTAGATAAGATTTTTCTGCCCAATCTTCAATTAAATGGTTTGGAATATGGATGAAATTAACAGATGTTTTGCCATATCATTACCAGCTTTCAATGCTTCTGCCATAATATTCATTGCTTCTTAAAGAATTGGCATCAATGCCGCTCCAATCTCCACTAAAGCAGGTTTTTAAATCGGGATGTTCGGAAGTCATCCAATAAAACTCCTCCTTGGCTACGATCGGCTTAAAATACTCATCAATAATCCCTTGTTCCACCAATTCTTTCGGTGTGCCTTGGCGCAAAGGCTGTTGTGGCGCCATCACCCACATTCGGTCGGCGTGGCGGAGCAAAAGGTCAAGATCGTGGCTGCTGAAGAGGATGGTCTTGTGCTTCTCGCGCGAGAGCTTGTGCATGATGTTCACCAGCTCGATTTTGCTTGGATAATCGAGGAAGGCGGCGGGCTCGTCCATGAAGATGAGGGGCGTGTCTTGCACCAATGCCTTGGCAATCATCACTTTCTGTTGTTCGCCATCGCTCAAAGAAACGAAACTTCGATTGACCAAATGGCTAATGCCCACGGTTTCAAGGCTCTCGTAGATGATTTGCTCGTCCTGCTCGCTAAGTCGCGCCAAGAGGCCGAGATGCGGGTAACGACCCGAGGAAACGATGTCGAAGACTTTCAAGAAGAGGTCGTCGGGCTTCTCGGTGAGCACGAGGCTGAACAGCGAGGAACGCTCGGTAGGGGAGTAGTCTTGAAGTTTTTTCCCGAAAAGCGTCACCTCGCCGCTGATGGGTTTGAGGCTGGCCGACAGCGTCTTGAACAGCGTCGTCTTGCCCGAACCATTGGGACCCGCTAAGGCCACGATGTCGCCTTCGCCGAGGCTCACGTTGACTTCGGGAATCAGCGGCTGGCCTTTGTAGCCAATCAACAGGTGATATGTTTGTAGGACCTCTTGCATATTCGTATTTTTGGGATTGCCTTACGGCAAGAAATCGTTCAAAAATCTAATAAAAATCTAACAAAATGATTTTGAGAGATTTTGAAAATGATTTTTTTTAGATTTAACTGTGTTGAATACTGCGTATTTCTTGCGAAGCAATCCATATTTACATTGTTTTTGTGTAACGTTGCCGGTGGAAGATGACCCACAGCACAATGGGCGCGCCAATCAGTGCCGTGACCGAGTTGATGGGCAGGTTGCCTTCAAACGAGGGCAGCCGCGCGATGAGGTTGCAGAACAAGGCCAAATCCATGCCGAGGAAGGCCGTGGCAGGGATGAGCAGCTTGTGGTCGCTGCTGCGGAACAGGAAACGCGCTATGTGTGGGACGGCCAAACCCAAGAAGGCGATGGGACCGCAAAACGCCGTGATGAGGGCGGTGAGAAAGCCCGAAACCAAGATGATGAGCATACTGCTCCGCTTGATGTTGACGCCAAGGTTTTCGGCATAACGCTCACCCAACAGCAAGAGGTTCAAGGTCTTGAAGAGCAGGAACGAACCGATGCTGCCGACCAAAACAGCTATGGCGAAGAACGGCAGTTGGGCCTTGCTCACGTTGGAGAAACTGCCCATGCCCCAGATGACGAAGGAGTGCAGCCCTTCCTTTTGGCTGAAAAACTTCAGGATGTCGGTGACCGAGCCCGCGATGTAGGCGATCATGATGCCCACCAACACCAGACTCACCATGCTGCGGAGCCTCGAGCTGAGGGCAAGGATAAGTAACAATACCGCGAAAGCACCTAAAAAAGCCGCTATGGTGACGCCGAAGGTCGACCACAGCGACAGCGTGCTGACCGACAGGCCCGTGGCCGTGCCGAGCAAGACAACAAAGGCCACGCCGAGGCTCGCGCCGCTGCTGATGCCCAGCAGGGAAGGGTCGGCGAGGGGATTACGGAAGAGGGTCTGCATCAGAAGGCCCGACACCGATAGACCGATGCCAGCCAGCAGCGCCGTGATGGCTTGTGGCAGGCGGTAGTCGAGGATGATGGCGCGGTAGGTCGACGTGTCGCCATGCAGCAGCGCGTCCCAGAATTCATTCCATGGGATCGACACCGAGCCGTAGCGCAGGTTCAGGATGAACAGCACGATGCCGACGGCCAGGATCGCGATGGAGACCAGCGCGATGGGTGGGGTTTTGCGGCGGATGGTATGGTCGATGTCGGATGCCATTCTGTGGATGTTTTTGCGTTGCAAAGATAGGGTTTAATTTGATTGGTATGACTATCAATCGTCATCATCTTGCGGACCGGGAACAAGCAGCGTCGTATCGTCGCAACGGATGCCGTAATACACATCCCTCATGCGGCCTTGTTGTGGTTCGAGAACGCCTTTTTCGACAAGGTCTTTGATGTCGCGAGAGGCCGTGTCGACCGAAACCTTGCAATGCTTGGCCCAGTTTTTCACGGTCAATTTGCCTACATAACCATCCAAATAGATGTTCAGCACTTTGTTTTGTCGCTCCGTGAATGCGATGTTGGCATGGCTTTGCCAAAATGAGGATTTCTGCAAGATGCGTGAAAGCACTTCGTCGGATGCGTTGATGGCACGTGCCATGCAGTCGAGATACCAGACGAGCCATTCCGTGATGTCAGCGTCCGTTTGTCGGCTGACGCGCTCCAGCACATCGTAATAAGATTTCTTGTCTTTGTTGATTTGTCGCGACATGCTGAAGAAGCGCATGGCAGAGTTGTCGGCTTGCGAGAGTGCCATGTCGGCGATGGCGCGACCGATGCGCCCGTTGCCGTCGTCGAACGGGTGGATGCAGACAAACCAAAAGTGGGCGATGGCGGATTTCAGGTAAGTGGGCGAGTCGATGTCGGTATTGAACCAGTTCAAGAGAACATCCATTTCCTTCTGCACGTCTTGTGCGGGAACGGCTTCATAATGCACTTTTTCGCGACCGTAATTGCCCGACACCACTTTCATCTCGCCTTTGCGGTATTGTGCCACGTCGATTTTCGAATAACCGCTTCTGCCAGAAGGAAACAGGCAGTTGTGCCACCAGAAAAGCCGGTCATGGGTGAGGGGTTGGCGGTAATGGCTCACGGCATCAAGCATCATCTCCACAACGCCTTCCACATAGTGGCTGGCGGGTTCTTCGGCATCAGAAGGGATGCCTAACTTTCTGGCGATGGAAGAACGCACTTGTTTGGCGTTCAATGCAATGCCTTCAATCTCGGAGGAGTTGATGATGTCGTTGGAGAGCATCTCGGCGTTGGCCGACAGGCGGGCGTCGAACCCTATGGCGTCGAGTCGGCCCATAAGGAACCCCGATGCCTTATTGACGGAAGCCAATCTGTCTGCGACAAGATCTTTGTCCCAAGTGAAATGCGGCCATTGATTGCTCTGATGGATGTAGGATGCCATAGTTACACGAGTATTTCGGCTGCAAAAATACACATTATTTCAATAATCCGCAAATCTTGCGGTTAATTATCCGCAGATTTTGCGGATTATTGGCCGCAAAGGATGACAAAGATGGTGTTCGTTTGTTTCTTTGTGACAAAAACAAGAAAATAACCATCGCGATTCCGTTTTATATCCTTTTTTGTATCTTTGCATTCAATTAATTTCAAAAATAGATCTTGCATGAAAGCTAAATCGAAGTCCTACCAAACCGCGTCAAAGACTATGTTTGCTGCAATGACAATCCTTTCCAAGAATGGTGGTAGCATGTCTGTTCGAGAGCTAATGTTTGAAGTTGAAAAAACTGTTGTGCTCTCTGATTGGGAAAAAGAGGTGCTTGAGAATACTGGCAACATTAGATGGCAAAGCATTATGCATTTTTCCTCTGTTGATTATGTAAAAGCTGGTTACCTTTTAAAAAAGAAGGGACATTGGACGATTACACCAGAAGGAGAAGAAGTAATAAAACTAGGTGCTGAGAAAATGCAAGACAAAGCCCAACAACAATATCGTGAATGGAGGACGTCTAAGGAAAGAGCTAGTGAGCCTCAAGCAACTGCATCCGAAGAGACGGAAGACCCTGTAAAGGAAGCAATCATTGAGCTTGAGAATCTTGAAGAACAGGCTTACAATGGTATTAGAGATTATATTCGAGGCAAAAATCCATACGAATTCCAGGACATGGTGGCGGCTCTTCTCAAAGCAATGGGTTACTACATACAGTCAGTGGCTCCGAAAGGGAAAGACGGCGGTGTTGATGTAGTCGCCTATGTTGATCCATTGGGCGCGCAAACTCCACGCATCAAAGTACAGGTAAAACATAGACCCGATGCGGTTATCGGTGCTTCTGACATCCGTGCCTTATTAGGAATTCTCCGTTCGGGCGACATTGCTTTATTTGTCACATCAGGAACATATTCACCTGATGCGAAGAATACGGCAGCGAACTCACGTGAATTCATTCGCTTGATTGACGGTGATGAATTCATTGAAATGTGGCAGAACTATTACGACAAGATGAGCGATGACGACAAAAACATGTTGCCACTGAAACGTATTTCCTTCTTGGGAAACAACGAATAAATAGTAAGAATAAGCACATCGAACCTGTTTGCTGCTTTATCGTGTCTGTTTTTGTTTTAAAATCTACGCCCATAATTAGGGCTAAAATGTGTGTGCACATATACATTTTTCCTCCTAAATTCATTGGAAATGCAGAAAACCAGTATTTTTGTCCCCACTAAACACCCTAACACAGACGCTATGAACAAAACTATGCACCTCCAAGAAGAAGCCGCGCGCTGTCTGCTCTGCGCCGATGCGCCGTGCAGCAAAGCCTGCAAGAATGGCGATCCGGCACGCGCCATACGCGCCATCCGATTCGGCAATGAAGCCATCGCTGGACAGTGGCTCGAAAAATGCAGCGATGCTGATCTGCAAGCCGCCGAGGCAGCCTGCATCCACTATGATAGGCCTATCCGCATCAGGGAGCTGGCGGAAGCCGTCAAAGGCACGAAACCACAAAAAGGTTTGCCCAGCCTCGCTATCGACTTCTGCGGCATCCCTTGCGAGAATCCCTTCTTCCTCGCCTCGTCGGCCATCTGCACCAACTACGAAATGGTGGCGCGTGCCTTCGAAGCAGGATGGGCGGGCGTGTTCTACAAGACCATCTACATGGAGGACATCCGCGAGGTGTCACCGCGCTTCGATGCCGTCAGCGAGTCAGGCCGCTCCGATTTCTTCGGCTTCCGTAACATGGAGCAGTTAAGCGAGAACCCCGTGGAGGTGGACTTCGACATCCTGCGCAGACTGAAAAAGGACTATCCCAACAAAGTTGTCATCGCCTCTATCATGGGCAACGGCGAGACGGAGTGGATCACGCTGGCGAAAATGGCCGAAGAGGCCGGAGTCGACGCTGTGGAGCTGAATTTCTCCTGCCCGCAGATGAAGTTGGCTGGCATGGGTAGCGACGTGGGACAGAACTCGGAGCTGGTGCTGTTCTACACGGCCTATGTGAAACATAACGTCAAGATCCCGGTCATCCCCAAGATGACGCCCAACATCACTCAAATCAACCAGCCCGCCATGGCCGCCCACTTCGCCAGCGCCGATGCGGTATCGGCCATCAACACCATAAAGAGCGTGACCATGAACAGTCGCGGTGCAGTGGCCGATAAGAAGACCGTCTCCGGACTCTCAGGCCGCGCCGTGAAGCCCATCGCTTTGCGCCATATCCTCGAGATGGCGAAAAATCCCATCTTCACTGCCACCAACAACGGTAAACGCATCGAGCTGAGTGGCATCGGTGGCATCGAGACTTGGCGCGACGCGCTTGAGTTCATCCAGTTGGGCTGCAGCAACGTGCAGGTGTGCACCGCCGTGATGCAGTACGGTTACCGCATCATCGACGACCTTGTGCTGGGCCTGCAAAACTATATGGCCTCAAGAGACATCAAGCACTTATCGGATCTGGTAGGAGAGGAGCTACCCAATTTCGACACCCCCACCAACCTCGACCGCGACACCATTGTGTATCCCACCTTCGACCGTGAGCTGTATATCGGCTGCGGCCGTTGCTACACCTCATGCCAAGACGGTGGCCATCAAGCGATTTCCTTCGATGTTGACCTGCGTCAGCCACATCTCGACGGGAAGCGTTGCGTAGGCTGCCACCTCTGCCGACTCGTCTGTCCTACAGGCGCCATCGGCGTGGCGAAACGGATTGCAAAAAAGGATAGATGAATTGACGACTAAAAAGCTTGGCATGGTTCTGTTCATTTCGGTTAGAGAATGAGAGACAATTTCAATCCTAACAGATTCAAAAAAATCGAAATGCTTCTGCTTTTCGGTCAGGGAAAGAAAAATCGTGACAAGACACCCCGTTTCCATCGTTTTCAACGATGGAAAGCCAACAATAGACCATATTGAAGACGCTTT
>CAMHJX010000007.1 GCA_946185535.1 uncultured Bacteroidales bacterium
TCACATTACCGAGAGACCTTTATCATGGTGAGAACGCTTTAGAAGCATTGAAGACATTTACAGGTAAACGCGCTGTTATCTGCGTAGGCGGAGGAAGCATGAAACGTTTCGGATTTTTAGATAGAGCCATCGCCTACCTCCAAGAAGCTGGCATGGAAGTAAAAGTGATTGACGGCATCGAGCCCGACCCGTCGGTGGAGACCGTGATGAAAGGTGCCGCTGTGATGCGTGAGTTTCAACCCGACTGGATTGTGGCCATTGGCGGTGGTTCACCCATCGATGCAGCCAAAGCCATGTGGATTAAGTACGAATACCCTGAGACCACTTTCGAAGACATGTGCAAAGTGTTCGGTCTGCCCAAACTGAGAACCAAGGCCCATTTCTGCGCTGTTTCGTCCACTTCAGGCACAGCCACCGAAGTGACCGCTTTCTCCATCATCACCGACTATGCCAAGGGCATCAAGTACCCCATCGCTGACTTTGAAATCACGCCCGACGTGGCCATCGTTGACCCAGCCTTGGCCCAAACCATGCCCAAGAAATTGGTCGCCCACACGGGTATGGACGCCATGACGCACGCCATCGAAGCCTACGTTTCGACCGCCCACTGCGACTACACCGATCCGTTAGCCATGCATGCCATCAAGATGATTCAAAGAGACTTGGTGAACTCGTACAACGGCGACGTGACCGCCCGCAACGAGATGCACAATGCCCAATGCCTCGCCGGCATGGCCTTTTCCAACGCCCTATTAGGCATCGTCCACTCGATGGCCCACAAGACAGGTGCCGCGTTCGCCGACTACGGCGCACACATCATCCACGGTGCCGCCAACGCCATGTATCTGCCCAAGGTGATTGCCTTCAATGCCAAGAATCCCGAGGCCAAGCAACGTTACGGTGTCATCGCCGACAATATGAACCTTGGCGGAAGCAATGACGACGAAAAGGTGGCCCTGCTTATCGCCGCACTGCGCAAGATGAACGACGACCTCAACATCCCGCACTGCATCAAGAACTATGGTGCCGACTCCTACCCTTGCGAACAAGGTTTTGTGCCTGAGAATGTGTTCCTTGAAAGACTTCCCGAAATCGCCAAGAACGCTATCGGTGACGCCTGCACAGGCTCCAACCCGTGCATCCCGACGCAAAAGGAGATGGAAGAGCTGCTGAAGTGCTGCTACTACGATACCGAAGTTAATTTTTGAGTTGATATAACCATTTGACAGGCGGGCAGCCAATAAAAGGCTGCTCGCCTAAAATGGTATATAGCATTACAACAAATCTATTCAAACAAAAACAACCCTTTAAAACTAACCCAAAATGAATATTAAAGTATGCGTTGGCAGTTCATGCCACCTGAAAGGTTCCTACGAAGTCATTCTAGCCACCGAAAACTTTTTCGAAGGCATGGCTTGCGACGGCGGCTGCCTTAATGGTCCGGTGTGTATCACCCACAGCCCGCGCAACGTCGTCGACGTGGACAAATACGGCAATGAGGCCAAAGAAAAGACCATCTTCAATACCGTAAAGCTAATGACGGGATTTTGATGAGATTCCATTTTTTGAATCCTTGTTCGAGGGCATGCCAATTCTGGTGTGCCCTCGGATTGTTTTTGGGAACGGGAAACAACATAAGCGAGGCGGTTCCGCCGAGGTCGAAACGCCTTGAAATGGTTAGAACGATACCGTTTGATGAGCCTACTTATTTGAAGAGTCCGCCTTTGCCATCACCAAAAAAGTACTTGCCTCCATCGGCAAGCAAGGCGAGCAAGATGATTATTGTAATCATAATATAGTGTGTTTTTCGTTTAACTTAAATTAGATTTCTTGTAAACTACTGATTTATTCAAATGTTATTTTTGGCAAATTGTCCACAATGTCCAGCGTTTTGATGCTGAGGGTGATAATGCTTTGTAGCAAATCAAGCGGATAGCGAGGGTTGCCTTGCTCGATACCCCACTGGTTGGCATCGTTGCGGATGCCGCTTTTGGTGTCCACTTTGTCGCAGTAGCGTTCCATAATCCATTCAATGGCGCTCTTGCCATTGACCACATAGTCGTAGGCGCGTAAGGGAATGTTCCGCAAGGTGATGAAGGGATTGTATTCGATGACGCTCTTGTCTTTCTCCTTCCCTTGCTTGCCAAACTTCATTTGGGTGACGCGATATAACTTCTCAGGCGTGTTGTTGTCGGCAATGCCAGGCAGCATGTTGTGGCAATCCACCACCACCTGTTTAGTAGCGGGCACTTGTTCGTAGTTCAGGTGCAGTTCGGCCAACTCCCGACCTGCTATAGAAAAGGCCCAGAAATCCTCGGCTTTCTCCACCAATGGAATCCGTGGCAGCATCTTCTTCAAATCGTTGGCAAAGGTCTCACGATAGGTGGGACAATGCAGGAAGCCATAGACATAGTAGAAGATGTCTTCTTTCTGCACTTTGCCGCCATACTGCTCCCTTGCCAGCTTGAGGATGAAATCGGTGACGGCATCGTGGCGGATATATTTCCCTTCCCCATCGTCGAACAACGAGGTTTGAGCGGCTTTGCGCTCTTCGTACCAATAGAGAGGAAAACATTGGGTATCACCAGCAAAATGATTGTCTGTGTATTGGTTAGTTATCAGACATGTGATCTCTTTCGTTGTGCCAATACAAGAAACACAGATGAGCGTGTTCCTATAAGCATTCGTAGGAAAAAACTGCACCCATTGGCCAGGACGTTCAATTATGTTACGGTCATACGCAAGACATTGCTTTGTAAAGGGACGATATAACCCATATATAAAGCAATCATTTTCAACCGCAATTGGTTTGTTATTATATGCATCCTTTTTCAAGTTAACACTCCAGCTAATTTGAGTTTCCTCTTTGGTTAGTTCTTCTATTGAACCAGAATTGAGCAATTCTCGCTGTCGGTTATATGTAGTAACCATGCGTTTCACATTATCAAATAAGGCTTTTTGGCTGTAATTATACACCCATGCATCACGGCTTGTAGCCACTCCAACAGCATTAGTCACAAAGAACGAATGTGCCTTGTCGTTGTATCGTTTCTCTGGCTCTATGGGAATATAAGACGAGAAGTTATTATTGCGCAAGTTTATCCAATCTCCATGTTCATTTGGGTGGAGAATGTCCATAGGAAGCATAGCAATACTGTGCGTTTTTCGGATAATGTCAAGTTTCTGCTCACGAGAGAGATAATCGCCGATGTCGTGGTAATGAATGATTGCCTTTCGAATATGCGGCTTCTTCACCAATAAGGTGATACTGACTGGGGTACGGCTGCCACTGCCGAAAATCTTACCTCCTTCTTTGCGGGATAATTCGCCGCTAGTACGCTGATTCCCACGAAGATTGAAAACATAAATCTCGGCAAACTCTTGCTCAATGCTTTTGCGGAAACCATCGAAAGCATTGTTATCAAGCCAAGCACCGTTACTGACAAACGCCACAATACCCTCTGAATCCAATCGATCAGTGGCATATCGAAATGCTTTGATATAAGAATCATATACTGAGTTCTTTAGTGTGGCAGTGCTTCCTTGGACATACGTTTTTTCCAATTGTTCCTCCAATAATGGATAATGTTGGTTCTGTGCGTTGTCGTTAGCGCTCTTTTGGCCTGCGGAATATGGTGGATTGCCAACTACCACTGTTATTCTGCTTTTCAATTGATTCTCCACACGTTTGCTGTTTTCTACGAATGGAGTCTCCATACCTTCAATTTCCACCTGCTTGGGCTTGGAATCAGCATACATCTGCTCGCCCAACTGGAAAGTATCGGTAAGGCAAATGCCAGGGAAAGCTGTGTAACTATCAGTCTGATGCAACAAGTCGTGATAGACATTCTCAATGTTGACACTGGCGATATAATAGGCCAGTAACACGATTTCGTTGGCAAAAATCTCATTCTTGTATTTATACTCAATATCTTTGATGATGCCGCTTTGCAACAATCGGGTGATAAAAGTACCTGTGCCAGTGAACGGGTCTATGATTTTCACATTACGGTCATTCAACGAGCGACCAAAATGCTCATTGAGTACATGCTCCACACTGTGGATGATGAAATCCACCACTTCAACAGGGGTATAGACGATGCCTAATTGCTCTTTCACTTTCGGGAAGGCAGTGGTGAAGAACTTATCGTATAGTTCTACCACAACCTTTTGTTTGGCTTCGGCATTATCCAGTTTCTCGGCACGTTGACGGACACTGTCGTAGAACTTTTCCAAGCTTTTTCGGTCGGCTTCGTCAATCTTATCGTTCAACAAGGCCACAATCTTGCTCATCGCCTTACTGACAGGATTGTTGGCGGTGAATGCATAGCTGTCAAACAGCGCTTCAAAGACAGGCTGGGTGATGATATGTTGCGCCAGCATCTCCACCGCCTGCGGTTCGCTGACTGAGGGATTGATGTCTTTGTGTAGACCTTTCAAGAAACGGTCAAACTCACGCCGTGCCTTGGGGTCTTCGGCAATCAAGCGATTGATTTGGGCAATGTGTTTCTCGGCAATCTTGGCGACATCGCTTGCCCACTGTTCCCAATAGCGTTTGCTGCCTACCTTTTGCACCATACGGGCGAAAATGACATTTTGCAGTTGCTCAAAACGAAGTTCCAATTGGGTTTGATATTCGGCTTGCGATTCGGCTGCCATCCAACTGTTGCCCCCGCCTTCCTCCTCGTTGCCACTGCCGTAGCTTATCAGTTGGCTTCCTGGTCGGATAAGCTGTACCGAATCAGGACGTTTCTTGTTGAGTTCAATTTTGTTGACCATAGCATTGAAACGGTCGTCATGGGCACGAAGGGCATTGAGGATGTCCCACACCACAGCGTAGGTCTTGTTGTCGTCCAATGCCTTTTCGGGGTCAACATCGCTTGGCACCACGATGGGGATGATGATGTAGCCATATTTCTTGCCTTCGGCACGCCGCATGACACGCCCCACGCTCTGCACCACGTCTACCTGCGAGTTTTTGGCGGCAAGAAAGATGACGGCATCCAACGAGGGAACGTCAACACCTTCACTCAAGCAACGGACATTGCTCAACAGGTGGCAATTAAAACCGTCGGTTCGTGTGCGTTTCAGCCAACCCAAATGCTCTTCACGACGAGCAGCACCCATACTGCCGTCCACATGACGGGCTTCCACACGAACTAATCCCTCACGTTCTTTGTCATTGAGACTGGCATAATAAGATTCAGCACAGGCATTAAAGGCATTTGTGATAGCCTTGGAGACTTTGATATTTTGGCAGAAAGCAACGGCGCGATGCATGGGTTGCGGGTCAATCTCACGCAATAGTTGGTTGTCGTAACGACTGCGCTTGCTGAGTGCGTTGATACAGCCAATGAGTTTTGCCATATCGTCGGTGTCAACTTCCTTACGGGTGTCGTTGTCGAGACCAGAAAGTGCGGTTTGCACTTCGGTGGTCACATCGCCAGGCTCCACGTTAAGGATAAGTACCTTGTAATCGCTGAGAAGGTTCTTGTCCACTGCCTTACCGAAACCTAAGCGATAGAATTCTTCACCATAAAGTTCGGCATCATCCATCGAGCAAAGGTAGGCTTCGTTTTCACGAGCCCGTTTCTGGTCAGCCTCTTTATAGAGTCGCGGCGTGGCGGTCATATACATGCGTTTGCGTGCATGGATGAAATTGTTGTCGTGTACTCGGACAAAAGCACTTTCGTCGTTGCCTTTCAATGTTATCCCTGTGGTGCGGTGAGCCTCATCGCAAATTATGAGGTCGAAAGTCAGTTCTTCACCGATGGCTTTTTGAGCGGTAGCGATACGCTCAATGCTCTGGTAAGTGGAGAATACCACCAACATTCCTTTGCGTTTATCATGCTGCAAGGCATAAAGCTGTTGCTTGATTTGTTCCACGCTGGTTGAGGCTGGGAATGCAAGTTCCTCTACGGTGGTGATATTGGTGTCGTCATCCTTGGTATGGGTACTGCTTACTTCGCTATCGGAGCAGATACACATCGGGCGAATGGGCTGTTGCGCATCGAAGCTCCATTCCCGAAGCGTTTGTCCAAGCAGGGCGATACTGGGGACGAGGAACAACACTTTGCCATTGTTGGTCAATGCCTCGGCGATACGAAGTGAGGTGAACGTCTTTCCAGTGCCACAAGCCATAATGAGTTTTCCACGGTCGTGTTCCTGATAATACCGCAAAGCCTCATCGAGCGCGTCTTTTTGATGGTCGAGCAGATGTTTGTGCTTGGTAATGGCTTTTGTGCCGCTGATGCCCTTGTCAAGTTCCTCCCAATCGACAGGCATTTCCGCCAATTCGGCAAGGTGAAGCACACTTGCTGGAATAGCCTGACCACTGAAACTTTCGGCAGCATGTGAAGTGAAGCCGCCATCAGTGGTATCTATCCACAATCGGAAACTGAAGTAATGGAGGTTGCCATCATCGTCTTTAAATGAGCGTGAAGAGGTGGCAAGGAATGTATCCACTGCTTCTTTGTCAATCTTGGCATGGGCGCGATAACATTTGCATTGGATTGCCCAATAATGGTTATCATTGGTTTGCGCAACGAGGTCGATGCCCGTGTCGTGCAGCGAAATGCTTTGGCGGAAGGGAAACTCACTCCACAACCACACCTGTTGCAACTCGTTGCAATAGGGCGGAATGGTGCGAAGCATAGCCTGCATAAGGCGTTCAAATCGTTTGCCTTTGTCAGCTTCGGAGTGCGATTGGTTGCGGTAGCGGTTGATAACGTTCTCGAAATGGCTCATGATGTATCTCGGTTTTGGCGTTTCGCCTTTCCGTTACATCACAAAAAAATCCGTGAACTTCTGTCTGAGACTGAGGTTCGCCAAAACCCTTAACACAAACAAGAAAGCCCACGGATGAACCGTGAGCGTTCCGCTTTCTTGTAGTGTTAAGATCTAAAATTTGGCGATTTCAGTCTCTACATAGAAAAGCAAAAAACGCTTTATATCAATATGTTATTTAATCAGTTGTATCTCTATTTATTTGCACTTTTGGGGTTGATGGGTGCAAAGATAGGAAAAATAAAGATTGAAGAATAAAGTTTACAAAAAACCATAGTTTTCAGCGCATAGGATGAGATGCATAGCTCTTCTACTATCGAATTACAGCCTCTTATTTATCAACCGCAATCATATTATCAATAGTTCGTTAAATTTTGAACAACTAAGCAGCGTCAGCGACACCATAATATAACATAATATAAAATTTCTTTGAAATCGTTGGTATTTTATAGCTTGTTCGGCAGTTTGCCAGACAGCACGGAAAACTGTGAATCATCATTGCGTTGTGGACAAGCGTCTTGACATTGACTTTTAAAAGACAGAAGAATCATTTGTAACGATGGGCGTTTGCCCAAATATGAGCAACTTTTCTAAAAAAAACCTTCAAATCTACTGCACTTTTGAAAAAATGCAGTAATATTATTTCTCTTCCCAATACCTATCATAAAGACCTTTCAACCGTACAATAATCACGGCCATCACATTGGCAAATGAAAGCGATTCCTTCCACTGGATCTTTTTCAAGAACACTTCCCATCGCTTTAGGCGCACTTCATCGGTGCAAAAGTCATCATTGAACAATTGTAGATTGGCATTATATGCAAGCTCACGATTGTCGAAGGTGGCTTTTATTGCCTCATACAGCATTTCATCATCAAATTCCTTCGTGGTGAGAATCTGGTAGCAATCAAAGAAGTCCTTCATGCGGCTGTTGTTGACATCGCGCTCCACCATGGCGTGGAACTTCTCAGCTACAATAGTCTCTAGCGAATAGGCTTGGATGTTGATGCTGGGGACATCCTGAAGCAATAAGGGGAAATCAACTGTAACGGGACCAGGAGTCACCACATCGCCGAATCCAACATCCATCGACATGGGATAGACGATGGTGTCCATCTTGGCAGTGACGAAAAAACGAGACCCTGGATATTCCTTTTCGACAGTAATCGGCTCTGAACGAAGCCCATCAACATCGAAAGTGACACCATCTTCCAAGCATTCGATACTCAATATCTCACGAAAGACCTTTTCCAAATGCTCACGGTCACGATTGATGCGCTGGGCCATGAAATCGATGTCGATGGTAGGTCGAGTCTCCAAACCGTTGATCGCATAGAGCAACGAGCTGCCCTTCAGGAGGAAATTCTCGCGGTAAGGACTCACCGATACGCGGTATAACAGTCGCTCATTGAAATAACGAGCCAATAGATACATGTATTTGTAACCTGATGAGTTCATCAGATTAAGCAACTTGGTCTTGACTGACTTGCCGTAGTTCTTGATAGATTTTGTCATTCTATTGCAATTTCAAGGTAGTTATTCATCACTTTTGTCAGTCGCAGCTTTTGCGCATATTCGGAAAGACGGCTGAGGTTGCGTTCCTTCATGCGGGCATAGCTTCGAATTACTTCGGCGCACACATCCAGTCCAACTTTATTGCGGTATTTCACGGCATCGCATACACTCCGCTCCAAATCGGTCATGCGCACCTGAAAACCAGAAATCTCTTTCCGCTCGATGCCGAACTCCATGTTTTCCTTCTTCCAATAATAGAGGTTGATGGGCAGCTCTTCGGGGAGTACCACCTTCCGCTTGGCTTCAATGGCAATGCAAAAGGCTGGTGGAACTGTGGTACAAAGCTGATGGTGCATCCATGCGGTGTAGAGACACACGATGCCACCAGGCACGATGCGCTCTATATCGATCATGGTATTAAGCATGGCTGACGGCTCGGCATACACACCATGACACAGTCGCACTATGTCACCTTTTCTAACCGCTCTGCGCAGCCGCTCATACTCTGCTCTTCCCTCCAAGTCCTTTGTAGAGATGACCCCTCCTTTAGATGCTATTCGTTCAGAGATTGTTTCCATATACAACCATTTTTCAGCTGCAAAGGTAATGTATTTTTCTTTATTTCGTTACTTTTGAACGGAGAATTTTAATAATCTCCGTAGAAAATACATATTTTCACAGAAATCACTTTCTGTTTGCCGAGAAGTTCTTTACCGATGCCAATCGCGCCTTAGCTTCTTCAAAAAAAATCGCGCCTCAAAAAAGCGCGATTCTTATTATTTTACTTTCTGTCTCTCCCAAACAACGCTCCAATCCATTGTCGGTTGAGCCTTGAGATGTTCTGCCGCTTAATGAGTTTCGGACACTCGGCCTCGCAAGCGTAGGTGTTGGTGCAGCTGCCAAAGCCCAACTCGTCCATCTTGCAGACCATTTTGTGTACGCGGTCGGCAGCCTCGATTTGTCCTTGCGGCAACAAGGCCAAATGGCTGACCTTGGCACCCACAAACAGCATGGCACTAGCATTCTTACAAGCCGCCACACAGGCACCGCAACCGATGCAAGATGCGGCATCCATGGCCATGTCGGCTTTATGCTTCGGAATCGGAATCGTGTTGGCATCAGGCACGCCGCCCGTGGTGGTGCTGATGTAGCCTCCCGCTTGGATGATCTTGTCGAATGCGGAACGGTCCACCACAAGATCACGGATGATAGGGAACGGCTTGGCGCGCCAGGGTTCAATCCAAATGTCATCGCCATCATGGAATTTGCGCATGTGCAGCTGACAGGTGGTGATGCCGTCGTCGTTACCATGCGGGCGACCGTTGATATAGAGTCCGCACATGCCGCAGATGCCCTCGCGACAGTCGTTGTCGAAGCACACGGGATGGGCTATGCGGTCGTTGATGAGTTGCTCATTCAGGATGTCAAGCATCTCAAGGAAAGAGCAGTCGGATGAGATGCCTTCCAGAGGATAGGTTTCGAAATGGCCCTTGGCGCTGGCGTTTTCCTGTCTCCAAATATGTAATGTGAACTTCATGGCTTACTTGTAATTACGTTTTGCGATTTGAATGTGTTCATAGACCAGCGGTTCCTTTTCCATAGTCTCGGGTTGGCCGTGACCTTGGTATTCCCATGCGGCGACATACATAAAGTGCTCATCGTCGCGTAGGGTCTCTCCGTCTTCGGTCTGATGCTCAGTGCGGAAGTGTCCGCCGCACGATTCCTCGCGGTGCATGGCATCGTCGATGACAAGCTGTGCCAGCTCGAAATAGTCCTCCAAACGGTAGGCTTTCTCCAACTCGGGGTTCATCTCATTGGCGTTGCCCGGGATGAAGACAGATTTCCAGAACTCTTCTTCCAATTCTGTGACCAGCTTCTTCGCCTTGGTGAGGCTCTCGGTGTTGCGCGCCATGCCACAGTATTCCCACATGATCTTGCCTAACCGTTTGTGGAAATCATCGACGGTCTGTAGAGACGTTTCCCGAAACGTCTCCTGATTCGTTTTTTTGGACGTTTTTTGAGACGTTTCAGGAAACGTCTCTACACATCCGATTTCTAACAAACGGTTGATGCGTTCCCGAACAGCCTCTTCCGCTGCATCGAATTCTGGCGATGTAGAAGAAATCTTCCCCACATAGATCTGGTCGGCGAGATAGTTCTGCATGGTGTAGGGCAAGACGAAATAGCCATCGGCCAGTCCCTGCATCAAGGCGGAGGCACCGAGGCGGTTGGCGCCATGGTCGCTGAAGTTGGCTTCGCCAGCGGCAAAGAGTCCTGGAATGGTGGTCTGCAGCTCGTAGTCGACCCAAAGGCCTCCCATAGTGTAATGGATGGCTGGATAGATCATCATCGGAGTCTCGTAAGGGTTCTCGTCCGTGATTTTTTGGTACATCTGGAACAGGTTGCCGTATTTCTGCTCCACAACATCCTTGCCTAGGCGCTGGATAGCATCGGCAAAGTCGAGGTAGACGGCATAACCTGTGCCTACGCCATAGCCGGCGTCACAGCGCTCCTTGGCGGCACGGCTGGCCACGTCACGGGGAACGAGGTTGCCAAAGGCGGGATAACGACGCTCCAGGTAATAGTCGCGGTTTTCTTCAGGTATCTCTGTAGGTTTCAACTTCCCAGCACGTATAGCTTCGGCATCCTCCTTTTTCTTGGGCACCCAGATGCGGCCGTCGTTGCGAAGGCTCTCGCTCATCAGGGTGAGCTTTGATTGATAGTCACCATGCACAGGGATACAGGTTGGGTGAATCTGCACATAACAGGGGTTGGCAAAGGCAGCTCCCTTGCGGTGACACACCCATGCCGCACTACCGTTGCTGTTCATGGCGTTGGTGGAGAGGTAATATAGGTTGCCGTATCCGCCTGTGGCGAGCACCACGGCATGGGCGGCATAGCGCTCCAAGTCGCCAGTGACGAGGTTGCGGACGATGATGCCACGGGCGCGACCTTCCACCACGACGAGGTCCATCATTTCGCAGCGCGTGTGCAGTTTCACCGTACCTCGGGCAATCTCACGGCTCAAGGCACCGTATGCGCCGAGCAGCAGTTGCTGTCCCGTCTGTCCTTTGGCGTAGAAGGTACGGCTCACTTGTGCGCCACCGAAGGAACGATTGTCGAGCAGGCCGCCATAGTCGCGGGCAAAAGGCACGCCTTGGGCCACACATTGGTCGATGATGGCACCGCTGACCTCGGCCAGACGGTACACATTGGCCTCACGAGCACGGTAGTCGCCTCCCTTGATAGTGTCGCGGAAGAGGCGTTCCACACTGTCGCCGTCATTTTGATAGTTCTTTGCCGCATTGATGCCACCTTGGGCAGCGATGCTGTGGGCACGGCGCGGCGAGTCTTGAATGCAGAAGATGTCGACATTGAAGCCCATGGCGCCAAGCGAGGCGGCTGCCGAGGCACCAGCCAGGCCTGTGCCGACTACGATGATGTCGAGTTTACGCTTGTTGGCCGGGTTGACCAGCTTCTGCGAGGCTTTATAATTTGTCCATTTCTCAGCGAGCGGACCAGCAGGTATCTTAGAGTCTAGTTTCATATCATTGTATGTCTTTTAATTAGGAATGCAGAATGCGGAATGCGGAATGCGGAATTCTCAAGCCTTGTTCATTCATAATTCAGCATTCATAATTCAGCATTATTATTATAGTCCGAAATACACTCCGATGACCACGACAGCGAACATCAGGCATACTACCCAAGTGTATATTTGACCAAGCACCTCGATGGCTTTGCCGTATTTGTAGTTATACAGTCCGAAAGTCTGGAAAATAGCAGGGAAGCCGTGCCGTAGATGGAACCATACTACAGTGAAAAACACCAAGTAGGCAATGACAATGTGTAAGATCTTGAATTTCTCGCGAGCTTGGTGGTAAAAGTCAGGCTCGACTTCAAGTCCGGCGGCCTCAAGAACAGCCTTGTCTTCTTTGTCGAAGTTGGTGAGCCAGTTCTCCTTGGCGGAATACTCTCCATGTTGTTCGGCATAGTTGAATGCGTCGGGTTGCGTTGTTTTCAGGGCTACGACATCTTCCGTTTTGGCCATGTATTTTCCTTTCACCCAGCCGATCTTCACGAAATAAAAATCGGTGAAGTGCATGATGAGACAGGCAAAGATGAGGACGCCCGTCCACATCTGGATTTTGGAACCAGTGTGCGTTTTGGAGCGTTGCGGCTTATGATAACCTTTGGGCCGAGCCATCTTGTTGGTCACGGCCAGCCAAATGGCCAAAACCGCGTGCAGCAACAGTGCGGCAAATAGGCCTATCTCCATCACCTTGACGATGACGTAGGTGCCCATAAAGTGGCAGAAAGCGTTGTACCATTCACCACCGTCATGCCTCAAAATGAGGAGATTGGCGCTGGCGTGGAACAGCAGGAAGAAACTCAGGAATGCGCCCAAGGCGCCTACGAGGATCTTCTTGGAAATGGAATGTATCTTTGGTAAATTCATGATAATAAGTATTTTCAGTTGGTTATTTCTTAGGTGCTCCTCCACCGAAGTCATCATACAGGATGTTCTCGGGTGCCACACCCAAATTGTCAAGCATATCGACCACGGCAGCACTCATCGGGCCGGGACCGCACATGTAGTATTCGATGTCCTCGGGAGCTTTGTGGTCTTTCAAGTAGGTGTCGTACATCACATTATGCACAAAACCGGCAGTATATTTCACACCCTGTGCATCGGCGGCGGGGTCGGGACGGTCCAAAGCCAAGTGGAAATGGAAGTTGGGGAAGTCTTTCTCAAGTTGCAGGAAGTCTTGCAGATAGAATACCTCGTTCAAGGCACGAGCGCCATAGAAATAATGCATCTCGCGTTCTCTTACGTTCAAAGTACGGGTCAAGTGCATGATTTGTGCGCGGAGCGGAGCCATACCAGCGCCACCCCCTACCCATATCATTTCAGGGAGTTGAGAGTTGAGAGTTGAGAGTTGAGAGTTGTCCTTCGTCTCGCGTCCCGCGTCCCGCAGTCCCGCAGTCTCGTGTCCTTTGACATGGAACTCTCCATAAGGTCCTGACATGATAACCTTGTCACCTGGTTTCAACGAGAAGATATACGATGAGGCAATGCCAGGATTGACTTTCATGAATCCTGAACGATCAGGTTTGAAAGGCGGCGTTGCGATGCGCACCGTCAGCATGAAGACATCGCCCTCGGCCGGATAGTTGGCCATCGAATAAGCACGGATGGTGGGTTCAGTGTTGACGCATCGTAGGTCAAACATCTTGAATTTCTCCCACGAAGGCAGATACTCCTCCCCTATGAGTTCTTTGTCGAAGTCGGCATATTTGATGTCGAACTTCGGTATCTTAATTTGTGCATACGAGCCAGGCACGAAGTCCATGTGCTCACCAGCGGGCAGCTGCACCTTGAACTCCTTGATGAAAGTGGCCACATTGCGGTTGCTGACCACCGTGCATTCGTATTCCTTCACGTTCAGAATCGACTGCGGCACCACGATTTTCAGGTTTTCCTTCACCTTCACCTGGCATCCCAAGCGCCAGTGGTCCTGAATCTGTTTGCGGGTAAAGAATCCTACTTCGGTGGGCAGAATCGTTCCGCCGCCTTCCACCACACGGCATTTGCACTGGCCGCACGAGCCTTTGCCTCCGCAGGCAGAGGGAAGATACACTTTCTGTTCGGCCAGCGTGGCAATCAACGTGTTGCCTGTCGGGACGGTCAGCACTTTGTCGTCGTTGATGGTGATTTTCACTTCACCTTTGGGCATGAGTTTGTTGCGCACCCATAGCAGCAGGGCAACAAGCAGCAAGACAATGCCTAAAAAAACAATAATGCTAAGTAATATATTGGTTGTAAAATCCATAATATCAAATTTTTATACCCATAAAGGCCATGAAAGCGATACCCATCAAGCCGGTGATGATAAATGAAATGCCTACACCCTGCAGACCTTTGGGAACTTTGGAATAGCGCAGTTTCTCGCGGATGGCGGCGATAGCCACAATGGCCAGCAGCCAGCCAATGCCTGAGCCGAGACCGAACACGGCGGCCTCACCCACATTGCTGAAGTTGCGCTCCTGCATAAAGAGCGAGCAACCCAAGATGGCACAGTTCACCGCAATCAGCGGAAGGAAAATGCCCAAGGCGGAATAGAGCGACGGCGTGAAGGTCTCAATCACCATCTCCAGAATCTGCACGATGGCAGCGATGATGGCAATGAAGAGGATATACGTCAGGAAGCTCAAATCGACAGAAGCCAATTTCGGGCTTATCCATGACAAAGCACCAGGCAAAAGTAAATATTTGTTGATCAGATAGTTGACCGGAATAGTAACGACCAACACGAAAGTCACGGCAAGCCCTAAACCAGCGCTTGTTTTCACTGTCTTCGAAACGGCAAGATACGAACACATACCAAGGAAGTACGCGAAGATCATATTGTCGACGAAAACCGATTTTATGAACAGGTTAAAGTATTCCATGGCCTATTAGTTTTGGTTGTTCTCTTGCATTTCGGGGTTACGGGTGCGCTGAATCCAGATGATGACACCCACTACGATTAGTGCCATCGGTGGCAAAATCATGAGTCCGTTGTTTTGATAACCAGCCTCATAGAACGACTGCGGGATAACCTGGTAACCAAGCAAGGTTCCTGAGCCAAAGAGTTCACGGAAGAAGGCTACGATGACAAGTATCAAGCTGTAACCCAGTCCATTGCCTAAGCCGTCCAAGAACGACTCTCCAGGCCCATGCGACAAGGCAAAAGCCTCCAAGCGTCCCATGATAATGCAGTTGGTAATAATAAGTCCCACATAAACAGATAGTTGCTTGCTTACATCATAGGCAAAGGCTTTCAGAAATTGATCGATCAAGATGACCAAGGTGGCCACAACAACAAGTTGCACGATGATACGGATACGGTTGGGGATGCCCTTTCGTAGCAGCGAGATGATGAAATTCGACAACGCCGTCACGACCGTCACTGAAAGGCCCATTACCAAGGCAGGCTTGAGTTGGGCGGTCACGGCAAGGCAAGAGCAGATACCCAGCACCAACACGGTGACGGGATTGGTCTTGCGCAGAGGTTCTATAATAAGTTTCTTTAAGTTTGCCATAGTTATTCTCCTCTCTCTGCTATTCTGCTTAAATATGCCGAATATTTCTCCAAAGTATTGTCAATCATTTCTTTAACTCCATTCGAAGTCTTGGTTGCTCCAGTGATGGCATCAAATTCTATAGGGACCATATTGCCGTTGTTCATGATTTGCTTGCCGGCAAATTGGCCTTGGAACTTTTCGGTCGTAATCTCTCCGCCCAAGCCTGGTGTTTCCGATTTGTGTCCAAAGGTAGTACCCACAACAGTTTTACCGTCAGAGGCAATGGCAAGGTAGCCCCAAATGGGACCCCAAAGGCCGTTACCCTGCATGGGGATGACGCTGGTCTGACGGTCGATGACAAACACGGGCAAACCTGCTTCGTTTTCAGTGGGATTTCCATTCTCGTCCAATAGGAATTCGGATGTGCAGTGTTTCTCGAACATCAACGCCGCGTTTTTGGCGTTGACGCCGGGAATGCCCGCCGCTGTAAGGATGCTGATGCGTTTCTCGTTCTTCTTGTTGCAGTCTTGGAAAGGCTGCAGCCACAAGGCCGTCACCGTGAGCAGCACCGCCACAATAACAATTAAAATAGTGGCGTACAAGAAGATATAACGATTGCTATTGACATCTTTCTTCATGACTTAACGGTTTTTGAGAGTTTTAAGGCACGATGTTGGCGCATTTTGATGTTCCTGGCCACCACACAGTGGTCGATGAGCGGGGCGAAGCAGTTCATGAGCAGGATGCTGAGCATCATACCCTCGGGATAGGCCGGGTTGATGACACGGAGCATCACGGCGAAAATACCGATGAGCAGGCCATAGATCCACTTGCCCGTGTTGGTCTGGGCTGCCGTAACAGGGTCGGTGGCCATAAAGACCGCACCGAACATGAAACCGCCCATCAAATAGTGGTAATAGAATGGCACTTGCATGTATTCGTTGGCTCCAATAGCATTGAATAACAAGCCCATGAGACCACCACCAAGGATGACAGAGAGCATGACACGCCAACTGGCAATACCCGTGAACAACAACAGAATGGCGCCTAATAAAATGGCTATCACAGATGTCTCACAGGTAGACCCAGGAATTGTTCCGATGAACATATCCAAGGCGGAAGCCGAAGGACGCATCCCAGCGGCCAATTCAGCCAAAGGCGTGGCGCTCGTGATGGCATCGGTGCCCCAAAGGTCGGCGGCAATCCATACGTTGTCGCCCGACATACGGGTGGGATAAGCGAAGAAGAGGAAGGCGCGCGCCACCAAGGCGGGATTGAGGAAATTCATTCCCGTGCCGCCGAAGACCTCCTTGCCGATGATGACGGCAAAGGCCGTGGCGAGGGCAAGTTGCCACAAAGGTGTGGTGACCGGCACAATCATCGGGATGATGAAACCTGTGACCAAAAAGCCTTCGTTCACCTCATGGTGACGTATCTGCGCGAAGGTGAATTCGATGCCCAAACCGACGATATACGACACTGCCAACATGGGCAGCATTCTCAAAAAGCCAAACCAGAGGCAATACCACCAACTGGCCACTGTGCCCAACTCATAAGGCCAATCCGTGGCGTGGAGCGAAGTCTGGTAGCCGATGTTCCACATGCCGAAGAGCATGGCGGGAACGAGGGCGATGACGACCATGATCATGGCGCGTTTCAAATCGATGGCATCGCGAACATGGCTGCCTCGCTTGGTGACCCGATTGGGCGAGAAGGCAAAGGTTTCGAAGGCCTCAAAAGTGCTCTGAAGCCATGCGAATTTTCCGCCCTCCACAAAGTTCGGCTTGATTTTGTCAACAAAACGACGTAGGTTATTGAACATTACAATCCCTCCTTTCTCAGTTTTTCCAATGCCTCGCGGATGATGGCTTGGATGTCGGTTTTCGAAATGTCGATGAACTCGCAAAGGGCGAAGTCTTCAGGCTCGACCTCGTAAATGCCCAAGTTCTCCATCAACTCGATGTCACCGATGATGCAGGCCTTGATGAGTTGCGTGGGATAAATATCGAAGGGGAAGACCCGCTCGAAATTGCCTGTGAAGACCAAGGGACGCAAGTCACCGTGGGTGTTGGTGTCGAACTTCCAGAAGTTTTCGAAACGCGGTAGCTCGATGCCCATAGGCTTGAAGGTGCTTTTCGGCATGAAGCCACTGAGGAAAGTGCGCGAGAAGCTGAACTTCCTGAAGCCAGGCATCAGCCAGCCCATGAAGTCGTAATAGTCGCCTTCGGGCAGGATGCTCACCAAGTCATCGTAGGCACTCAGAAAACCATCAGCGGCGATTTGCGTGCCGCTCAGGATGTCGCCCGAAATGACGCGGTTTTCCATCGTGGCATCGTTGGCATCCATCTTAGGATATTCATTGTTAAGCAGTTGTGCTTTGGTAATCTCAACCAAACAAGCCCCGAACCTTACACGATAATAATGTGGATTCTTGATATTGGGTCCAGCCACGGCGACAACGCGCTCAGGCTTGTAAATGCCCGTGGCAACCAATTCACCCAACACGGCAACGTCTTGTAGGTTCATCGTCCAGATGATTTCTCCTTTATTAATAGGGTCAATGTGGGCGATTTGTGCGCCGATGTTTCCAGCAGGGTGAGGACCTTTTACAAAGTGGATGTTGAACTGTTGATTGTTTAATTGTTTAATTGTTGAGGCAAGACGTTGATTGGGACGGAAACAAACATGGACTTTTCCATCCGTCAATTTTGCCAGCGCCTCAAGGCCTTTTTTGAGTGCCTCTTCCCTACCCCGCATGATGAAATCATAATCAGGTGCCAGAGGTGCGCTACTGAAAGCGCTGACGAAGATGGCCTTGGGGTTGTCGTCGGGGTTGGCTATGGTGCCGAAAGGCCGTTGGCGCAGTTGGGTCCAAAGGCCGCATTGCAGCATGGCCGCTTTGATTGCATCTGCACCCATCGGAATTGGCGAGGATTTGGAATCCGATCTAGCCGAACTAGTGGATTTGTAATCCGCTTCCACAACCACCTCCAAAAGCTTGCGTTTCTCGCCTCTCACAATGGCTTTCACCTGCCCGTTGACGGGTGAAGTGAAGCGGATGCGTTCGTCGCTCTTGTCGCAAAACAAGGCATCGCCTACCGACACCCTATCGCCTTCCTCGACTAGCAAACGTGGTGTGAGGCCCACAAAGTCAGTGGGCTTCATGGCGTAGGTCGTGATGCTGCGCGCATCGGTGAGGCGTTTCTCAGCCGCTCCACTGACGGGCAGGTCAAGACCTTTCCGTATCGTTATTGTCTCAGACATTTTATTTGAGGTTAAGCAAAGGATAGATCTGCTTCACAAAAAGCTCCTCGGCATTCTCCTTGGTAACATGATGCAGGAGGAAACCGTCGTCACACAGCGTCATATTCGGCATCTCCTGGTTCATCATAGATCCAGTCTCGCACTTTACATTCACGCCGTTGATGCACTCGTTGAAGCAAAAACTAGCTTTTAGTTCAATCAAGTCTTCGACATCGTATTTCTTCAGCAAACTCTTGAATTCCTGAATCACGTCGTAAGAACCATTGAGGTGACACGAACTTCCAGTACAAATCTTTATTATCATCATTACATTGATTTATATATTATTACCTTGTCTTTGTTGGCACTTCCATAGCAATTAAATACCTTATTTATACAATCAATCTACTCATCTGCTAATTCGATATGTTTTTATCGTATCTATATCTCGCTGCAAAATTACGACATTTATTTTGATTTCCGCGAAAAAAAAGAAAAAAAATTCAAAATTGTGTTTTTAGTCTTGTTTTAAGCTCCTTTATTAATTTTAATCATTTATATTCCAATAGATTAAACTATATTTCGAAGAATAGTTTGCAAATATTTCATTTTTTTGGTCGAAGTATATGATTTCTTTGTACTTTTGCAAACGATAAAAATGTATCGAATACAAAATAGTAATTATTATAATTAATTGAAAATCAAAACACTTGAAACCATGACAACCAAGACAACAAGTAAATTCCGTACCGAGAGCGACCTTCTCGGAAGCAAAGAAGTGCCAGAAGAGGCCCTCTATGGTGTTCAGACAACACGCGCCATTGAAAACTTCCATATCAGTGGCAATCTGATGGTCAGTTACCCCAATTTCATCAAAGGTATGGCCATTACGAAGAAGGCCGCAGCACTTGCCAACTATGAAGTAGGCATGATCACGGTCCAACAAGCCAACGCCATCTGCCAGGCTTGCGACGAACTGATTGCCGGACAGTACCACGACCAATTCCCGATCGACATGATACAAGGAGGTGCTGGTACCTCAACCAATATGTGTGCCAATGAGGTGATTGCCAACCGCGCCCTTGAAATCATGGGTCATCAACGCGGTCAATACGAGTTCTGCTCGCCCAACGATGTGGTGAACGCCTCGCAATCCACCAACGACGCTTATCCTTGCGCTATCCACATGGCCATGTTCCTTGAACACGAGGAGTTCCTCCCCCACCTGACCCAAATGATCGACGCCTTGGAGAAGAAAGCCAAAGAGTTTGCCGAAGTCATCAAGATGGGGCGTACCCAATTGCAGGATGCTGTCCCCATGACCTTGGGACAGACGTTCAGTGGCTTTGCCGCTTCGCTCCGTGGCGAGCTGCGCACTTTGAACAGCGCCGCCCGCGAGTTCCTCACTGTCAACATGGGTGCCACCGCCATCGGTACGGGCATCTGCTCCAAGCCAGGCTATAGCATGGCATGCATCAAGGCCTTGCGCGAGATTACGGGATGGAGCATCCATTTGGCCGACAACCTCATCGAAGCCACCAGCGCAACGAGCTGCATGATCCAATACAGCGCGGCCATGAAGCGCCTCTGCATCAAGATCAATAAGATGTGCAACGACCTCCGTCTGATGAGTTCCGGCCCTCGCTGCGGCTTCAACGAGATCCACCTGCCCGAACGCCAGCCCGGTTCTTCCATCATGCCTGGCAAGGTCAACCCCGTGATCCCCGAAGTGATGAACCAAGTGTGCTATAAGGTGATCGGCAACGACATGACCATCACCTTCGCATCCGACAACGGTCAGCTCGAACTGAACGTGATGGAACCCGTCATCGCCTACAGCCTTTTCGAGTCCATCCATCTGCTCACCAACGGCCTTGACACCCTGCGCAAGTACTGCATCGAAGGCATCGTGGCCAACGTAGAGCGTTGCCGCAAACTGGTCGAAGGCAGCATCGGCATCGTCACCATGCTCAACCCCATCATTGGATATAAGCAATCCACCAAGATTGCCAAGGAAGCCAGCGAAACCGGTCGCGGCGTCTACGAGCTGGTCCTTGAGCACAACCTGCTCACCAAGGAACAACTCGACAAGATTCTCCGTCCAGAGAACATGCTTAAGCCCATTGACATTAAACTGTAAGTAGATGGGTAGCTTTAGTTTACATAATAGACGCGAGACAACAGAACCATGACTTGTGACCATGACGGCTTCAGGCCTCTGGCTTTTGGCTTCTGGCAGCTTATCGAAAAGCCTAAGAGCTTAATTCTATCATCGAGCTGCCAGCAGCCAGTGGCCAGTAGCCAATAGCCAATAGCTGTTCCAATAGTCAATGGTCATGGTCAAAAAGTCCCGTGTCCCGCGTCAAAAAACATGTAGTTCAAATTTGATTAGTTACTTATTTAATTAGGAAATTGCTTTGAATAACGGTGTCGCATCATGCGGCGCCGTTATTTTTTTGTGTTTTTCGCTATTTAGAAAATAATTCATAAATTTGCAGTCCAATAGTAACGAGACACAAGATTTAAAACGATAAACAATGAAAGTAAAAGAATTAGTCGAAAAACTCAACCTGAAGGTCCTCTCGGGTGAGAAAGGCCTTGACAGAGAGATAGATGGCTGCTACATCAGCGACCTTTTGAGTGACGTGATGGGCAATGCCATGGAAGGCAACATCTGGATTACCCTCCAGACCCACAAGAATGTAATGGCCGTGGCCTCGCTGAAGGAAATGTCGTGCATCATCCTGGTGAAGAACCTCATGCCAAATGATGAGACCATCGAACAGAGCAACGACGAGGATTTGCCTATTTTGCAAACCAACCTTCCAACATACGAGATCGCTGGATTGGTTTATAACTTGTTAAACAACAAATAATTGGTTTGTAGGGCTTTCGTACCACGGTAGCCGCTTATCGCATTTAGCGGAATAGCGGCTGCCACAATGTGACAGCCCTACAGCCACACCATTATGGAATTAAACGCATATAGAGCCGACCTCCACATGCACACGGTGCTTTCGCCGTGCGGTGACCTCTATATGAGTCCCTCCGCCATCGTAGAGCAGGCCAAGAAACTCCACCTCGACGTCATCGCCATCTGCGACCACAACACCACACGGCAGGTGAAGGTGACGCAAAAGATCGGGCACGAAAACGGCATCCTCGTCATCGGCGGCGTCGAAATCACCACGCAGGAAGAAGCCCATGCCCTCGCCTACTTCGAGAACGATGAGCAGTTGGACAAATTTCAGGAATTCCTTGATGCACACCTCCCCCACATCCCACTTGATGAAGAGAAGTTCGGCTATCAACTCATCGTAGATGAGAACGAGGAAGTGGTAGGTGAAGAGGAATGGCTGCTGTGGAGCGCACTGGATGCCGATTTGGATCAACTTTATGATGTTGTGCATGAAATCGGAGGACTGTTTGTTCCCGCGCATGTCAACAAACCGACAAGCAGCCTCACCAGTCAGTTGGGTTTCGTGCCGCCCGACATCAAGGCGGACGCCTTGGAAATCTCGAAGCACGTCACCAAGCCCGATTTTTTGAAGAAATACGCCTACCTGAAGAAGTTCAACTTCACCAAGAGTAGCGACGCCCACTTCCTGCACATCATCGGCGAGGTGCATTGTGTGCTGCACATGTACGACAAGACCTTCGATGAGTTCCGCAAGACGCTCCACGGCGAGGACGGACGCTATATCGACACTGAACCCAAGGAAAAACTACAACTCTTATTCGGATGAAAGAACTATCAATGCATGTTTACGACCTGATGGAAAACTCGACGGCGGCCAACTCCACCCTCGTCGAACTGACCATCAAGGACAGCCTGAAAGACAACATATACGCCTTCACCATCAAGGACAACGGCAAAGGCATGACGCCCGAGTTTTTGGCCAAGGTGACCGACCCCTGGACCACCTCACGCACCACACGCAAGGTCGGTCTCGGCCTCCCTTTAATTAAAATGAACACCGAAAACGCCGGCGGTGGCATGAAGATTGAAAGTGAGGTCGGTAAAGGCACCGTGTTGAACTTCTGGTTCCAGCACGACCACCTCGACCGTCCCCCAATGGGCGACTTGGCGGGTTCGTTGGTGATGCTGTTCGCTGCGCACGAAGACATCCATTTCATCTACAAGCACATCACCGACGACGGCGAGTTCGTCTTCGACACTGACGAAATCAAGGAAGCCCTTGATGGCATGTCGATGACCGATGTCAGCATCATGAAATACCTGAAGGAGATGATTCAGGAGAATTTGGAGGAGATACATTATAATGATTGACTTCTTTGGTGACCTGTCGGTTCCCCTCATTTTGAACAATTAGAAATTTTCTAATAGTTGCCGTTTCGGACAAATTACTTTACAAACTTTACAATGCAGTCGATACAGATGGGTTGAGCACTGGTATCATCGATGAAGACATTGGCAGGGTGCATGTCTTCCAAATATAAACGGTCACCGATATAGTTCACACCTTGTCCTCCTTGGTTGTCACGAAAACCTTTTGCTGCGACCATCTCGTCAATTTCCGCTTTGGTTGCCAATCGTTTGCAACCGATGTAGGGTTGTGTAAGAATACAACGGAATAGTCCATCAGCATCGCGAGTGAAACCGACCACGGACATTTGCGTTTCAGGGAAAAGTGTATTGTGTAACACAATGGCTTCCAACGCTTTGCCAAAAGTAGAATAGATTGAAGTACGTGCTTTTACCACAGAGGTACAGCCGTCTTTGTAATAGACTTTGGCTTCTGCTCCTTCTGCAATTTTAGAGCCAAATGTGGAAGTGATAAGTTGCTCTGCATGAGGGAACCACAGTTTTTTCGCTTCCGACCATTGTTGCACCAGTTCTTCTTGCTTGGCATCTATTTCCCAGTTTGTTGGGCTGCTTGTTTGGCCTGCTGGAGCATCTCCACTTGGCTCAAGGCTTTTTCGCGCGTAGTTGCATATGATGTACGCCCCAATGAGCGGCGCACCTGCTGTGCAGAGTCCTGCATGCTCCGGTAAATTGAATCGATCAAGATTTGTTCTTCCATTGAGTATGTCATTTATGTAATTGTCAATCAGTTGAAGTGTATGCTCCGAAAAGGCATTGTATTTTATGGATGTGTAGATTTGGTCTTGTTGTGTCGGCCAGTCTGTAATATTCAAACGTTCTTTGGTGTCCCAATCTGGCTCAGGCACGATGGCAACGTTGCAAACCTCAACAATCTCATCTTCCGTCAGCCCAAGACCAGAGCGTTCCAATTCTTCCCGCACATCATGCGTCCATCGAGAATCGATAAGTTCAGACCATCCCCTGTCATCCAAATATCGAAGACCATTTGAAATTGCGGATGGGTTTGAGGAAGGCATATTTAAATTGAATTATTTGAGGCAAAGGTACAAAAGTTTTTGGGAAACTCTACTCAAACTCGAATCAAATCTTCGCCAAGGGCAGTGGAAATCTTGGCCAAGGTTCGAAGCGTAAAATTATGTGTGCCGCCAAGCCAGCGCGAAACCTCGGCTTCGGTTTTCCCTGTGTTCTTTGCCAAATCGCGTTGCGACATACCTCGCTCTTTGAGTAGTTTGTCCAACTTTTCGGCAATGGAATCCGAGAAACGCAACTGCGTCTTCAGTTCCTCTGGGGTTTCGTCAACAATTTGCCGAAACAGTTTCTGTCCTTCCAAGTCTTGTTTCATAGGTCATACTCCTTATCGTCAATGCCAATGATTTCCGTTTTTTCAATACGAACCAATCCATTCTTGATATCGGCTTTCAATAGCGCATCAAGTTTCTGTAGGCTAATGACATAGCCATTCAAATCCTCATCTTCTTGGTAAGTTTTTGTGTCCTTGATGCCACCATTGCCCACAATCAAGACGCTGTCAGACATTCGCAAGCAATACAGGCGAAGCCCGTTTTTGTAAACAGGCAATGCAGCAACACCGTCGTTCATTTTCCCTTCAGGGCGGAAACGACGTTCCTCAAATCCTTTCACCAGCATCGTGTCAATCTGATTGAGGATGATTCTCAAATCGTTCTTTCTGACGGCATCGTCCTTGAACTTGTTTACGAATTTCACAAATTCCGATTGGCTTTCGTCTTCAAAGATGATGGTGAACAGGCCGGCATTTTCGGTTTGCTCTAATGATTGTATTGTTGCTTTTGTCATTTCTTTACGGTTTAACGCCGCAAAGATACAAAAGTTTTCCAAAAGTTTACTTTATAAGGTAAGTTTTTTTTGTTTTTGAGCGAAACAAAAGCGCAGCACCCCTGCCGCGCCGTCTTTTTGTCTTTTCTGTTTCGCATTGAAAATGCTGATATTCAAGGATTCCAGATTGCAAATTCGAAAGGATTAAGATATTCATTTCTTAATCCCTAAATTCATGTCGGGCGCAACCTTTAATTTCCTTCCCAACACCACAAAGGACAATTATTTACAAAAGAAACGTGGCACTGCTATACCACGTCTTTAGTTAGAGGTCGTGAGAATTACCTTTGCAGGAAGATGTAACTATAACAGTCCACGCATAACGCGCGAACCACTATACTCTCTTGCCTGCGAAATTTCTCACGTTTCCATCAACAAGAAGAGCATAACGCTTCGTGTTTCTTTATGTTGGCGACATAAAACTCGCCATAAGAACCGGTGTAAATATACGAAGAAATCGGAAAAGGAAGATGGATTTGGTATTTTTTTCTTACTTTTGCAAAAAATAAATGAATAGTAACTATGGATTGGCCTTCGGCCAAGAAATCTGATAAAATCGAAATGAAAATCCATCAAAAATATAGCAAATTGATTTTGAATGATTTTGGAAAAGATTTTTGAAAGATTTCTTGCGAAGCAATCCCACATACAATTAAACGATTAAACAATACAACAATCAACAATAAAATGAAACTCAGAGAAATATCTGAACTTTTGAACGCCAAGGTGCGTTGCGGCGAAGACCGTTTGGACGAAGAACACGAAACCGCCTTCGCCTCCGACCTGATGAGCGATGTGCTCACCCTCGGCGACTACAACCCCGTGATTCTGACGGGATTATGCAATATGCAAACCATCCGCACCTGCGAGATGGGCAACCTCGACATCATCGTCCTCGTGAGGCGGAAAAAGGCCACCGAGGAGATGATTGAGGAGGCCGAGGACGAAGGCATGGTGGTCATGGAAAGCGACTTCTCCATGTTCAAGGCCTGCGGACTGCTCTTTAAAGCAGGAATGCTACCCATTTTCTAACCGATGTTTAACTAAAACCCAATGTCATGCATTTAGAATACCAAGTATATGAAGCGGACTTCGTGAATGCAGGAGCCGCATCGAGTGCCATCAAGAAGACCTTGAAACAACTCAACGTCAGCCCTCAAATCGTGAAACGGGTGGTCGTCGCCTTATATGAGGCCGAAGTCAACGCCATCGCTCATGCCTACGGCGGCATGATTTATGCCGACATCGAACCCGACAAGATTGTCCTGAAGGTGGAAGACAAAGGTCCAGGCATCCCCGACATCGACTGGGCCATGCAGGAAGGCAACTCCACCGCCTCGCCTGAGGTCCGCAACATGGGCTTCGGTGCCGGCATGGGTTTGCCCAACATCCAAAAGAATGTCGACAAACTGAATGTGACCTCAACTGTGGGTGTTGGCACCACCGTCGAGATGGAGGTAAACTTTACATAGGGATTTGCTTCGCAAAGAAATCCGACAAAATCAATAATAAAATCAATAATAAAATCAATAATCAATTGAAGAAGAAAAATGATTTTGTAAGATTTTGAAAAACAGATTTTTGTATGATTTCTACACGAAGTGTATCGCACAAACAATTCAACGATTCAACAAACAACAATTCAACGATATGGAAAAGACCCCGTTCTTCCACGCCCTTAAGATAGATGAAGACACTTGCATAGGCTGCTCACGCTGCATGAAGATTTGCCCCACAGAGGCATTGCGCGTGCGCGACGGAAAAGCCGTCTTAATGCCCGACCGTTGTGTTGACTGCGGCAACTGTTTCAAAGTGTGTCCCACTCGCTCCATCTACATCGAGCAAGATGACTTCGAGGATATCTTCAACTTCCCCATCCGTGTGGCACTAGTGCCCGCGGTCTTCATGGGCCAGTTCCCGAATGAAATCACCGTATCGCGAATTTACGGCATCCTCAAGGATATAGGATTCACCCACATCATCGAGGCGGAGTCATCCATACCCGTATATACAGCAGCCAAAAAGAAATATGCTGCTGAAAATCCCGACATCAAGCCACTGATCTCGACCTTTTGTCCGGCCATCGTACGCTTGATTCAGGTGAAATTCCCTGGTCTCACGGAAAATCTCATCCCATTACGAGCCCCTATCGACATCACGGCCATGTACATCCGCCGCAAAATCAAGGAGGAAATGGAATTAAAGGATGACCAAATCGGCATTTTCTACATCACCCCTTGCGCGGCCAAGATTGCAGCCGTGAAAAGCCCTGTGGGCGAAGAAAAGTCGCTGGTCGACGGTGTCATCAACATGGACTCACTCTATAACCGCGTGTATCACGAAATCAAGAAACAAGGCCATGGCTACAAGGAACAGAAACTGCCCGTTTCGCAACTCTCCGCCGACGGCGTGCTGACTTCATTAACCAACGGTGAGCGTCGTCTCTCAGATGCCCACCACTCCTACTCCATCGATGAAATCCATAATGTCATCGAGTTCTTGGAAAAGGTCGAAAACGAAGAGATTGAGAATGTCGACTTTCTCGAATTGCGTGCCTGCGACCAAAGTTGCCCAGGCGGCATTCTGACCTGTGATAATCGTTTCCTGATGTGCGAACGTGTGTTTGGTCGTGCCCGTAAAATCGCCGACCGTGAGCGTAAGGGCGAGCAGACCAAAGACCACGAGTTGGAAGAAGAGCGCAATTACTTGATGCGCCACATGAAAGTCGGTGAAATCAAGCCGCGTTCCATGCTCGTCCTCGACGACAACATCGCAGTGGCCTTGGAGAAGATGAAGAAAATCGACGAATACCGTGCCCGACTTCCTCAGACCGACTGTGGCATCTGTGGTGCCCCTACCTGCGATGCCTTAGCCCGCGACATCGTATGTGACAACGCCGAACTCACCGACTGCGTCTTCATCCAGCGCAACCTCGAAGCCCGTGGTAACATGGATGTGCAGGAATCGCTTAAGATCATGGAGGTGATTTGGGGCAAGGCAAAGATGAATGACTATGTGAAGAAGAAGTAACCTATTTAGACATCACTCATACAAAACGGCCACCTCGATGAGATGGCCGTTTTTGCGTCTTATGGTGGCACAGACTATTTTGAGTTTGTTGGATAGGTGAAAGCTTTGTTGTCCGTTGCCTTGGAATAATAGATGTAACCATGTCCTGGCTCAAGGATATCCACTGACCCTCTCCAGCCGTTGCCGTTAAAGGTGGAAGTGCCTTCCGAAGACTTGATGACATCGCCCACCTCTGGATTAAGTCCAGAGAAGACATCGTCAATAGACATAATATCTGTGGGTAGGAATCCAATCCAATTGATGCCATTCTGGATAGTAATTACATACTTTGAAGGATCGACGGGCATGCCTGACAACATGAGTTCACAATCAGCGCTGACCAGAATCTGGTACATCTCACGAATGTCGAAGTCCAGGTTGACAGGTCTCCACTGTCCGTTGGTGAGTGAGATGGAACTGTTTTGCGACTTGATGGTCGCGGTGCCGTTCGTCCCCACAGCGGCTTCAATGGCACTCTTGAGTTGGTCAAGAGTTATGTCAAGGTTGGTTGAGAACCAATTTGCGCCTGCAGCCAGTTCGACGATTTGTTCGGCCTCTGTCTCAATGCCAAGAAGAATATGGTTCTTCACCGACAAGACAGCATTGGCATTCGGATTCCAGCTGGTGGCACCTGAAGTGGTCGGAGGTGACAACGGGTTATAGTTGGTGGCGGAGTTGTATGAATAAATGGCTTGGCTTGTACTTGTGCTGTAAACCGAGCAAGCCATATAAGGCGTACCATCATATCTGCCTGAATTGTCGTCAATCACAACAACGAGGTTGTTAGTACCATCATATTCGAACGGTGTATCAAACACAATGAAGGTCCAAGCGTTGGCAGCCATGGTGACACTGCCACTGAACACCTTGTTGGATGCCTCCATCGGAATCCAATCGGTATTGCTGCTAAAGGATGACTTCTCTGTCGTAGCCAAGTACAAATCATACGTGCGAGTCCTCTCCCCACCTTCGTTGTAGAAGGCTATGCTGTTGATCGTTCCCGCTGTGCCTATTTCCTCAGCCGTGTAAATCTGCTGCGACAAGGTATAATTGTAATAACTGTAACTTGGCAAATAGGTATTGGTCGTGGTGCCTTCACCAATTTCAATGGCTTGAACGAACATGGCTACAAGAATCCTGTCGCTGAGTGCCACAAAACTGATTTCCAAATCGTTGGAGATGATCTCGTCGTTTTCGGTCCAGCCAACGAAATAATAGCCCGTGTTGGCCGTGGCTGTGACCATGCAAGTTTCGCCGAAACTATACACGCCGCCACCTGTCAATGTTCCTCCTTGGGCGGGATTAGCACTCACCGTGATGGTGATAGGCTCAGTTGAAGGAGCCGATTTGGTGATACGGATTTGGTTCTTCACATTGAGGATTGTTCCATAATAACTCGAAGTATTCATCGGATCGTAGTCCGTGCTTTCACTAAAGACGCGGATAGCTTGGCTTGGGGCATCAAACACACGGCATTTCATACCTCCACTGGTTGAAGTCGTATGGTCGTCAGCAACAAGCACCACATTGGACGTGCCATCATAAAGGAATGCAGGATTCAGTGTAATGACCGTCCAATCATTGGCCACCATGGTGACTTCGCCACTAAACACCTTGTCGGAAGCGGAAACGGTTTCCCAATCCCTGTTTCCAGTGAAAGCACTTTTCGATGTGGCCTTCATGTAGAAGTCATAGTGACGTGTCTTCGCAGTGCCACCGTTATAGAAGGCAATGCTGGTGATGACGCCAGCACCACCCAATTCCTCAACGGTGTAAATCTGTTCGGAAAGCGTGTTTTTGTACAAACTGATACTCGGAAGGTATTCATTTGTGGCATCGCTACTGTCGCCAATCTCAACACCCTCAACGAAATTGGCCACCAAATCCACATCGGTGGTCACATCGAAGGAATAGGAAACGCTGTAGGAAACCACTTCGCCATTTTGAGTCCAATTGGTGAAGAGATAACCTTCGGCAGGCGTAGCAGTCACTGTGCAACTTGCCCCATAATGGAACTCACCGCTACCTGTGACAGTGCCGTGCGTGTCATCATCGGGAACGGCGGTGACGAAGAAGGTCTGGTAAACCATGGCGCAGTCGCAGTCGAACTCATAGAGGACACCAGAAGATGGGGTGCCACTCGATTGATAGACTAACATATCGCCTTCGTATTTCACGACAAAAGAACATTCACTGGCCATACTCGCCGAATGCCAGGTCAACGTCACATGAACGCCATGACCTATTTCCAATTCATAAAGCGCGCCACCGCCTCTTTCAATGGTCAACTCTTGTGCATCGCTTCCGTCGTCAAAAGAAACGATCAACTTGTTCCCGTTCCATCCGTCACCGTAGGAGTCACTAAGCTCGAATATGACTTTACAGGAGTTCTTCAACATCTCATTGGCTTGCACTTCGAGTCCGCCATCAGCCGTCATGGTGAAGTTGACGGGAATTTGCTTATCTTCAGGGCAATCAGCCGAAATAGTGGCCGTGAATTGGCATACTACCTCTTCATCAACAGCAATAGTACCCACATTAATCGACGGATTGGAAATGTCGATGTAGTTGCTGGAAGAACTCATCGTGACCACGGCATTGTTAGCTTGGTAGTGGCCTCTGTTCTTGAACTTGGCGGTCACGGTAATCGTTTCGCCAGGGACAAAACTGCCATCCCACTTCATGCTCTGATAGGCCAACACGGCTTCGTTGGCTGTGACCACGATATTGCCTTCCCAACGATGCTCTCCGTTGACGGCGGCATAGTGGAGGGGTAACTCCGTGCCATCTGACACACCTTGCGCAATGAGGAACTTGAAACCGCTTGCAGTCGTCATGGTCTCAGGGGCCAAAGCATCAAAACTACTGGTTTCATCAACAATGATGACATCAGAATTTGTCGAAGTCAAGGTGAGGGTGGTGATGCCTGTAGTAGCCTCAGTACCCGTATTCTTGAAATTGAGGCTCAAATCAATGGTGTCGCCGACATGAGCAAGGGTTGGAGTAAAGCTGTCGACCGAAATATATGGCCCTTCAACGATTGAAGACGGAATGGTGGTAATATAAGGAATGCGTTGGGGAGCGGTCACACAAATGGTGACATTGCAATTCGTATGGACTGGAGTAACGGGGACGTAGGCCCTACCCGATTCATCCACAAGCGATGTGCCGATAAGCTCGCCATCCACGCTGATAGCCACGTATGACCCAGCGACGGCATTCACCTCAAAGGATTCCCAACCTATAGGAAAGACGTGCATGTGGCTCACGTTGTTGACAGTAGGTTGCACTCGATAAGGCATGATGGAGCCATCGCCCAACACATGATAGCCTTCCCAATAATAAAGCGGGTTGCAATGGACGCTATAGCCAAGCGCGCGGGCGGCATTGCCTGCTAGATTGCCAGCATAAAGAATGGAACAAACAGTATTGTAGGCATCATTCCTCCAAATGGCATCATAGCTGCCCATAGTGGTCTGTTCAAAGGTCGGCATGACGCCAAGTTGACCCGTCGAGAGGTTCGTGTTGACGGTCGTGGCACCCACACCAAAGTAATAGTCGTTATACCAAGTCGTGGGAGGGCAGGAACCAATGTATGCGTAGGCACCTTTATTCGCGGCACGAGTCAACACTTCTCCGTAACAGGGGGATTCGTTATAGCCCCAGTTTCCGGTTCTGCAGCAGTTACCCATGGCAAGGAAATACTTGTGCTCGTTGGTCAGGTTGTTGACATCGTCAACGGAAAACAACGGGTCTAACCAGGCTGTCTCGCTACCGTGGGCTGTGTAGTTGGCGAAGCCCACACCAGAGTTCAGATAGTCGTAACAGCCGTCAAAGATGCCGTGGCTGAACTCATTGACGTTGGTGAAGCCATGCTCGGCATTGTAATAATAGTTGGTGGCATACCAAACGGTAGGACGACCGACGATAATGTCCCAACCCGTATTGTCATAGCCAGCCACAAAAAGCACATTGTTCAAATAGCTCGGGTCGGGCATGGTGTATTGCTCGTATTCCATGCCTTTGTTGAGCATGGCCGTCATCTCACCAACGGTCTCGGCGGAAAGACGGCTGTGGAGCATGTCAGGGAACTGGTCGCCGTCCACGCTGGAGTAGTAAAGGTCGGTAACAAAGCCTGTCTTGGTTCCGATGCCCGAGTTCACCACTTGGGCTTGGTCGCCCATAATCATCAGGAAAGTCGGCGCATCTTGGGCATATTTTTCTTGGATGAAACTCTTAATTTCCTCAGCAGTAGTGCCGATGACATCGGTATAATTCACATCCACATAAATGCCCTTCAAGGTCTTCCAAGCCACCCAGTTTTGGATGCAGTTCTCGAACATACGGTTGGCAATGACCAGCATCTTCACGGGAGCGGACCACAGGTCGGGATGGTCTTCGTAAACACCTCTGACCGCTTGGCCATTGAACAATTGGTCATAAATCCCTGTATAATAAGGGCTGTAAGTCTTGACAAACATATCCTCTGTGGCGCGGATATCGGCACCATCGAAGCTGACCTCAACCTCAATGTCGTTAAACACACGGATTTTATTGTTGACAGGGTCATAGCTGACAGGCTCGATGCTCATCTGCCCCACTTGAACACCACGCATAGTGCCTTCTACACTGATGCGAGCCACAGGTTCGGAGCGTAAGCCACGTGTTTGATAGGCAGCTTCGTTATAGACGAATGGTACCTCTTGGTCTTTCCATACCTCTGGTTGGCGAGGCGATAATCTGTGTATTCCGTATTCCTCAAGGTTGTAATCTGTCGCAGAATAATGGGTCACACAGATACTAGGTGAAGCACCAAATGGCACTGCAATTAGTTGGTTCACGACAGGAATCTGAGGGTCGCCTTCATTACCGCCAATGACGGTGTTGGGCATGGTAAGCATGGAGAAAACGCCACGCTCAGTACTCATTTCGTTGGTCTCTAGGCTAGAAAACGAAAACGTGGCCTTCAGACTCGTCATGTCACTCTTTACACATTCGGCTTTGTCGACCGAACGAAGTTGGATGCTTTGTTGTGCCATAACACTCACACTGAGCATCATGGAAAGAAGAATCAGTAAGTTTTTTTTCATTATTCAGACATTTATACTGTTCAAATTAAAAATACAAAGATATACAAAGAATAAACACGACGAAGACAAAGTTGCCAGAATTGCATATTTTTCACTCTCAATAGCAGAATTGCATTAATTGAGAAACGGCCGCTCTCGGGAGAGAGCGGCCGTTTCTCATCTTTTCTTTGCTTTGGCAAGTAGATTACTTATTACTTGACGGGAATGTGAATACCCTGTCTGTCGAGTTTGGTGCCGAGACGAAGATGTAGCCGTGTCCGGGTACGAGAGTGGTGAAAGTTGTTCCCTGCCAACGACCTCTGTTATACACGGAGTTACCGCTCGGGTCTTTGACGTTGTCATTGTTTTGGGGTGGCAAAGTGGCAAAGGCTTCGGTGATAGTCATGCTCTGGCTGAACGGGAAGCCAATCCAGTTGGAAACACCGTTGCCAACGATGGTAATGGGATGTTCAGCGGGGTCGATGGGCATGCCTTCAAGCGAAATCTCGATATCCTCATCCAAAACGATTACGAATCTATTGGCCACATCCCAAGTAAAGGCTGCGGGAACGTTCCAACGTCCTCTACTATACGTGGCGTTAGCACCATGTGACTTGATTGTGATAGTCTTATTGGGCGTTGAGGCTGCCACGAGAGCTGCTTGAAGGTCTTCAAGCGTGATATCCAAGTAGGTCGAGAACCAGTTGGCGCCTGTCAACAACGCTATCGTCTGGGTCTCGGTTGAACCACAAAAAGCACTTTGGTGATCATCCAATCCGTGCGTCGGGGGCAGACAAGGGCCGTCATATTCCTGAGCTTGGCCTCTTGTTATGGCCGCCAATATAAGTGCGACCATCATTGCAATTGATAATAACTTTGTTTTCATTGTTTATGTTTTTAATATCGTTAACTCAATTTGTTCGCTTTTATTATAAGTTACTGTTCAAAAATAATGTATAGTATTCTTGGCTGTAAGCTATCAGCCGTCAGCTATCAGCTCGGTAGCACCCCGTGCGCGCCCCGCCCAGCGGCTTTCTCGCCCCTGGCCCGTCTTGCCCGTGACGGAACAAAGGTTAGTTCTGAGAAACAGAACGCACGGGACGCACACTTTGACCATAGTCACGGGTGTCTTGCCAGAACATGAAGTAATCGTCCGAGTTGAAGAAGAAGTCCCACGCAATGCTCGGGTAATCCGTGCGAAGCGAACTCGACCAGTAGACGCCCCAACTGTCGGTATAGCCGAGAAAGCTATTGTAGCGGTAGCCAGCGGCAGGCAGGAAGAGACTATTGCCGTTTGTGGCGGTGAAGAGGCGTCCGTTCACCCCGTTTTGAGTCGTCCAAGTATGGGTCGTGTTGTCGAGAAGTTCCTCCCATTCCTCCTTGGTGGGCATGCGCCAGCCACTGCCCCAATTGGCCGTGGCCGCGTCGTCCTCGGGCAACAAGATGGTCAGGTCGTCGTAGAAGCCTTCGTAGCCGAAGGTAGAGTAGCTGCAATACTTGGTGAGTTGCGGGTATTCCTCCAAGATACCATTTACATATTGGTAGGTGTCCCAGTTGTAGGTGTCCTTCGGCGTGGTTTCGCCCCAGGCGAAGTAGTCGCCGTATTCTTCGGGGCTGTCGGCACCCACGTTGCAGGTGGCCCAAAGCAGGCCGCTCGGCAGGCCGAGGTCGACGTAGTCGTTTATATGAGCCTCGCCGCGGATGCAGACCGTGGTCGTCTCCGTCACATGCACGAAGAAGCCTTGCATCGGGGCAATAGGCCCGCAGGTGATGGTCTGCAAGTCGCCGTTCTCATCATATATCATGACTTCCATCGGCACCAGCTCGCCATCGCTGGTCTGGCGGTAGACGTAGGCATTGTAGGTGAAGGGGTTGCCCAAGAGCTCCCAACCGTTATAGGGGTTGGCTGAGCCTTCGGTGTACTCCACGGTAATATCCATAGTTGTTTCATAATTGGTAGAAAGCGTGGCGCCCGGCACCGAAATCTCAATGGACTCGGGATTGGCATAAAGGTATCCCGAACCATAACCGACATAACTGATGGAGTACTGCTTGTGGTTGCGCCATTCGGCATCCGGCTCGTTCGGGTCAAAACGGTAGAGGTCGTTGCCCTCGTTGGCAGTCATGGCTGTAGGCACTTGGGAATTTAGGAACGGGAAAGCCAGCAGATAATAGTTGTCCTGGTTGTTCGCATCGCCATAGCCTACGATATTCTTCTTCATCGTCACCACAAGACCCGGGGTATTGTGCTTCAGCTGTCCGCCGTCGGCCACGGTGATGCTGCCGCCTTGTTTGCTCACCGTGTTGGCCACGGCTATATAGCCTGCAGGAACGATGACGTCAGCTTGGATGATGACGTCGCTGCCCGCGGGAGGCACCGTGCCTGTGTTCCAATGGCTGCCTTCGTTCCAGTTGCCGTTGCTAATGAAGATGGGTGGCGTGTCGGTGGTGAAGTAGTGCATGGCACTCCAATCCGTATAGGAGCCGCTGCCGTCGCAGTCCATGTCTCTCACCTGCCATTCGTATTCGGTGGCAGGCATAAGACCGGTGATGTCGACGCTTGAGCCGGCGACAAGGACTGTCGTCCAGTCGGTCAGGGCATTGGAATAACAAACGCTGAAGTCGTCCACGTCGAGGTAACACTTATCTGTGCAGTCAAAGTGACGGATGGCCACATAGCCTTGTAGTCCGGCATAGGCACCCAGGTCAACGGTAAACTCGTACCATGTTCCTTGGGCACGACTGTCGCCGCGGGTAGCGATGGCGCGACCGCCACTTCCCTTGGCGGCCATCGTCCATTCTTGCACCATAGTGAAGGCTGATGGACTGGTGTTGTTCGTTGTAGAGACGGCCACACCGAAATGTTCGGCTGCATAGAGGTTATCCTGAGCGCAAGCATAGAACCTGACAACGCCTCCTAAAGGTATCCTTGGCGTGACGAGATAGTTGTCGGGGGTCAGGGGACCTACTCCAGACACCCAACTTGCGGAAAGCACCATGGATTGGCTCTCATGGCCTCCCCAAGTCGTGTTAACTTGCCAGCTATAGCCATCGCCGTCGGCGTCAATGGTCGTCCATTGGTCAAGGCCATCCTCGAAGTCATCATAGAAGACGGAGGCCTGCCTGTACCTCAGCGTGTAGGCGTCTTGCAATCCGTTCCAACTCAGCGTAGCCGAGTTCAGTGCGACATCGGAAGCCACCAATGCACCAGGCCGCATGCAAGGATCGGGTGCCGTGAAGCTGAATTTGTCAAGGTATAAGTAGAACTGGTCATACGAATTACACCTGACGGCCACAAACTTGGTACCAGCAGGAAGCAATGTGTGGTAGCGTTTCCAACGTGTATTGGAAACAGTGGTCTCTTCCTCCCAGGTGAAGTTGTCCACATCGGAGTCGGTGGTTGACCAGCCCACTTGGAACCTTTCGCAATATGCAAGGGAATTGTTCTTGTATTGGAACTCGACAGCCAAGCCCTCATCGGTGCCGACCAGCTCGGGGGAAATCAGATATTGGGGCGGAGCATAGTTATACTTGAAACTGAAACCGTAAGAGCCAGTATACGCGCCATTCACGTTGATACCCGTTAATCCGTCGCAGTCAACCATCGACCAGCAGTTGAACTCGTCGCTGTCCTCGAAGCCATAGGCATAAGGAATGGTTCTTGCGCATGTGCCGCTCCCGTTGAGGATGAGCTGGTTCTTGAAGGGGATGGTGAATAATGTGCCAACATAGCCCGAGGGACTGCTGGGGTTGAAGTCGGTGTTGTCGTTGTAAACATAAATGGACTGTTGCTCATCGGGTATGTAGCCTCGACACTCCATGTGCGGTTCATTCGACCAGCTTCCCGTGTTGTCATCCATGACCAAGAGAAGGTTGGACGTGCCGTTGTAGGCGAAGGGCGTGTCAAGCTCAATGGTGGTCCAGTAGCCCTTGGTCATGGTCACCGTGCCGCTGAAGACGCGGTTGGCCGACGACACTGACACCCAGTCGGTGCCGCTGCTGAAGCTGTTCTTGGCGGTATGCAACATATAGATGTCATAGCTTCGGGTTTTCGTGTTGCCGGCATTGTAGAAGGATATGCTATTGATCGTGGTGCTTCCGCCAAGCTCATTGGGGGTGTAGATTTGTTCCGACAGGCCGTATCTGAAATAGGAATAGCTGGGCAGGTAGGTAGAGTTTGCTGTCCAATTGTTGCTCACATAAACACCACTGATAGGCATGAAGACGGCCTCAAGCTCCGCATTCTCTGTCACGACGAAGCTGTATGTGGTTTCGCAACTGACCACGGTCCCGTTATGACTCCAATGCAGGAAGAGGTTCCCCTCGTCGGGAGTGGCCCTCAGTGTGCAGGTCATGCCTGCGCCATAGTGCCCTGCCCCGCTCACCGTGCCTGTGCCGTTGCCGGCCACGGTGGCCGTGACGTCATACGAATGGCTGTTCAAGAGGATTTGGTTCTTCACCCCTAAACTTGAGCCCGAGTAAGAGGACGCGTTGCTGGGGTTGTAGTTGATGCCATCGCTATAGACACGGAGCGATTGGACGCCACTACCATACGTCCGGCAAGCCATCTGGGGGGCCATCGTCCAGTCTCCCGTGTTATCGTCCACGACCAAGAGAAGGTTGGAGGTACCGTTGTAGGCGAAGGGCGTGTCAAGCTCGATGGTGGTCCAGTAGCCTCGGGTCATGGTCACAGTGCCGCTGAAGACACGGTTGGCTGTTGTAACGTTGACCCAATCTGTGCCGCTGCTGAAGGCATTCTTTGTGGTATGCGACATATAAATGTCATAGCTACGCGTTTTTGTCGGGCCTTCGTTGAAGAACGACAGCGAGCTTATGGTGGTGCTTCCGCCAATCTCCGACGGGTTGTAGATTTGCTCAGAAAGCGAGTAGTTAAAATACGAATAGCTTGGAAGGGTCTCGTTGGTTGACTGGTCTTCGCCGACGAGTGTCCCTGTTACGAGCATGAAGACCGCATTGATGTCTACCGTCTCCCCTTGCATCGTCCAACTGTAGGTCGGGTCGCAGCTGACCACTTCACCATCGATGCTCCAATGGAGGAACATGTATCCGGCATTCGGCGTGGCCGTCACCGTGCATGTCTGACCGTAATTGTAGTAACCGTTGCCCGTCACCGAGCCGCCTGCGGAAGGAACGGCCGAGGGGACGACGACTCCGCCGCACAACACACCCGTCATGTTGGTGAACGCGCTCCAGCCCTGGGCAGACTGATACTGTGAAAGCGTATGGCATGGCACTTGGACCGGGATGCTTTTCGGCACATTGGCAAACGCTGTTGCGCTCGTGGTAGGTGGAAATTCGGGCAAGGCTTGGATGGACGTCAAGTGATTGCAATTTTTAAAGGCATTAGCACCTATCGAGTTCACGGAAAGGCCGATGGTCAGCGTGCCGTTGAATCCAGTGCACCCAGCGAAAGCAGTCTCGCCAATCGTGGTCACGGAATTCGGGATGGTAAGGCTTCCAGTGAAGCCGTCACAAAGGTAGAAAGCAAGGTTGCCTATCGAGGCCACAGAATTACCGAGGGCAAGGGTGCCGACAAAGCCATCGCATACAGCGAAAGCTTCCTCTCCTATCGAAATCACGGAATTGCCAATGGTCAAGTTGCCATTGAAACCGTTGCATTGGTAGAAGGCATTTTCTCCTATCGTGGTCACGGAATTCGGGATGGTCAAGTTACCTGTAAAACCATGGTTGCCATAAAAAGCCGCATAACCAATCGAGGTCACCGAATTGCCAATGGTTAGCGTACCATCGAAACCACTGTAATTAAAGAAAGCATAATCACCTATCGAGGTCACGGAATTGCCTATGATGAGTGAACCACTGAAATTGGCAGCCAATCTACCTCTAAAGCTTTCAGGGATGTTAGGCATGTTAACATTCAAGCCGTTGAAAGTGCAATTCTGGAAAGCATTAATGCCAATCGAAGTCACGGAATTGCCGATGAACAACGGGCCACTATACGTTCCGCCAACAGTGCTTATGAAATTGTTTGGGATGTTAGGCATATTGATGCTCAAGCCGTTGAAAGTGCAATATAGGAAAGCATTCTCGCCAATCGAGGTCACGGAATTGCCGATGGTCAACGTGCCATTGAATCTAGTGCACCCAGCGAAAGCATCCTCGCCAATCGTGGTCACGGAATTGGGGATGGTAAGGCTTCCAGTGAAGCCGTCACAAAGGTAGAAAGCAAGGTCGCCTATCGAGGTCACAGAATTACCGAGGGCCAAGGTGCCGACAAAGCCAAGGCATCCAGAGAAAGCTTCCTCTCCTATCGAAATCACGGAATTGCCAATGGTCAAGTTGCCATTGAAACCGTTGCATTGGTAGAAGGCATTTTCTCCTATCGTGGTCACGGAATTCGGGATGGTCAAGTTACCTGTAAAACCATGGTTGCCATAAAAAGCCGCATAACCAATCGAGGTCACCGAATTGCCAATGGTTAGCGTACCATCGAAACCACTGTAATTAAAGAAAGCATAATCACCTATCGAGGTCACGGAATTGCCTATGATGAGTGAACCACTGAAATTGGCAGCCAATCTACCTCTAAAGCTTTCAGGGATGTTAGGCATGTTAACATTCAAGCCGTTGAAAGTGCAACCCATGAAAACATTTTCGCCAATATCGGTCACGGAATTGGGGATGATCAGCGAGCCTGTCAAGCCATTACAGTCCTTGAAAGCATAATCGCCTATTTTTGTCACGGTGTAAGTTACGCCATTATGGGTTACACTAGAAGGTAAGGTGATGCTCCCCGTGGGTTTGGTGTATCCATCCCAAGGATTTGTAGTGCTTGTTCCCGGATAGGTTATCTCCACATAATGATTGGTGGCATTAATGATGTTGTAATAGAACGTCTTCCCATAGTATGTTGCTGAGAAGTTGTACGCATACGCCGTTCCCATGCCCAAGCTGAGGGCAAGGAGGAGGGCGAAAACTCCTTTTCGATGTTGTAGCGTTCTTTTCATAATGTGTTATTTTTGTGGTTAGTAATTCTTTATTGAGAGCCTTTGGAATTTTCGCCTCAAAAATATAGGAAATTTTTGAAACAATTGTAAGTAAAATTACTTATTGCAACAAAAAAACATCAAAATTATGTCACACGGATTACACAGATTACACAGATATTGCTCGGCTGCCGCAGGCAAAAAATCCGTGAAATCTGTGTGACATATCATCTATGTGCCACCAACCCGGCCTCGTAGGCGTATTTCACCAAGTCTGCCGTGGTGTTGAGGTCGAGCTTTTCGAAGATATGGCTTTTGTGCACCTCCACCGTGCGGCGGCTGAGGCAAAGGCGGTCGGCAATCTGTTGGGCCGACATGCCATTGGCGCACAACTGGATGATTTCTATCTCACGTGCCGACAGGTCGGCTTTTGCCTTAATGCGGTATTGTCTGTCTTCGTCGTCACCATTGATTTCAAACAAGGCATTGAGTTTTGCCTTCAGCGTCTCCGGTTCTATTTCCTTGCCTAAATATCCATCTACAAGACCTTGGGTGTCAGCCACTAAATCTTCGTTCTCAATTTCGCCCGAAATCAGGACTATTTTGGCCTTAGGGCTGAGCGCTCGCGAATGATGGATCACATCAACGCCAGTGCCGTCGGGCAGGAAGTAGTCGAGCAAGATGAGGTCCACCTCATCGGCATGTTGCTCAAGATAGCTCTTGGCCGACTTCACATCGTCGGCCTCGGCTGCAACGACGCAGCTCAAGCCAGAATAGTTGAGCGACAAGCGGATGCCCACGCGATAAAGCGGATGGTCGTCCACCAAGAGGATTCGTATAGGCTTTCGTTGGGTCATTGGTTGCCTTTCTTTATGGTGATAGTCACTACGGTTCCCTTTCCTTCTTCGCTTTCTATCGCTATGGTTCCACCGTTATGTTCCATCATCTGCTGACTGACGAAAAGGCCAATGCCGGTGCCTAACTCGCCGCAGGTGCCTTCGGTCGAAGAGGTCATCATCTTCAGCAATTTGCCTAACTTTTCCTTATCGATGCCTTTGCCGTGGTCAATTACCTTAACCAGATAACGCTCGCCACCGTCTTCGGCTTCCAACCTGATTTCGCCGTTGTCGAAAGAGTATTTCACCGCATTCGAGAGGATGTTCTGCAACACCATCTCAATGATTTTGGGGTCGTCGTTGCCTATCCAATCCTTGGGTATGGCATTGGTGACCTTCAGTTGCTTCTGCCCTATTTCGAAGGCCAGGCTACGCGTCACCGTTTCGACCAATTCGCACAGGTTGAAAGGCTCGGCTTGGCTTTTGGTGTCGCCAATCATGCCCTTCACCCAACCGATGACATTGATGGTCTTGACATTCAATTCTTTGGTTGACGATTTCAATGTGAACAGATACTCCTTCAGGTCTTCAGGTGGCATCTCATCCATGTATTTACAGATAAGGTCGAGGATTTTCTCCTGCGCCTGCAACGGCGTCTTGATGTCGTGCGAGACCACGGTGAACAATTGGTTCTTGGTATTGTTGAGGCGGGTCAGCGTTTCGTTCTGTTTTTTACGTTGGATGGCGTTGCGCGCCAGCACCACGACCAAGACGAGCAGCAAGGCCACCACAAGCAGCGACAAGGAAAGCAGGAGACGGCTTTGTCGGGTTTTCTCCTCCTGCATCTCCAGTGCATGCTCTTTCTCTGACATTTGGTACCTCACTTGGTAGTCGCGAATCAAGGCTTGCTGGTCTTCGTTGTAGATGGAGTCCCTCATCTTGTTGCATTCCTCAAGATAGCCGATGGCGCGTTCGGGGTGTGAGGTCTTTGTGGCCAGATAGGCACCTTGCATGCACTCCAGGTAAAACTGGTTGTACTGGTTTTCTTTCGCGATGTCGAAGGCTTCGAGGAAGTGTTGCTCCGAAGCCATGTCGTCGCCACGGTCGTGGGCATATTGGCCTTTGAGCATGATGATGGCGGTTTCGAAGTAGAGCTCTTTTTCGTGTTGTGCAATGACAAGTGCGGTGTCGAGTTGTGCATGTGCCTCGTCGATGCTTCCTGTCGCTTGGTAGGCTCTCGACAAGGTGATGTGCCTGTTGATCAATTTTTCTTGGTTGTCGCCATATTGTTTCGACAAAGCCAAGGCCTGTTCGGCAAAGTCAACGGCCTCGGCTTGGGTTTTGTCGTGCTGCGGGTCGTCGGCTGCCATCAGTCCGAGTTGCATCAGTCGCACCCCTGAGAGGTTCTGGTAATAGGTGGCCAGGTCGAGGTTGGTCGTCGTGTCGTTACCCGGCTCCCCCAACATCTCGATACATTTCCAGTACATCTCCTCCGACTGGTCATATTCCTCCATGTCGAAGTAAATCGAAGCGATGTTGTTAATGACATACCGTTTGTTGACGGAGGCCATCTCGCCACCGATTTCATCCATGATTTCGGTGCAGAGGGTGTAGTTGCGTATGGCTTCGTCATATTGCCCCATGCGCATGTAGGCCCCTGCGATGGTGTTGTAGCATCCTGCCACATTGTACTTGTCGTCCACCTGTTCATAAAGTTGCAACGCCTGCTTGCTATAGTCAATCACCTCAACGAAACGGCTCTCGTTGAAGCATTGCAATATCTTGGCCCTTAGGCTGTCAGCGTCTTGCGCCTTCACCCCTATTACGAGGCAGGCAAGGATTATGGTGGAAAACAGTCTTTTCATGCCTTACTCCCATTTATATTAACTAATTGATAATCAAAAGATGCAACATTACATAGATTTATACGTATGTCCTAATTCTTAAAGAATACGACATACAAAATTAGAAATGATTTCGGAAATAGCGATAAGTAAATTTACTTATTGGCGCAAAAAACTGTTGGGACGCGGGGGTGGCAAAAACAACGGCCACCCTCTTCCGAGAGCGGCCGTTTGGCGGTTTTCAGCAAGTGAAGCGATTATTCGCCTTTCTGGGCTTTCTCTTGCTTCTCAAGGTTTTCTTTCAGACCGGCAAGGACTTCGAGGTCGCCGAGGGTGCTGTGCTCAATGTTGTCATTGATTTCCTTCACAGTGCGCTTGGCTTGCTTGGCTGCCTTTTCAGCGGCCTTTTCCTCTGCGCTCTTGGCAGGAGCTTCCTTCTCTTCCTCTACCTTAGGCAGGGCAAGGATGATCTTCTTGCTTTCCTTGTTGAACTCAAGGACCTTGAACTCGAGGCTGTCGTCTACCTTGGCGGGAGTGCCGTCTTCCTTCTTCATGTAGCGGCTGGGGCAGAAGCCTTCCACGCCGTAAGGCAGTGAAACGACGGCGCCCTTGTCGGTAGCGCTGATGACGGTACCTTGGTGCATGGAACCGACGGTGAAGACGGTTTCAAACACATCCCAAGGATTCTCTTCGAGTTGCTTGTGGCCGAGGCTGAGGCGGCGGTTCTCCTGGTCGACGTCGAGGACGACGACTTCGATGGTCTCGCCAACCTTGGTGAATTCGGCCGGGTGCTTGATCTTCTTCGACCAGCTGAGGTCGCTGATGTGGATCAGGCCATCGACGCCTTCTTCGAGTTCGACGAAGATACCGAAGTTGGTGAAGTTACGCACGGTGGCGGTGTGCTTCGAGCCAATCGGATAGCGGTCGGTGATGTTGGCCCACGGGTCGGGCATCAACTGCTTCATGCCGAGGCTCATCTTGCGCTCCTCGCGGTCGAGGGTCAAGACCTTGGCTTCCACCTCGTCGCCCACCTTCAGGAAGTCTTGGGCGCTGCGGAGGTGTTGGCTCCATGACATCTCGGACACGTGGATGAGGCCTTCAACGCCAGGAGCGATCTCGACGAACGCACCGTAGTCGGCGATGACGACGACCTTACCCTTGACAGTGTCGCCCACCTTGAGGTTCTCGTCGAGAGCATCCCACGGATGAGGAGTGAGCTGCTTGAGACCCAAGGCAATACGTTTCTTGTTGTCGTCGAAGTCGAGGATGACGACCTTGATCTTCTCGTCCAACTTGACCACCTCTTCGGGGTGCGTGATGCGGCCCCAGCTGAGGTCGGTGATGTGGATGAGACCGTCGACGCCACCGAGGTCGATGAACACACCGTAGCTGGTGATGTTCTTGACCACGCCTTCGAGGATCTGACCCTTCTCGAGCTTGCTGATGATCTCGGCCTTCTGGGCCTCGAGTTCGTCTTCGATGAGGGCTTTGTGAGACACAACCACGTTCTTGAACTCTTGGTTGATCTTCACGACTTTGAATTCCATCACGCTGTCAACAAACACGTCGTAGTCACGAATGGGCTTGACGTCGATTTGCGAACCGGGCAGGAAGGCTTCGAGGCCGAACACTTCGACGATGAGGCCACCCTTGGTACGGCTCTTGACATAACCGTTGACAATTTCGCCGCTTTCGTAAGCTTCGTTGACGCGATCCCACGACTTGAGGAGTTCGGCTTTCTTGTGTGACAGGATGAGTTGGCCGTTGGGACCTTCTTGGTTCTCAACATAGACTTCCACCTTGTCGCCCACCTTCAGGTTGGGGTTGGTGCGGAATTCAGCAACAGGAATAACACCATCCGACTTAAAGCCGATGTTGACGACCACTTCACGTTCGGTGATGGCCACCACAGTGCCTTCGATGACTTCGTGATCAGCCACTTGGCTCATCGTGCCAGCATACTTCTCTTCGAGTTTGGCGCGTTCGTCAGCTGAATAGTTGTCGAACTTCTTGTGTGAGGATGTCCAGTCGAAATCCTCGGCGGGAACCGGTTTCGGTCTCGGGGCTTTGGGAGCCTTCTTTGCAGGAGCTTCCTTGACTTGGGTTTCTTCAACGGCCTTTTCTACTACTGGCATGGCTTCGTTGATGATGTTTTCGTTTTCTTCCATGTAATAATAATTTTGATAAAAATTGTACCCGCAAGCGTTCCAGACATCCACCTACGAGGAGGTTAAACTTTTGATTTCCAACTCAAACCGCCGATTTCGCAATCCATCTGGAGTGCGGTTTGAATTGGGCTGCAAAAATAGATATTTTTTCCTTAAGTTTTGAAATTACAGCGAATTATTTTTTTCTTTGTCCTCTTTTGCTCATCTACTTATCTTCACAATCTTCCCAACACGTCTTTGTGCTCCAGAAAGGACAGAAAGAATATAGTATCCATCCGACACAGTACCAAGGTCAAGAACAACATCTTCTCCTTCAAGGTATTCTGACAGAATAGGATGTCCATGCTCATCCATCAGCCGGACCAAACACTTTTCCTGTAAACCTTTTATTGTTACTTTTCCTTAAGTCGGATTAGGGAAAACCGATAAAGTGGTCTCTTTTTCCCCCATACCATCAATAAATGTGAAATGCGCTTCTAGATTCCTGTTTTGGGTTACCACGAAGCTCATGAAGGGTTGGTCGGAAACAAAATATCCTTCTTCTGTCCATTCAACAAACACATAGTCCTCTTTGGGATGGGCGATAAGCGTAGCCGTTTGCTCCTCTTTTCATTCGTTTTTCTTCTTTTTGGCAATCGCATATCCTGCCCCAAGGCCAATGAGAGTTAGGACACCACCTCCAAGTGGAGCGGCATCCGCGTCCTGATCGCCATATAAATTGTGTTGATAGGGCAATATGGGCATTTCGTTGCTCCTAAGGAAAAACAACATTTGTTCATCGTCATATTCTATTCCGCGTTGAAACAGGCCGTCTTCGGCAAAAGCCATGCTACTTAGTCCAAGCACAACTGCTATAGTAATTATTAATTTCTTCATCGTCGGGTATTGTTTAATCATTGATTGTTGAATTGTTTAATTGTTGTTGATAGGGGTTTACCTCACCACAATCTTTTGCACACGAACGTCGTCACCGTTGACAAGGCGCAACACATACGTGCCAGGTGCCATCCCGCCTGTAGAGACGCGATTCATCGCGTCTCCTTGGCACGAAACAACGATGCGCCCCATAATATCAATCACCTGTAAAGACGCATTGGATGCGTCTCCCAACCCATCCGCAATGACGATGTCACCATCGCTGAAATAGGCAAAGGTCCCTGAGCCTGTCGAAGGGCCATTGTCATCATTTGCGTCCACGCAAATGAAAACAATCTTGAAGCGGCTGGCATAGTCCGTTGTGCGGGCGTTAAAGCAATAGGTCGAGGTTTCCAACAGATCCACCTCCTTGCCCGTGAGATTGTCAATCAGATGCAGATAGTTCATGTCCACAAGGGAAGCGCTGACGCCGATGGTGTAGTTGCCATCCTCATAAGCCTTGAAATTGACTGGAAGCTCGCCTTGTACGTCAGAGGTGACGATGGCATAGTCCGTCCCTTCCTGCGGGATGGAGAGCTGCGGCCCATTGCCTTGGAACACAAACTTGGCCAAGGCGTCGTCAGGATTGAAACTGATGATGGCACAATCCGAAGCGGCACCACGGCCAGAGGAAGACACCGTCAATTTCAGGCTACCATGGTCTTTATTCGGGGCTGTTTGACTGAAACCGACTACTTCTCCAGCGGAAGAAGCTTTCACCATAATGCCCGTACAAGGCATAATGGCTTCGACCTCCGACGCGGCAACGGGGTCCAATTCCGTACCCTCGGCATTCAACACATAATAGCTTCTGTCGGCATAGACATTATAGGTAAAAGGATTACCAATCAAGTTCCAACCTTTTTGGGTATAGTCTGAGCCATAGCCTAATGCAACGTTTTCGACAGTGCTGTTGAGCTCACCTGCAAATCCAAGAACCACATCCTCGGTATTGGCATAAAGATACCCTCCTCCGGGATTCATGGTCAAATCGTGGTTCTTGAAATTGCGCCATTCCAACACATACGTCTGGTCAAAGGCATACAGGTCATAACCTTCCTCGTTCACCAAATTGTCGACTGTGGTATGTGACGTCCCTCCCACCAACGGAGAAGCGATGAAGCACCATTTGTCGGAACCTGTGCCGTAGCCTTCGACGAATTTCTGTATTGTGGCATAAACGCCTTCCGTGTTGTCGCAAACCAATTGTCCGCCATCGGCGATGATGAGCTTGGTGGCAGCATCACTGATGATGCTGTTCGCCGTGAGGGTGTAGCTTTCCATGACGGTCAGCGAAGAGCCGTCGTTCACGACCACTCTATACACTTCAGCATCCTGATCGAGTTGACAAGGTGCGTTGACGATGACAAGGTCATAATTGGACGGTATGGCATTGCTTTCCCAATTGTCAGCCAGCGACCATAATGAATTAACCGTTCCATTAAAGACGAATTGTGTTGAATTGGTGGTGAACGGAAACACGTAAGGGTCACGGGGAATGCCGTAAGAATCGTCAGCGACGAATGTGTAGGTGACATCACAGGTCACATCAACCTCTGCCTGAGTCACATGATTCCAAAGTTTGAACGTCATCACCATACCTGCCTCGCCATTCACCGTCAGATAGGCAAAATACCGATCCTTGAGCGGCTCATACTCGCATCTGTAGCTGCCACGACACTCACCGTCGCAAAATGCACCTATCTCCAAATCCTCACTCCGCTGTTCCAAACCATTGATGGAAAGGACGGAAACGAAAGTGGCATTATAGGCATACTGATTGGGGTTCCAGGTCCAATGCTCTCCCTCGGCATACGACAGACAAGAGGCCGACAAGAGCAACGCCATTGCTAAAAATCTAATAACCTTTTTCATATTTCTAATTGATTTGGTTTTCTTATTGAATGATCAGTTTTCTGTAATAGGCTCTGTTGGAAGCACCATGTACACGGATGACATAGGTGCCTGGAGCCAATGTCTCACTTATCCTGAATGATGTGCCGTTGACTTCCATCTTGCTGACCAACACATCAAGCACATTATAAATATCCACATGAACTGTGCCCTCATCCTCTGGCAATTCGAGACGGACCTCTCCGCCACGCTTTACAGGATTGGGGAAGAGACTCAGCAAGGTCTCATTCTCTTGCAGGCCAGTGGTACTGCCGAAATGCAATGCCATAGGATTGTCGAGACTGCCAAGGACTGCGTTGACGGCAAAAATGCAGGTTTCGTCAGCCTGGCTGAAGTATTCAACGCCCTTGTCCGCGCTATAGAGTCTGAACGTGATGCCCATACCCTCATCACCCAAAACAGGCAACAAGGCATAGTAACTGTCACGGCGGGCATTATACTGGAGTCTTGTACTACCCAAGCAGGTGCCATTACAGAAGGCAGCCACTTCATAGCTATCGGAACGCAGCTCCTCACCATCGAGGAAAACCAAAGCCACAATGCTCATATTGTCAGCAAATGTGTGGAAGTTGGCTCTCCAGTTGGTGGCTTCTGCAACTTCTTCGGCAACACATCCTCGGCTTTCGCTGTATTTGAAGCTATGGCTGCGCTGTGCCTTATACATATAACCCATTCCCGGATACATATTGTTCAGGCTTCCGAACCATCCGTCATCACCGTCGTAAACCGAGAATTGGCTTATCGACTTCAACAGGTCGCCATCATCGGGATCGAGCTGTGACAAAGAGCTGTTGACCGATTGCGTTGAGGCCAAGGGATAGCCTATCCATGTCCAATTTGACGAAAGGTCAATGTTAAGTTGGGAGGCATTCACGGGGACGCCGCTCAAGCTGAAATCGACGTCCGACGAAGTCTGCACCAAATACATGTACCGGTTGTCAAGCGAATTAAGGCTTCCATACCAACCGTCTCCATAATTCATGACGAAGCCATCTTGTTGCGATTTGATGTTGAGGCCGCTCTCACCCAAACCATTCTCCAGCTGTTCAAGACCGCCGCCGCTCACATTGACATAGGTGCTCCACCAGTTCCAACCTTGAGCCAGCTCGTACTGCACGCTGACCGTGGATGAAGGTTCAAATTCGGCCACCAGTTCGAGGTTATCGTGGATGGCAAAAGTATAGACATAGTCTTCTGATACGGTTACACCATTGAGCATCCAACGTCTGAAGGCATATTCCCCAGTAGGAATGGCGGTGAGGGTCACTTGCGAGTCATACACATAGGTTCCTGCGCCCGTCACAGTTCCGCCCTCTTCGGGTGAAACCACAACCGACACGAAAAGATTATAGTTGCCATACTCAAAGTCAGGCTCCGCCTTCATCTCTTCCACATTGCCGGCATTGTCCTCGCCTAAGCAGTAGAACCGATAGCAATGGTTGTATTCAGTCGGGAAGACTGCCTCTGTCCCAGCCAAATATGTGTCGTAATACTGATAGGGTGCGTAGTTGTCCGAGACATAAAGCTTGTACTGCTTCAGTCCACTCCCTCCTTCATCGTCCTCACCTGTGAACTGTAGCAAAAGCTCGTTGACCAAGCCGTCGTCAGAGCCTGTCATTTGGGTTGTGGGCGGCAAGGCATCCACGGTGTTGTGCCACACGTTGGTGGGGAGCGGCTCGTTGACATCGAAGACGATGGAAGCTGTTGCCGTGACCACATCGCCTGTGACGCATGCTGAGGCTTTGGGTCTGATGGTGAACGTCACGAAGCCTTCACCGTTGTGACTCTCATCGTTGATGGGCAGGAAACCCTGTTGTGTTCCTTGCGGTGGCAAGCCCGTGGCGGGGTCGATGCTTTCGAAGATCCAGAAGGCTTCGTTGGTGACCACATCGATGCCGGCCACCACATCCACATAGAGTCCCATGTCCTCTGTCATGTCCAATCGCTGTTGGTAAGTGGCGAAGTTACCCTCGACGGCGAAGATATGGCTGCCAAAGCCGAAGGAACCAACGGCGAAAGTGGCGATGTCGGCCTTGGCGTGCAGCGGCAGCCGGATTTCGACCATTTGTGCCGCAGCGGTGGCAAAGTCGGGGTCGTTCTCGAAGTAGATGGTGTAAGGCAGCGAGGCCGTCAACGACACCCATTGCAAGGTATCACCCGGAGCATCGTAGCCCACGGTTCCAATGATTTCATTGGGGTCTTGTGGGGCGAAGACTGAGATGTCGGCATTTGCGGCGATTAAAGCATCAACGATTCTTTTTTGTTCTTCGTCTAGTGCTTGGTAGCCTTGGTAACATCTGACCCAATTTTTCCTAGGTCTATGTGGTTTTTGTGCATTAGCCTGATTAGCCAATCCTATCAACAAGCAGATAAGAATCACTATTGTTGTTCTTATAGTATTCATTTTTTTCATTATTTATTAATGTTAATTAATCAAACCAACTTTTTACCGTATTAACGAAATCTTTTCTTCTAGCTCCCCGTCTCATCATCTTTTCCGCATGAGCATCAGAAAATGGTATTCCTGTCATATAATAGAACTCGTTGGTTGGTTTATTTTGGGCTATATTATATGCCTTTTGCTGTTGTCTAGTAGCATTTTCATAATCTGACCCGTTTGCAACAAAGGCAAGGCAATCAGCTTCCATAATATCAACCCACTGGTCTCTAGCCTTTCCCGCTTCTCTACCCATACCTTCAAACACGTCTTGAGATAATCCAGCATAATAACCTGCATCATTAAGAGCTTGATTCCAAGCCCCTTTTAATATTCTTAAACCTGAGCTTAAACCGCCAGAAGAATTCCCGTTAAAAGCATCCTTCGTTACATTCCAAGCCTCTCTTAATCCACCTCGAATTGCCCCTTCAAAAGCACCTACTGTTCCACATATAGGAGCCGCAAGCACTGTTCCAACAAACTTGGAATCAGCAGCATATTCTTCCTCAAATGTAGCAAAACCTTTTTTACTCCATGGCCAAACGCCAGATTTATCCCAAAGCCTAATCATCTCAACTCCACCTTGAATCTCTGCAATCAAATCTCCTGCTGCACTAAGACTTTTAGGACCTAAAGCAGAAAGGACACTACCGCCATCTGAAATACCGCCCATAAAGGCATCAAACTTTGTCTCGGTAGAAGCTGGATTATTATTCTCATACGAATATGTATTCATAGATTTAACATAAACCAAAACATCCTGTTCCGTATATCGTCCCTGAGTTGTATTATAGTTTCTATCGGAAGTATGATAACTGCCAGTATAATCATCCATATAATTTCCTTCGTACAAAAACGGCATTTCCGTAGACACATCTCTTGAAAAAACAGTTGTTTTACCAAAAGGGTCATACGAATACCGTTCACTTATGGCATTATTGTCATCAATTAGCAACGTAGTCGAACCGAGCTGATCTTTTTGAAGATAATAGGAATTGTTACCTTTTATAAACTTGACTATGTCTTTGGTGTTTTGACCATAAACAAATGATGAAACCAGATTCCCATAATCATCATTTTCTTCTATCATCATATTTCTTGCATAATGATAATTCTCCGTCTGGCTTACACTTGGCACTTGGCGTTGAATCATACGACCTAATGCATCATATTTATATATTACAGAATTACCATTATCAACGCTAACTCGCCTATTATTACCGTCATATTGATACGTATGGATTCCATCATTTGTCAAATTTCCGTTATCATCATAAACCATATTCTGATTGCTGCCTGGCCCAATGATAGATGTATATGCATTCATCATATTAGTCGAAAAGTGAGTCGTAACACCGTTTTCAATGACATCCGTGCGATTCCCCAAACCATCCAATCCATACGAAATATGGCAAGCAGGTGCGGCTATCAAATAATCATTATTCATTTCACCCCTTTGATAATCTACCAAGCGATCCAATGCATCATAAGTATAGGACTGGCTATCCTCAACATTAATCATGTCTTTCCTTGCCAAAAGATTATTCGAAGCATCATAGACAAGCTGATAATCAATAGTGTTATGATTATCATACAAATGATTCATTCGTCCCAGCTCATCATACGCATAATTGGTAACAGCACTGTTTGCGTATGTTCTGCTTATCACATTTCCTGCATTGTTGTATTCAAACGAAGCCACCACTCCTCCATTTACATAAACGCCTGTTGTTCGTGAGCGTAAATCACGTGTCTCCATAACCTGCTTTCCACTAGGATAGGTAATTCCAACAGTTCTATTAGCGGTATTATAAGAATAGGTTGTCAATGCACCGTTCATTTCTTCGGACAACAACCTTCCAACTGCATCACGAGTAAAGATGGAAGTCGCGTTTTGATTAGATGCACTTATAAGATTTCCAGCCAAATCATATTGGAAAGCAGAATACTCATTAGTTCTATCAGAACTTTGTATAGTCGTCAGCCTGTCTACAGCGTCGTAAGTCAAAGTAGTTTGCTCTCCTGCTTCATTTTCTTGCAATGTAATGTTACCTTTGCCATCATACCAAAAGCGGCGAGTTTTTCCATTGGGAAAAGTAACTTTTTTCAACTGATACAACAAATCATACTCGCATGTGGTCGTGTTACCATTGGCATCCGTCACAGATACAAGATTTCCATTGCTATTGTAACTATAGGAAGTCATGTAATTCAAAGCATTAGTATGTGTCACCATATTGCCTTTGGCATCATAAGACAGTATTGTGGCATTTCCGTTTCTGTCCATATAGGTCAACAAATTGCCCTTGTTGTCATAGGAAAGATACTCGGAATTGCCCATAGCATCAGTATGTTGGATTAGACGGCCCAGTGCATCGTATGTAAAATAATCCGAATACCCTAAAGCATTTTCTATCTGAATGACGTTGTTATTGGCATCATAATGACATACATAGAAAGTTCCCATCTGGTCTGAAGCAGATATCACTCGCCCCAATGCATCATATTGGTAAACTATGTTTTCTCCATTCGCCAAACTCACACCTACTAAATCACCAACATTGTCATAAGCACGTCTTATGGTGTCATTAATAGCATCGATACTCATCACCAATTGATTGTTGTCGCCATAAACAAAACAGTTCTCATGGTTCATAGCATCCACAAATTTTGTCAACCGATTACCCGAATAACAGAATTGGATATGGGCTCCTTCAGGACTAAACGCACTGATTAATTGTCCTATGGCATCGTATGAAAACGTAAAAGTATGATCCAACGCATCCGTATATCCCACCATATTTCCTTTTCGGTCATATTGCATTTGGGTGCTGAAATTCAATCCATCTATGGCCTCAATAAGGTATTCCGCGTTATCGTAAACAAATGTCGAAACCGCCCCATTAGGATCCGTCAGCGTCAGTGGCAGACCTGCCTGATTATAAGTGATGGTCGTCACATTCCCCAACGGGTCGGTTATGGAAATGAAATTCCCATAGCCGTCATAACCATAGTGGGACGTGTTGCCATTCGCATTTGTGAAAGTAACCGGTTGCCCATACTGATTATAGGTCATACTCAACGAATAATTCAACGGCCCATTCATCTGCAGAAGGTCGCCATGAGAGTCATACTGGTAATTGTAGGAATGCCCCATCTTGTCCGTATAGGAAGTCACCTTGTTGAACGCACTCTCATAGGTGTAATACTCGGTGTTTCCCAATGGGTCGGTAATCGACAAACAGTTGCCGTTTTGGTCGTAAGTATAAGTATAGGCATGTCCATTGGCATCCTCGCGACGAATCAGGTTGTTGTCGTCGTCGTAGGCGAACTTGGTGCTGGTACCCATGTTGACATTCACAATTTCGGCCAAACGGCCTGCCTCGTCCCATATGTATTTGGAATACTGGTTATTGGCATCCTTTAAATAGTCAATGAACACCGTCTGCCGCTTAGCTATCTCATATCGGATGGACTTGTCGGTGAGGTCAGTCTTCACACGGTGTGCCATACCGTCAACATTGTAGCTGACATAGGTGGAATAACCTTCGGCATCGGTGAAGGTCTTGATGCGGTTGTCCTTGTCGTAGGCATAATACACGGAATAACCCATCGGGTCGGTCACGCAGGTCAAGTTGCCTTTTTCGTCGTATTGGTAGCTCCATGTGCGGTTGTCGAACGAGGTGCTCAGGCCAACCAGCAGACTGTCGGCCCAAGTGAAGTTGAGCGAACGACCGCTGATGTCGGTGGCGGTGGCGAGATTGCCTTCTTGATAAACGTAGGTAATCGTGTTATCGTAACGGTCTTTCACCAAGGTCACCTTCTTACTCTCTGCATCGGCAAAATAGTATTTGGTGCCGTCCTTGTAGGTAAGCAGATAGCCGTTACCTTCGATGCTGAGGGTGCTGAAGACCCCGGCAGGCGCCTCGAAGCTGTTTCCATAACGGGTAAACAGGTCTTGCCGACCGTCACCTTGCTCGATGATGATACCCAACGAATCCTCGATGTAGCGCAATTCACCGCCAAGGCTCCAGCCGTTGCCGTAGCCATAGTTCTTCTTGTTGGAAGAACTGTTGTAGTAGAACACGGCTTCAAGACGCATGTTCCTGTTGCTCACAGAGACATCGGGTCTTTGATAGAACAGAACCCCATTATAGCTGTTCACATAAATCCCGTTGGGACATTCCACCTTAGGACGGATGATGTTCTGGGCTTGCACAGCCATCATCGCCAACAGCGTGACGGCCAATATGATTAGTCTTTTCTTCATAATATGTGAGTTTTTCATTGTCAATAGATGTTACGAATAGCAAAAACATTGATTCTGATTGTATTCGAGTTGTTCGCTTTCACGAATATGGCACGCGTGCTTCTTGATCCTGGTCGTATGACATCGGGATTGCCATTGGGTTCAGCCGTATCAAAGTACAGCTGCGTTTCGTGTGCCGCCAAACCTTCGGTATCAAGAGAGACATAATGCCCGTTTTGGCTCACCACCAACAAGCCTGAGACGTTCAAATCAGTAGTGCCGATATTGCCGTATTCAATATTCACCGTAAAGGTATTGCCGCTTCTGACGCTTGAAGGTGCGATGATGTTCACCGAAAGCTCGGCCGGTAGACCTTCTTCAACCGTAAAAGCACCGTCTTTTATGGTGATGACACCTCCTGGCAGTTCTGCTTCCATATCATACAAACCAGCCTGCAGGTCAGTAAGGTTGAAGGTGACAAATGACTCGGTGGTGTTGCTGAAGAAGACCTTCTCAGCCGGCATATACTCTTCTCCCTGCACCAAACGGAAGTCCATGATGCTGTCGAACTTGGCACCTATCACTTGTGTGGTCAGCGAACCTGTGTTGGAACCATGGTCGGCATTGACATGCAGGATCTCGAAATTGATGATGGATGCAGAAAGGGTAATGTTTTGCGGTTGACCGCCTTGGGCACTGCCTCGGGCAAGCAAGTAATAATCGCCTTGCTCCAACGAAGGTATCAATATCTCCAATTCCTTTTCATAAGGCGTACTTGCGGAGAAGTCAAACTGCGACATCGAAGGCACAACTCCGTATGAGATATACAAACCATTGCCAGGGTACGACGATGTGGTCGTCAGTTGGCATGAAAGCGTTTGATGCTCATATTCAGGCCCAACCTCAATCTTATAGTAAATGAACTGACTGCCACTCATGGTCCTATCAACACTGGAGCCTATGGCCAAAACAGGATAATCGACTTCGATGGGTGAAAGGCCTATGCAAGTATTGTTGTCATACGAGGCTTCATTCAAGGCATGGAGGATATTGGTCTTGACAATAAGATAATAGCTGCCCTGCGGAACGCCCTGAGCTGTTGCCGTCATTTCGATGTTCTGCTGCCCATTGGCTTCCAAATTGATGTTGGTCTCCATATAGCCCAACATAATGTCGTCGCTACTCCATTCATTGTCTTCTGAGAGATAGACAGCGTCTCTGATACGTCCAGATGCAGGATTGTTGCCTGTGTTGAACAATGTCCAAGAGACGGTAATGGCATCACCCGACACTGCTGTTGAGGGATAGGAAGGATCCACGACCGTCAGGTCGCATGGCAACGGCAAAGCTATCGTCACGGGAGTGCTGAGCAGATTGTTGTTTTCGTTGTCGTGCTCATAAACCAAAGAGGTGGCATCGGTGAATCCGATGATGAAGAAGTCGCCTGAGATAGTGGAAGGAATCGTCACATCCACTGTGGCTTCATAGGTATCACCGGGAGCCAGCACACCTTGATGCGTCTTCTCAGCCAACCTGAATGCACCTGTCAAAATGCCGTCCATACTGCTAAGATAGAAAGCATCTTTCCAAACCTCTTGCCGCGTGGCGCCTTCGCCTTCGTTGACGACCTCGTAGCTGATGGTATAGGTTTGGTCGGCGGTCAGCACGGGTTCCACATCAAGCACCGTGATTCTTAGGTCAGGCAGATCGCCCAACAACACTGTCACTTGTTGACTCAAAATGTTGTTTTCGCGATTCATGTCGTAGGTCATGTCCGTGCAATCTGTAATCGCAATCAGATAGGGATTGCCCAACACTGAATAGGGCACATCAAATGAGACAGTTACCGTATAGGAATCGTCTGGATTCAAGACGGTTGTCCGATTGCGAGTGCAAACACAAATATCATTATTGCCAATCACTTCATCCGTTGAGAAATACACCTTGTCGACCCAAGGATAGGGCAAGTTGCCAGACTGCGCTTGATAGTAGGTGCCGTTTCTGTTCACAAACATGGGAATGTTGTCCGTGGGACATGTTCCAACATTCTTCACTGTCCAAGAAACGGAATAGGTTTCTCCGGCAGTGATTTCGGTTGGGAATTCCATAGAAAGCAACGATAAGTCGAAAGGATAATCCAGCACGTTTGCCGAAACCGTATTGCTATTGTTGTTGTCGTTGGTTTCAAAGATGGCATTGTTGGGGTCGACGGTCAACGTGAATTGGTTGCAAGTGGGCTCGATTGTGGGCGGCACCAACACAGTTTGAACGAAATGGATTGACTCACCCACTTCAAGTTGGATGGATCCGCCTTGAACGGGCTCAATTTGGCTCTGCAAAGGACAAAGGACAGTAGAGCCATTCATGTTGGCATAGACAGCCACTGACAGACTGCCGGTTTCCAAATCGGCTTCACCTTCGTTATTGACATCGAATGAGACCGTGACCGAGGCACCTGCTTGCACCGATTCGGGAAGGACGATATTGCTCACCGTCAGGTCGGGAAGCGGACAATCTATCACAGTCGAAACCGTTACCATTGTATTATTGTTCTCGTCCAGCTCGGTAATGCTCCCTTGCGCATCCACCATCAACTGGAAAGAAGTGCAGGCAGAAGTGACGTTGGCCGGAACCAGTATCGTCCGGTTGAAATGCAATGAGCCATTGATGGGTATGGAGATATTGCCCATTGGCGGTTCGGTCTGGGACTGCATGGGGCAAAGTATCTGCTGACCGTTTTGCACAACATACACATTCATGACACAATTGCTGTTGAGGAGGTCCATTTCACCTATATTAGACACATCGAATTCTGTCGTGACGACGGTTCCAGCCTGAATCTCACCTGGCAAAGCAAACGAGAAAGGTATCAGATCGGGCAAAGGTTGATGGAGCACCATGATAGGATAGAACGACAGCCTGTTGTTCTCCTCATTCGACTCATTGACGGCATTACCCGTATCGGTCTGCACGAACAGATAATAGGTTCCCTCAGCCAGATTCGGCATTTGCACATTGCAATTGAAAGTGCCGACCTGTTGGCTTGGCATGGTCAGCGAATGAGTTTGAGAGGTCAGCTGAACTGCGTTGCTCATATCGGCATTGGGCGATATGTACAAACGGTCGGTCACCGAAAGATTGTTGATTGCTCCCTCTCCGATGTTCTGTATTGTATAGCTGAACGAGGCAGGATAACATGCCGTCAAGGTGCTCTCCGAAACAATTTGCGTGACCACCAAATCAGGTTTGATGACAGTCAGGGTTGCCGAGCTTCTCAAGGTGTTGTTGTCATCATAGAGATACTCAAACACCTGATTGTCGGCATCCGTCACCACATAAAGATAATAATCCCCAGCACTCAACGATGAAGGCAAGGCGATGGACTCCGTTATGGTGTATGTCGCATTAGGCTCCAGACCATTGTAGTGGGTGATGGTCTTCAGTTCAATAGGGTTCTCCAATTCGTCAGGATTGGTGGAAAGGTAAATCCTGTCGCGCCATGAACTCGAGTTCGGATTGCCCGCTCCTTGGTTAATTACCGTATATGAAACCGCAAGACGTTCCCCGGTACTTACTGTAGAAGGCATGCTGATACTGGTTGGAATCAAATCCGCAGGAGGGTTCAGGATGACGTTCACCGGTTGTGAATGCGATATATTGTTGTCGTTGGCCACATGTTCGTACACTTGGCCATAAACATCCGTATGCACATAGAAATAGACTTCGCCATACCACGTCAGCGGAATCGTTCCTGTCAATGTGACTTCGTATGACTCATCCGGAGCCAAAACGCCATTATGTTGCACAATGCCCAAATGCACGGCTGTCTCATCAAACGTTTCCGATTGCGACACATACAAAGCATCGCTCCAACGGTTGACATTGGTATGGGCACCGCCCAAGTTACTGATGGTCGCCACAACCGAAGCCGTAGTGCCCGAGTATATGTTATTGGGAGTAATGATGGAGGTCACCTGCAAATCAGCCAATGGTGGCACCTCTATGGTCAGGTAGTCATAGAAGAAGTTATCGTGGTAATCACTGCCAGGCTGTCTTCCGTAATCATATTCGGACTGCTCATAGATTCTGTTTCCACTGCCGTTACTGCAATTGACTCCACTGCAATGGGCACTTAATGCGCCAAGGAAAGGAGGTGGAGAATAAGGCATAGGTACTTCATCATCTTCCCAATAGATGCGATGACAATCATAGGCATCCGTGATCACAAAAAGGTAATACGGGCCGCTCAAGGTCAGCGGAATACTGAAGCTCTGCGTCTGGGTGTAGTATTCCCCCGGACCCAAGGCGGCAAGATTGGCGAATTCGCCCAACAAGATGGGATCATTGTCAGCAGCAGCCACACGATTCTCAACCGACAGCCAAACCCTGTCGTACCACACCTCGCCATCAGGCGTGGCCACGACTCCGTCATTCTGGACCGTCCAAGTGACCGTGGCCTGTTGGCCTGCATAAAAATCTGAATGTGAAATACCTGTCACATGCAACTCTGGCAGCACCCTATGGAAGTGCGCCACCAAGTTGCGGTCGTTGTACGCTGTGAAGCTGTAGGAAGCTTCGGACGAAACGGCATCTCCGTTTTCCGTCCAGTTGACAAAGGCAAAACCATCCTCCGGAGAAGCTGTTAATGTGACTGTTGTCCCATAATCATAAACGCCGGTTCCTGTCACTGAACCGCCATTAGATGGCAAAGCACTTGCATTAATATGGACTTGTTGAACAACGAAGTTGGCCACCAAATCCATGTCTTCCCATATCGTGAAAGTGTATGAGGTGTTGGTTGAGACCGTCTCGCCATCCACCGTCCAACGGTCGAATTGGAATCCTGTGTTTGCCGTTGCCGTCACGGTGACTTGGGTGCCTTCTTGATAGTCGCCACCGCCTGTGACCGACCCCGCTGTTTCGTTGTTGGCCGTCACATCGACGTGGTGCATAATCATTTCGAAGTTGGCCACTATTGAGCGGTTGCCCACAATATCGAATTGTAATGTGGGCTCTGAGCCTATCACCTCGTCGTTCTCCGTCCAATTCAGGAAAGTGTAACCCGTGTTGGGTGTGGCAGAGAGCGTCACCGTTTCATGTGACAGATAGCGTCCCCCTCCTGTTACCGTACCTGCTTCAGTCGGGTTGGCAGCCACAGTTGCGGTAAAGTAAGGTATGAAGTTGAACACGTAAGGGTTGCTGGGCAAGCCGTGCATGGCATTAATCTCAAAGGTCATGCCATCGATTCCAGCATCCAGTTCTTCTTCTGAGCCATGGTCATAGAGCTTGAAGGTGATGGCATCGTTATCTTCGCCATATACGGTCAGGAAAACCAAATAACGGTTCACTTGAGAGAAATAGCGCAGCATCTCACTGCCCCTGCACTCCGTTCCGCAGAAAGCACCCACCTCGAAAGAGGTATTGCCCTGCTCCACTCCATCAATCTCAACAACGCCAACAATAGTCATCGTGTTGGGATAGAGATAGGGGTTGCAATTCCAGTGCTTTTCTATCTCGGTAGCGGCCCAAACATTGCAATGGAAGGCCACAGCCATGAAAATTGCTAAAAGAATATTCTTTCTCATCTCTTATATATATTAATTATTTCACAATCAGTTTTCTACAATAGGTTCTTTGCTTGCCTGTCACGATTCTCACCGTATATACACCCGGCACATCGGGAGCCCGGAGGGTAGCAGGCTTGGCATAAAGGTCGGTCGTCGAAACCATCGAGCCCAAAGCATTGATGATGCTGACCCTCGCTCCCATGCTTTCAGCGGGAAGCTCAAGCTGGAACACGTGGCCTGCCGACACGGGGTTGGGATAAAGGATCACAGTCTCATCGCCAAACTCATCCAATTCGGTGTTGCCACCAAATCGTGCGACAAAGGGCGAATGGAGATTGCCTAACACAGCATTGGTTTCGAAGCTCAAGCAATCCGAAGTGTTGAAATAAGCCTCACCAGTAGCCGAGTCGTACAAGGCCAAGCAGAGTTCGGCATCCTCATCTCCAGCCACCGAGAGGAAAGCGACATAGCGACGCATAGCCTCAACATAGACCAGTCGGGCACTGCCTCTGCATTCATCCCCGCTGAAGACCGCCAACTCGTAACGCTCTTCTTGGAGCTCCTCACCGTTCAGCTCAACAACAGCCAAGATGCTCATGTTGTTAGGATAGGCGTGAATGTTGGGTCCCCAGTGATTGTTCTCTGCGGTAACATTCGCTCTCAACGAACGGCTCATGCCGACGGCATAAGTCAAGGTGATGGCTTGCGAGTTGTGTGACTGATACATGAGACCTTTACCGGGAGTCAATGTATTCAGTGAGCCGAACCAACCGTATTCTGTGCTATAGGTAGAGAAGCCCGACTGCGACTTCAACATGTCGCCTTCAGTGGCGTTCAGGTTGGCCAAAGCGTCATTCACATCCATTTCAAAAGGCGAAGGATAGCCTAGCCAAGTCCAGTTCGGATTCACCGTGATGGGATGGTCAGCCAAATGGGCCACGGGACCAGTCATGGTGACTTCGGAAGGTGCCGTGATATTGACGAGATACATCTTCTCGTTGACAATCGCATCCAATGTACCAATCCACATATTCGCATCATACGACAGGAACCCATCGCTCTGCGACTTGATCATGACACCATTCGGATTCAAGCCTTCCTCCAGCATGGCAAGGCCATCTATACTCTCTTGTTCAATATAGGTGGAAATCCATGTCCATCCAGGGCTCAAGCTGATGGTTTGGGTATTCTCGGCGAAATAGGCTACAAAGTCGTGGTCTGCCGTTACCGTGAAGCTATAAGTAGTGTTGGATGAGACCATGGCACCGTTTTCTGTCCAGTACATGAATTCATAGCCCTCATTGGCTGTGGCGGTCAAGGTGCATTCTGTCCCAATAATATATTCACCCGCACCTGTAACGGTTCCGCCTTCTTCAGGCACAGCTGAAACCGAAATGATGAACGGGAGAACGAAGTTCGCCACCAAATCACGCTCTGTAGTGACGGTGAAGGAATACGTGGCATCAGTAGAAACCACCTGCCCATTCTCCGTCCAGTTGACAAAGGTGTAGTTTTCATTAGGCGTCGCTATCAAGGTGCATTCCGAGTTATAGATGTGTTCGCCGGCTCCGGTGATGGTACCTCCTTCCTCGGGATTAGCCGTAGCCGTGATGGTGTGAGGATAGGCCCTCAGGATCCTGTTCGATCTGATCATAGGAGTCGTGTATAGGGTATCGACACCTGCATAGTTGGCAACGACACCGTATTTATACCAACCTTCGGCCAATGCACTCCAGTCCGTATCCACATAAGTGGTGTCCGTAACGTTGTCGGCAAGGAGTTCCCACGAGCCGTTTTCAGGATGCTCGGAACGGTAAACCTGGTAGTGATCCACTGTGCGGTCTCCGCTTCTTGCTCCACCGACAAAGCTGATATTGTCCACATAGAAGCTGTCTTCATTGCTGCTCACACTACCATCTTTGGTGTATGCCCACTTGAACGTGTGCTCTCCAGCGGTGATGTCATAAGTGTGCTGTTCCCAACCACTGCTACCGCTCCAGTTGCTCATCTCTTGACCATCAATGTAGAAACGCCCAAAGTCATATCTGCTTTCTGAAGAAATCCTTGACCAGAAACTCATCTGCCTGTCGTCGGGAATGTAAACCGTCACCTGAGCGTAGGAAGATGTGCTGTTCCCATGGTTGTCGCTCTTCATACAGAATGTGCCTTCATAAGGATTGTAATCGGTGACGATCCATCCGTTGATTTCCCATTCGTGCTGACTAAAATCACCGCTCTCGAAGTCCTCACGCAAATTAAATTCCATGTTCCAGTTCACCCTCACATACGGGCTTTGGTTGTCCTCTGGGTCGGGATCATACATGGCTGTGACTAAACCTACAGGTTTGAGTTCGAAATGCGCCACCAAATCACGCTTTGTGGTGACGGTGAAGGAATACGTGGCATTCCTTGAAACCTCTGTGCCGTTCTCCGTCCACTTGGAGAAGTAGTAATCCTCGTTGGGCGTGGCGACAAGCGTGCATTCAGTGCCGTAATCATACTCTCCAGTTCCAGAAACGGTGCCGCCCTCAGCAGGCGTAGCCGAAGCCGTGATGGTGAACGGTAAGGCAAAGTTCGCCACCAAATCGCGCTCTGTGGTGACCGTGAAGGAATATGTGGACTCCGTGGAGATTACCTCACCGTTTTCAGTCCAGTTGACAAAAGTATAGTTTTCGTTAGCCGTGGCCGTCAGGGTGCATTCCGTGTAGAGCACATAGTCGCCAGCTCCGGTGATGGTACCTCCTTCTTCGGGATTAGCCGTGGCCGTGATGGTGTGAGGATAGGCTCTCAGAATCCTGTTCGACCTGGCCATATAGGTCGGATAAACTGTATCGAAACCTTCATAATAGGCAGCGACACCATATTGGTACCAACCTTCGGCCAATGCACTCCAGTCCGTATCCACATAAGTGGTGTCCGAAACGTTGTCGGCTATCAGTTCCCACGAACCATTTTCAGGATACTCGGAACGGTAAACTTCATAGTGATGCACGGCACGGGTTCCGTCCCTTGTCACACCAAAGAAGTTGATGTTGTCCACATAGAAGCAGTCGTCGTTGCTGTTCACACTGCCGTCCTTCGTGTAGGCCCACTTGAACGTGTGTTGTCCTGCGGTGATGTCATAGATGTGTTGCTCCCAACCGCCGTTGCCGCTCCACGCTCCTAACTGCTGGTCGTCAATGTAGAACCTACCGTAATCATAGCTGCTCTCAGAAGAAATCCTCGACCAGAAACTCATCTGTCCTTCCCAAGGAATGAATATGGTTGTCTGGACAGAGGAAGCTGTGTTGTGGGCTCCTCCGTTGTTGCTCCTCATGCAGAAACCTCCTTCGTATGGATTATAGTCAGTGATGACCCATGGGTAACTGTCGGGGAACTCCCAAGCGTGCATATTGAAGTCGCCGCTCTCAAAGTTCTCCTGCATATTGGAGTCCCTGCTCCAGCTTACCCTCACATAGGGACTCTGGTTGTCATTGGGGTCTGGATCATACTCGGCCGTAACTGTGCCAACCAGCTTCAGCACAAAGTGCGCCACATAATCCGCATCTTCAGTAACTACAAAGCTATAGCTGGATTGGGTGGAAACCACGGTTTCACCCTTGGTCCAATTCACAAAGTTATAGTCCTCGTTTGGCGTGGCGACAAGTGTGCATTCAGTGCCGTAATCATACTCGCCAGCTCCAGAAACGGTGCCGCCCTCAGCAGGCGTAGCCGAAGCCGTGATGGTGAATGGCAAGGCAAAGTTCGCCACCAAATTGCGCTCTGTGGTAACGGTGAAGGAATAGGTGGCATCGGTAGCAACCACTTCGCCGTTTTCCGTCCAATTCATAAAGGTATAGCCTTCGTTGGGTATTGCAGTCAAAGTGCAGGTCTCGCTGACGAAGTAAGTCCCAGCTCCTGTCACCGTGCCGCCTTCGATAGGATTCGGCGTAGCCTCAATGGAACAAGTGGTGGTCAGCACATTCTTCACCAGACGGACGGAATAGCCATACCATCTGCTGTCGATTCCCCAAGCCACAACATAGTCATTGGTGAAATCAAAACGATGAGCATACGGGCTGCCGCTTGGCGTGGTTGACCAATAAATACCAAGCGAGCCAACCGTAGGCATATTTTCATTGCGGATTCCGGCCGTAGGCAAGAACACAGCTCCTGCGGCTTCCATCTCATACCACTGTTCCATGGTATATTCATTGTCTGTGAACAACGATGAATAGGCATTGATATTGACGGGCAAGGCAATGCCTTCAGGGTGAGCATAATGGTCTGGGAAAAGGATCAAACCCGCTATTCCGTTCACCACCGCCTTGGCATGTCGGGCATTTTCGACGCCGTTCAATGTGGATGCCGGACGGCTGTTGATCAGATAATCCCATTCACCGTGGCTAAGGGTATGCCATTGGCCTTCCTGATTGCCGCCATTGCTGATGGCATTATAGCCCCAGTCGGCCTGGCCGGTTTGGTCGGACAAGCTTGCGCCAGAATCACCGTATGCCCAATAATCGGAGTTGTTTTGGCTTGTGCTCCATGGCTGGTAGGCATTGGCGCCATGTTCGTAGCCGCTTGTGCCCCAACCGAAGAGGTCAATCCAACCATCGTAGGTTTCCGAGATGTTGGCATTGTCCGGCCCAACGCAATCCCACTGGTTTTCAGCAAAGCGCCAAGTGTCGGTGCTGGCTTGGTATTGCAGGTTGCCTTTCGAGAAGTTCACATAGCTGCCTTCTGCCACAGAGAAAGCGCCGGGCAGACAGCCATTGTCAATAGCATATAATTGCATCACTTCCTGATGGGTAAGGACGCGGCTGTAGATTCTCACCTCGTCCATAACACCCAACAAGGTATAGGCCCAATTCGAAGGCACGCCACTATAATAGTGGCATCCAAGGGTCAGCGGCTCCGAATTGCCATAGCTGAACGGATGCGATAAAGTTCCTTCGGATTGAAGCACACCGTCAACATAGAAACGTGCCTGATCGCCCTCCACCGTGCCAGTAATCATATGCCACTGATTCACCTCAGGGCTGTTCTCAATACCTACGCCATTGTTTCCGCTATATTCATTTTGAGCCCCAACTCCTGTAACATTCAGTCGGTATGAACCATTAGTGATATCTCTTCCTTTGTTTATGAGATAACCCGAACCATAGTTGTCGGCATCAGTATACACCCAAGCACTGAGCGTGAAACTGTTCAGGTGAAGGATTTCGGCATCAGGAACCGAGATGTAATTGAATGCTTGTCCAGGAAAGCGGTAAGCACCGTTAGGATTGCCGTGTCGGTCGGTCGCTGGCACAACGTTACCAATGATGGTGCCGTGGTTGCCGTTGCCGCTGTAGTCGTTGGCATCGCCATCGAAGGGATAGTAAGCCACCAAATCTTCAGTAGGAATGAAGGGGTTCTCTAGCATGAAGTTCGCCACCAAATCACGATTACCTGTAACCGTGAACGAGTATTCCGCCTCAGCGGAAACCTCTTCACCGTTCTCCGTCCAATTGATAAAGGTGTAGCTTGCATTGGGTGTTGCAATCAGTGTGCAAGTGTCGCCGTGGCTAAATAGGCCTGCACCGCTTACCGTGCCACCTTCCTCTGGGGTGGCCGTGGCGGTGATTTCAATCACATTGTATCCATAAAGCATTTGCACTTCTTCGGGCGAAAGGGCACGGTTGTAGATTCTCACCTCGTCGAACGAGCCGATGAATCGGGTGGAAGTATCATACCACCAATGTCGTCCAAGGGCAGCCAGAGAAGTGTTGATGCCATTGAACGTTACACTTTCCTCTCCCACAGAGATTCCATTGACGTAGGCCTTCAGTGTGCCGTTTTCATCCAAAGTCAAACTGTACATCACCCAATTGCCAGTGTAGCTGTCCTCATTGGGGATAGAGATTTCCGCATCGTGGTAGACGAATCTGATCTGATCCAGATGGTGCATAATATACAATCTGTCCGTTTCAGTGTCCGAGCCAAAATTGATATAGGCTTCTCCATCGCTACTTGACAACCCCAAAGCATTGACCCAAAGGTTAAGCGTAACGCCTGTGGAGGCACCGAAATCCAATTCGGGAAGCATCACGTGTCCACCAGAACTTCCAGTATATCCTTGGCCTTCAACAGCAATACAATCACCAACGATTCCGTCCTCATATTGGTAGTTGTTGTATGGCGTAGCGTGGTATTCGTTGCCACTGTAGTCGTTGGCATCGCCGTCGAAGGGATAATAGGCTATGAGGCCTTCTGTTAATGTATTGATATTCACGTAATCCATGTAATGATAATGGCCTGTCCACCAGCCGTAAGGACCATATTTCACATTATAGTGATCCACTGTCTGTTCCGCAAGTCCGGGAACCGTCACCGTAGCCACCGACCCGTCCAGTTGGTAGGACAGTGTGCCTGTTGAAAAGTCCACTTCCACATACTCGGTGAGCCATGTGTCGAAACTGACGTCACAAAGCCTGAGTTCCGATTGCGCCCCATCCAATTTGGTAATGAGATAGACTCCAATTTTAGGGGTACTTTGGTAGGCATCGTCATAATAATATGTATAGACATATTCTATTCGGAGGAATGAATTCTCATCGTCGTTGAGCTGGATGGTATTGCTTGCAAAATAGTAATTGTATGAATAGTGTACTAAAAACTCACGTTCCATGTACACTCTCCCGTTGTCGGGGATGCGCAAGTTGACGGAGCGGAGATGCACGTCTTGGTCGGTGACGTTCTGCTGGAGCTTAAGCAGCCCATCCTCCTCTAGGACGGAGTTGCCAGTGTAGGTCCACAGTTCGGGGTCAATTTCGCCGTCGTTGAAGTCGTCGCTCAATGAGGTGCGATAAGAAACACTTTGCCCGAAGTTCGCCACCAAATCCCTGTCACCCATAACAGTGAACGAATATTCAGCCTCAGTGGAGACCACCTCATCGTTCTCCGTCCAATTAATAAAGGTGTAGCCTGTGTTGGCCGTAGCCGTCAGTGAACAGGTCGTTCCATATACGTATTCACCTGCACCAAAGACAGCACCACCCTCTAATGGAATAGCTTCTGTCGTAATATCAAATGAAATCATCGGAACTCCAGCGCAATTTACATCAACCTCGTAATTAAAGCTATTATTCAAATAGGTGCCATTATAAATAACATCGCCATTAGAATAACTCAGAGCGAAGGAGCAATCCTCTGGATACGACCCACTAATCCATGTTAACACGACGTGACTCCCATCCTCCACCAAACGGGTATATGTGGCATAACTCCCGCTTGGAACGGTAAGCCGATCTTGGATACCATTGCCATAGTCTACAACCAAGTAATTCCCAGTATACCCATCACCGTATGAATCATAAAGGTCGAAAACAATGGCGCAAACCGATCCTTCCTCGGCAAAGTTCGCCTCCAAAGTCCTGTCACCCGTAACAGTGAACGAATATTCAGCCTCCGTCGACACCACCTCGCCGTTCTCCGTCCAATACATAAAGACATAGCCTTCGTTGGCAGCAGCCGTCATAGTACAAGTATCCCCATAATTATATGACCCCATACCCGTGATGTCACCTCCTCCTGTCGGATTGACAATGGCTGTGATGGTAAACGGGGAAAAGTTTGCCACCAAATCATGGTCAGAATCTACAACGAAAGAATATGTGGAATCAGAGGAAATCTGAGCTCCGTTCTCAGCCCAATACATAAAGCTGTAGCCCGCATTGGCTATGGCAGTCAAGACACAAGTATCTCCATAATTGTATGTGCCCGCTCCTACTATCATGCCGCTTTCAGCATGGTTGGCCGTAGCAGTAATGGTAAAAGGTAAGGTAAAGTTTGCCACTAAGTTACGATTGGAATTGACAACAAATGAATATGTTGCATCGTCCATAACCCGTTCCTCATTCTCCGTCCAGTATATGAAAGTATAGCCTTCATTGGCCATAGCCGTCAATGTGCAGGTTGATCCACCCTCGTGTATTCCCGTCCCATTTATTGTACCTCCCTCGGTGGGATTGGCTGTGGCAGCAATACTGAATGGAGCATAGGCATCCTCACAACTCAAGTCGAACTCATACAGGAAACCATTGTAAAGATTGGAACCGTGATATATCGAAACTGTAGTTTCAAAACGAATATCAAAGGAACAATCCTCTGGATACGACCCAATAATCCATGTTAGCACGATATGGCTCCCATTCGGGATTAGCAATGTGTGTGAGGCGGAAGAACCGCTCTCGACTGTAAGATGTGCTGTGAAACCGCCATAACTCACAACCAAGTAATTCCCAGTATACCCATCACCGTATGAATCATAAAGGTCGAAAACAATGGCGCAAACCGATCCTTCCTCGGCAAAGTTCGCCTCCAAAGTCCTGTCACCCGTAACAGTGAACGAATATTCAGCCTCCGTCGACACCACCTCGTCGTTCTCCGTCCAATTAATAAAGGTGTAGCCCTCGGCGGGCGTCGCCGTGAGCGTGCATGTGGCGCCCTCTGCGTAGGAGCCACCGCCGCTCACCGCACCGCCCTCCACTGGGTTGGGCGTGGCGTTGATGCCAAAGGAATAATTCTCGGCAGGGGCAACGAGACGCACACTCCGACCGCTGTATCGGTAGTCGTAGCCGTCCGTGCCGAGGCTCGAATCGAAGAAGCCCACGCGGCACGCGTCGTTGCTATTGCTGTACGAAGCCGACCAGTAGTAGCCGCTGGAACCGACACCGTAGACCGAAGCCCCGTACCGGCTGCCCGCAGCAGGCAGGAAGACCGCACCGGCTTGCTCCAAAGCGCTCCACTGCGAAGTGGTAATCACATTGCTGCTGTAGCTGGCACCACCGCTGTTGGTGTTGCTCAAGCTGTAGGTGTCTCTGCTCCAATCGTCGGGCAGCAGGATTACGCCATTCACACCGTTCACAGTGGCCTTGGCATAGCGTATGCCAGAACTCGTTGTACGAGTGTTGAAGATATATGCCCATTCGGGTTGGGTCAACGTTCTCCACTGGTTGGCTTGGTTGCCACCGTTGCTTATCGGGTTGTAACCCCAATCGGCTTGGCCGGTTTGGTCGTACAGGTTGTAAGTGTAGCTGCCATAGGCACAATAGTCACTAGAGCTTGAACTTGTACTCCAAGGTTGGTAGCAGATGGCACCGTGGTTGTAGCCGCTCGTGCCCCAGCCGAAGAGGTCGATCCAACCGCTATAGGTGGATGAGATGTTGCTGTTGGCATCTCCCACATAGTCGTACTGGTTCTCGGCAAACTGCCAGGTGTTGGTCGAGGCCTGGTATTGCAGGTTGCCTTGCGAGAAATACACTTGTGTGCTGTCGCTCACGGAGAACAGGCCTGCAATGGCTCCTGTAGGTGCCTGCGCTTCGGCCTTGCTCCATCCTATCCACGCCAAGCATAGGGCGAACAAGATGCCAACCGACACCTTTCTCTTTTGTAAATCTTTAATTCTCATAATATTATAATTTGATTTGTAACTATTTGCAATGCAATTGTCATTACCCAAAAACACGCCGACCAAAGTATAGCAAAAATCTTTATGATTTGCAAAAACACCGTAACTTTTATTACCAATTAATTGAACAAAATTTTCCGATAAGTAACTATTCAAAATTAAACTACATGTTTATGACGGGATAATTCTTTAGCTGTAAGCAAACAGCCGTCAGCTATCAGCTTGGTTGTACAAGGGCTGAGAGCTGATTGCTGATTGCTGAAAGCCAAATAAATATGTAAACTAAAATTGCACATCTACTTAAGAATATGAGACTATGACCAGTGACTATGACCGCTTTGGCTGGCTTTTAGCTTTTAGCGGTTAGCTATTAGCTTGGTAGCTCCAAAGCTAAAGGCTAATAGCTAACAGCCCAGCTTGGTCATAATCATCGTCACAAGTCAATGTCCGTAACATCTTGCGATTTCGCTTCTTTCATCATCTGTCTCAACCACACAGAGCATTCCCTGAAAAAGTCGTGATCCAAGGCTTGGCTGATCTTGAAAAGCATGTCGGTGCCGATATAGGGATGACGGAATACCTTGTAAAGGTTTTCCCGGGTGCAATGCACCTCCTCTGCCAACCAAGTGATGGTATGGCCCTGCCGACGCAGTTCGGCTTTGATACGGTTTCCTATATGAAATGAATCGGTAGGATATATGCTAAAATTCTTCGTCATTGACGTCTCTTTTTCTCAAGGGAATATCCCCTGATTAATTAGAGGGTTCGACGAGGGGTTTTTAGTCCAAAAAAATGAAAAAAAGTGGATTTTTTAGAAATTATTTAAGTAAATGTTCAAAACTAAACTGCAATTTCTTTTGACTTCGGGATTTATGAAGCTATCAGCCGTCAGCTATCAGCTTGGTTGCACAATGGCTGATGTCATAGCTTCGGTGTATTCGTTTCGGTTGCAAAGATAAACAATTATTTACACTCGCCAATTCGTTCCCATCTGCATATCGTGACTCATTGGGTGTCACATTCCCCAAACCATAATTGTATGGCCATTGTATTCGTAGGCTTGGTGCCAAATACGTTCGTCCCAAGTCTTCTCTTGGGTGCGGTCAAAGATGATAAGATGGCCTTCGTCGACGGAACCCACCGTGTCCATGTAGCCGGCCGTCTGCTCCAAGCCTTTCTCTATCACCTTGTCGAGGTCGCCCCGCTTGATTTTCAGTTCCAAGACCACACGTTGCACGGGGCCGCCATAATGGTCCGTCAAGGGTTTACGGATGAGCAAGTCAGTACGCTTGCGGCCCAAGCCGTATTCACGGTCGATGTAGCCGCCACCGTTCACAATGCGTTGCAGGAAAGCCTGTAGCAGCAGCTGCGGACCCGCTTCCGCATAGTCGAACTTGCCAATCCACGCATCCGCGTTTTGGCGGAAGAACTGCTGGAAGTCGAGCAGTAGCTTTTCCATGTTGATGCTGTTGTCGGGGTTTTGGTACCATTGCGGCAGCTGTGTCAGTGTATCTTGTGTGCTCCATGTGAGTTCGCGGGGGATGATTTCGCGATAGATGCCGTTGGCGATGCGGCGCGGCTTGCCTCGCTCGCGCTTGATGAGACCCATGTCCTCGACATACTGGATGTCGTCGGTGGGAATCAGTCCATCGTCTGCCTCATCACTATTAGCCAGCATTGGTTCGATGACCTTTCGCACCCGAGGTTCTTCCAACTTGTCGATGAGTATGTCAATGTGCGTGTCGCGACGGTAGATGATGTTCTCAATGGCCTTGTCGATCATCTCAGGGATAATGCGGACACTGCGGTCGCGGTTCTCTTTCATCTTGTAGGTCACTTCTCGTCCAAGGGCATTCACTAACCATGGCTGCCCTTCGGTAGCGTTCCAAACCATTGGGAAACAGGCCTCGTCAAACACCTGACCCGTCTCGCGGGTGTGCTGCATATAAAGTTCGTGGATTTCCTCTTTCGAGAAATTGCCCAAGCGCAACGACTCGGTCTTGATGTTAAACGCCGAACCGCCAGTAACGATGTCTTGGTTGGAGAGCACGATGCGGTAGTCCCTCACGTCGCGCACGCCGCAGAGGATGATGGACTGCGGGAAAGCCTTAGGCCGGTCGGCATAGCCCGACCTGATTTGACGGAGCACAGCCACCAAACTGTCGCCCACCAAAGCATCAATCTCGTCGAGAATAAGTACAAAAGGCTTCTCTACCGACTTACTCAACAACGACAAAAACTGCGAGAGCATTGAATCAACCGAAAGGCTCTGCACCTGATTACAAATGGTATCGGCCTTTTCGTCATTGAAAATCAGGCGATAAGCTCCAGTCAATGTATCGATGATGGCCTTCACAACCGTTTCTTTGTCATTACGCGATGCCTGTCCGCCTTCCACATTGACATAAACAGCCATGTAGTCACCTTCCCTATTCAGGTAGTCGCGAAGGGCGAGCATGCAGGTGGTCTTGCCAGTCTGACGCGGCGCATGTAGCACAAAATACCGCTGCTGGCGGATTAAAGTGAGAATGTCCTCCAAGTCGAAACGGCTCAGCGGGTCAATAGTATAGCTGTCAGGCGTTTGCGGTCCGGCGGTGTTGAAGAATCTTTCCATGACGGTTTCAATTTGGCGCAAAGATACACAATTTATTTTGGTTCATCCAAAAAGTCAAACGACCACCTCAAAGATCCGTTTGCCGTTCCATTCCATCCATTGCGGCTCGGCATCTTGTTTGTCTTTCGAGAAGTCGAAGGTGACGAGGTAGCCTTCATCCATACCCCGTGTGGCAAGATAGCCTGAAAGCTGGTCGCGGCCTTTCTCCTCATATTTGTCGCCGTGCCAAATCTTTAGTTCAACAATAAACTCTTGCTTATCGTAGGTCACCACCAAGTCCATGCGGCGGTTGTCGCGGGTTTGAGGTTCCACATAGTAGAAGCCGATGCCGTTGATGATGGACTTGAGGAAAGTGAGGAACAGCAAACGGCCTTCTTTTTCGAGGAACGGTACGGTGCTCTCACGATACTCCTCGTGCATCAAGTCGCGGAAACGTGTGACCACATGTTCCATGTTGAGCTTTCCATTTTGGACATAGTTCAACAAATAGGGTGAAATCCTTATCCCCTGCTCGCGCATGGTCTTGTTGCCGAAATAGACGAACAGTGCCTCCTCGAAAATGAGGTTGTGTATCATCGTCTTGCCGCGTTGGTTCTCCTTGATGTAGGAAAACATGTTGGTCAACTTCACCATCGGGTCAACAAAGGTGTAGGTGTATTCCTGTCCGTTGACGACCATGGAGTAGAGGAAGTCGCGCAACTCGGGGATGCTCTCCAAATTCTTGGAAAGGTCGTCGAGCAAGGTGACATTCTCACCTTTGGCGATGATTTTCACGGCCTTCTGCACGCCCTCCGCCGTCCATTCCTTGTCCAAGCGTTCGTCGATCAGCTTGCATATGGCGCTCACAAGATAGGGATAGCCCGACGTGTATTTGTATATCTCCTCTCCCATCGCCTTGAGGTCCATGCCCGTATGTTCATCGTTTTCATAATCTTGAAGCATCTGCGCGATTTCGTCGGGATGGAAGGTCATGTCCACGTTGAAGTCGGCGGCGATGTTCCAAGGCGAGTTGTATTTCCTTTCGGCGTCAGGGCGCAGTTTCAACTTGAGGTTCTTGATGTCGTAAACGCCTGCGAGGACAACGCTGTGGAAGGTGGATTCCATCCCCTCACGGTCACGTTCAAGATATTTGTTGCGGAGCATTCCCAAGAAATTGAGGAACAATTGGTTGTCGCTGCTTTTGTCCACCTCGTCGATGGTGACGATGACAGGTTTGGGGGCTTTCTGGCAGAATTCTGTGATCAGGGCCGAAAGGTCGTCCAAGTTCGACAACGTGCTTTCGCTCCACATCGTGGACCAATCGCCTTCCTTGTTGAACGAGGATAGCTTCCGGGCCATCTGACGGGCAAACATTTTAACGAATGCCTCATGCGAAGCGAAAGCGGAATCGTCAATCCCCTCAAAGCTCAATGGAACAACAATATACTGCTCCGACATCCTTTTCCAAATGAGATTCAAGGTGGTTGTCTTGCCGTATTGCCTCGCACGGTTGATGGTGAAATACTCGCCTTTGTCAATCAGGTCTTTGACTGCATCAAATCGCTTTTCCGTATCCACCATATAGTGTCTTTCGGGGTTGCAACTGCCTGTGATATTGAATCTTCTTTTCATGTCAATTGCTTTTCTAGTCCGTCAAATACCCCCCTACCGTCATCGTGTCCCTATCAAACTGCACGCCGACTTTCACCACGCGGCGGCCTTCAGTCTGGTAAGGCAGGTAATAGCCTTTGCCGTTGATCTGCTCGAAGGCCTGCTGTGCCGTGCCGTTCACCTTCAACTCGAAGACATAGGTTGTGTCGGGCATCAGCACCACAAAGTCGATGCGACCGTTGGCGCACTTCACTTGTGTTTGGGCATACACGTTGAGCATGTTGAAGATGAGCCAAAAGGTGTATTCATAGAAGCCTTCGTAGTTCTTCACCTCCTCCAATTTCTTCTGGAAACCCTCCACATACGGGATGCTGGCGAGGAAAGCTTTCATCTCCTGCATGGCTGCATCGATGTCGTTTTTCTTGAGGGCGCGCCAGAACTTCAGGACAAAGCCGTCTTGTACCATACTGCTATCCAAGCCGATGTAGGTTGGAATCAGCCCATCGACCAAGCCCACCTTGACTTCCTTGTTGGGGATGGAAAGAATATACGTGTCCGACTCACGGTCGTAACCCTTGATGGTAATGTAGCCGCTTTGGTAGAGTAAGGGAAGCGCATTGGTCATAGCCTCGGTGGGGCGGTCAAAAGAGGAGGCTGAGGCCTCTATCCTGTCCATCGTGGTGATGTCGGTGCGGAAATATTGCATCTGGCAGATGAGGAAGGTCGGCGTGCCGCTCTCGAACCAATAGTTGGACACTTTCTGCTGTACAAAACACTTCAACAGGCTGAAAGGATTATAGACATCTGGCGAGACCTCTGAAAACCGATAGCCGTCATACTGTAACTTCAATTTGGCATGCATTTCCTCAAACGTAACTTCCTCCTTGTCTGCCAGCTTCTGTATGTCGGGGGCCATATCCGTCACAAATTCTTCCTCCGTAATCCCGCAAATGGCCGCGAATTTAGGATCCATCGAGATGTTGGTCAGGTTGTTGATGGTGGATAAAATGCTCAGCTGGCTGAACTTGGTAATGCCCGTGATGAAGCAGAAACGAATCATGGCCTCGTTGGCTTTCAGTTGAACGTAAAACTCTTGCATGACATTGCGGAAATCTTCAAGTTGCTGGCTCTCGTGCAAGACATCGAGCAAAGGCGCGTCATACTCGTCTATTATGACTACCACTTGCTTGCCAGTTTTCCGGAAGGCTCTTTGTATCAGTCCGTTCAACATTTTACCTGGAGAGGTTTCAAGGTTAGACCTCCCATATTCCTCACACAGCGGATCCATTAACCACATCAAAGTGTTCCGAAGCTCATCAACGGAGGGTTGACGTTTGGCCACACTCAAATCGATATGAATGACAGGATAACTCTCCCATTCCGTCTCCAGGTCCATAATCTTCAGGCCCTCAAAAAGTTCTTTTTGGCCTTTGAAATACGAGTCCAACGTGGTGGTCAGCAACGACTTTCCGAACCTTCGCGGACGGCTGAGGAAGACAAACGGGCTCTCTTTGGTCATTTTCCAGACCAAGTCGGTCTTGTCGATATAGACGTAACCTTCCTTACGGATGCGGGAGAAGGTCTGAATCCCCACGGGGTAGCGACGTTCAGCTAAGTTAGCCATGGCTTCGGTATATTAGTTTCGGTTGCAAAGATATATATTTTTCCTTCACATGGCCATTCAACGCCTTTCGACATCCACGACCAAGCGGACAGATTGTGCATAATAGCGCATCGAGGAGAGAAAATAAATGTCATCATGATCGAATTTGATACCATGGACATATTTACCGCTTATGTACTCCGAAGTATGGTAATAGCCAATCGAACCTGTATGTTCAATATATTGTTCCTGCCTTCGCCCGGCTGCTGGCAAGAATATGGCTCCATGGAACTGCAAATACCGATCCCATATAAGACTTGATAGGACATTACCGCTAAAGCTTGCTTCAACTTGATTCACATTATTCAGATGATACATCGAACTGCTCCAATCATCGGGAAGCAAAATCACCCCATTCACGCCCTCCACCTGAGCCTTGGCAAATCGGATGCCCGAAGGCGTGCTGCGATAATGGAAGATGTAATCCCACTCGTCCAACGTAAGGGTACGCCATTGGTTCTCAGTGTCCCCACCATTTGAGATGGCATTGTAGCCCCAATCCGCCATGCCCGTCTGATCGTATAAGTTGTAGTTCTCGTTTCCATACGCCCAATAGTATTCCACCGCGTTAATCGTACCCCAAGGCTGATAGCACATCGCACCGTGATCATATCCACTTGTCCCCCAACCGAAAAGGTCGAGCCAGCCGGCATAGTTTTCAGCTGCATTGGCATTGCTTTCGCCAATGTAGTCAAACTGGTTTTCGGCGAACTGCCATTTGTCCAAAGACGGATTATACTGGAGATTGCCTTGCGAGAACCACACTTGACGGTTCTCCGCCACAGAAAACCGTCCATCAAGAGCTCCTAAAGGAGCAAAAATATACTCCAAGGTGCTAAAGCTCATCGTTTCCCCATAATTGACACCTTTGCTGTTTTTGGCGTAGGCCCGCGCATAATAGGTGGTGTTGGCTTCAAGTTCGGCCATGCTTATGACATAGTCGCCCAACCCACCACCATCGGCATACACGAAATCGGCAATGTTAGGGTTAGGGTCAACACTCCAGCAAGCACCACGCTCAAACACTTCGGAGCCGCCGTCATCGACAACAGTACATAGGCAGGAAGCCGTTGTGACCGAAACGCCAGTTATTTCCATGGTAACCACCGTGGGCAGATTCACCTCCAATCCAGTGACCAACTCCATCACAGCACCGTAGTTAGTGCCACAGGCATTTTTGGCGTAGGCGCGGACATAATACTTCGTGAAAGGCTGCAATCCCGTCAGCTGGCAGGTGTATTCACCCATTCCGCCTTCGGCATGGGTCAGGCGGTCGTCGTCGGTGGTCGGGTCGCCATATTCGTTCCAGCACACGCCACGCTCAGTCACCTCCGCACCTCCTTCATAACTCACCTTGCACTTCACCCGTGCCTTAAGGCTGTCAATCATTAATACTTCCAAGGTTTCCACCATGGGAAGTTCCGAAGCGGTCGTAAACGAATACACCTCGCTGTGCCAATCGGTTACGGAGCCGAAGTCGGCAATGTAGCAATAATAATACAAGGTGCCCGCCTCAAGTCCGGTGATGTTGACCGTGTAGGACTTGCCACTGAGTGCAGCCGGAAAATCATCCGCTCCGTGCAGATGTTCTTCCTTGCTTACCCGTAGCTTCAAGTCGTTGATAACCCCTTGATAGACATATTCGCCCCGGATGGTCACACTGTCGACACCGATTTCAATTTTCTCCTTCTCCTTCAGAATCTGGATGGTTTGGGATTCTGGCTGAACGTCTTTTTCGCATGACGACAGCAAAGCGATGGCACAAAGCCACATAACAAATAAGATTTTAGAACGCATAACCTATACCTATTTTAGTTTCTACATATTGGAATTGTGTGGTGACGGCTTCCAACGACACGACGAGACCATGCCAATGCACTTGGGCACCCGCCGAGAGGTCGAGCCCTTGCCAGCTGAACGCCTTGTTGCGATACCATTCGTTATCCGTAGTCTTCCAGCGCATGGTCCGGTTGCCATAGCCCACTCCTGCACGGAGCAGCAAAGGGCCTTTCACACGCATCAATCCGCCTGCCATGACGGAAAACCGCATCTTGGAAACCTCACCCGTGTATGTCATCAAGTGGCCGTCGGAGAGGAGTCCTTGCTTGTCGCATTCGCCGTCGAAACGGAACCCGCCAAAATTGCCATTGGTCATCGCACTCACAAACCAGCCAAAATGCTTCACCTGTCCCACGCTGAAACCCAACGAACCTTGCGGAGCGAAGCTGTAGGCAGCATTGAGGGTGACAAAAGTCTCGCGCGGCCAACGTTCTTTCAACTTCAAGCCTAATTTGAAGCGCACCGTCTCATTATCGAACGACTCAAGGCCAAGCTCCTTCAGCACATCCCAAAGGATACTGTGGCCAAAGCCCGCCTCCACATCGGCGACATCGCCGCTCACCTGCTGCAACGGGCCACGATAGGTGGCTCCACCATCCAAAGAGACATACAAACGCACGAAGTCGGCATCGGCACCCAAGTCATACTCCACCACAATGTTTTTTCCTCTCGGATAAGCCTTCACAATATTGGCCACCTCTTGCGCCAACATAGGTTGCCACATCAAGCTGCCAAGCAAAAACATTATCGCTGCTAACTTTCTCATCAACATAGCTTATTTGAGTTTTATGGTTCTCCATTCTTCCATGGTGCCGATTGCCGAAGGACGTTGTGGCTTCAAACCTTGCAAGGCCGCCATTCGGGCAACGTTTTCGTTGAGATAGTCGGCCAACTCGCCTGCGGTGATGTCGCCACCCGTCTCCTTTAGTTTCTTCAAAAGATAATAGGTGAACAAGCCATGCGACTTCTCCTGATAGGCGAAGGCGGTTTCGTTGCCTCGCGCAGCCGAAAATGCTATGGCATTACCTTGCAGTTCACCGGCCTTGGAGTTGACGGCCACGCCACGGCTTTCGGCCATCATGTCGCCCTCACGGGTGGCTCCGCTGAAGCAGGCATCGACGAAAAACATCATCAACTCGGCATCAGCCGAACCCAATTGGGCATAAAGGTCATCCAATCCATAGCTCGACTCCATGTTGGAGCCATAGCCGTCGACAGGCAGTAGATAGGCGTTGCGGCTTGTCTCATCGGGGATGCCATGACCTGAATAATAGAAGACGCCTTTCGCCTCGCCGTGGAAGGCCTGCAAAGTGGCTTCCAACCAGTCCACCTCATACCGTATGTTGTTCAACGTGCCATCCGTCACGATATGGATGTTCTTCTCAGGGATACCCAACAATTGTGTGCAATACTCCTTAAAGATCTCGCCATCGTGAATGGCAAAAGGAACATTCTGTTCGAGTTGATAATCCTCATTGGCGATGATGACAACAAAAGTTCGGTCGTTCACCACGTCAGTGACGGGAATATCGGTATCCACTTCGGAGGGGACAATGCCCTTGCTAAATTGGCTGATATGGAAGCTGTAGAGCGGCGACTCCACTTCGTAGAGGCTTGTTCCCTCCAGCATGAAAAGCATCTCATCAGGCGACATGCCGCTCAGCTCATAATAACGCGTTCGCGCCTCTTTGACCTTGTTTTTGGGAACCATGATGACGCTAAGTGTGTCCGCTGTAGTCAGCGTCCATTGACGCGTCACGTGCAGATTCACCACCTCATAGCCCTGCTTTTTCACTTCCAAACCATGGACCACATCCCCGACACGGTGTTTTGCAAAACGCAAACGGAAACATCCCTTGGCATCACTCATCGTAGGCTGACAGTCATGTTCCGAAGGGATGGCGAGCGTAACGCCTACGAGTGGATGGTCATCTTCTCCCACAATCTTACCATATTGCACCGTTTGGCCGAAGAGTGGACCTACCAGCAACAACATTGTAAACAGCATCAGGTTTCTCATGGCTCGACTCCTTTCTCCAAAGTAATCAACCAGGGCTCCGTTGCCGAAGGCCTGTAAAGCTCGTCCCAAGTCTGATAGCCCTCCTTGGCGACCAGCACACGTTGGGTTTCGTCCTGCTTCTCGTAAGGAATCTCTATCCTGAATTGGCCCAACGCATCGGTGACAGTGCTAAATTCGAGCAGACTCACCGTGGCACCTTCGATGGGCTGGCCGTTCTCGAAATCACACACCCTGCCAAAAACCACGCCGAGCTCATTGTTGCGCCTTATGCACAACTCCACGGCGCGTTGCGCTTTCACCACTGTATCGATGGTCTGGTAGCCCTCCGATTCAAAGACGAGATGCACGCGGCTGCCTTTCAAATGATAAGGGATGTCGTTCAGGAACACCGTCCGGTTTTCTGAGGTAACAGGTATCGTTTGCAAGGCGTTGCCAGCATATTCGCATTGGAGTGTGCCGCCTTCGAAAGGAAGGACAGGTATGGAACAGGATGAGTCTTCCGTGATGTTGACCTTCATCTGCAATGGTGTGAACAGTCGCCACAATAGCAAGGCGAGGCATCCCACCATCACCAATGCAGCTATGGCGTAGACGAAGAAACGTCGTTTGAGACGCTTGAATCCCAACTCGTATCGTGTCAACATGACAGCATTCATGGCATCCTCATGTTCAGACAGGTACCGTTCCACAGCTGCCTTCTCAGTCGCCGTCAACTTGCCTTCGAGATAGCAGGCCAACAGCTCGTCCGTGACTTCCATCTTGTCATTTTTCATTGGTCTTTCCCTTTCATCATCTTTTTCACTGCTTTTCGGGCTTTCTTGGTCAGGTTGTAGACCGCTGTGACGGTGCATCCAAGTTCCTCCGCAATCACCTCTACATTCTTGCCTGTGAGCTCACCGAGGAGGGCAAGACGCTCCCTCGGTTTCTTGAGGCGGTCGATAGCTTCATAAAGCTCGACCCTCGACATTTCGTGAAAGATGTCATAGTCGTCAGCTTTATTTTCGGCCTCATACATTAATAGAGGGTCCAACATCTTGTTTTTAGTCTGTGTTGATGCTTTTTTTGCACTGAAATAGCGAGCGGCAACAATGGCCAACCAGGTATCGAGCGCCGAGCGAAAACCAAACTGCCTGAGTCTTTTCCAATCGTTGTCCCTAAGGTAAAGATAAAACTCAGTGATGAGCTCCTCTTTCTTGCCTTGTGACGGATTGAAGCTGTTTACAATATGTTCCAACATACCGTCACAACGGTGGAAAAAGACATACTCCACCGCATCCTCGTCGTTGGCGAGAAGCAGGTCCACCAATTGACGGTCCGACAAACGGTTCATTCTATGCCGTTGTTTCTCAGTCATTCAGAAATGAATGGATTTTGCGGCAAAAATAGGAAAAAAAGCAAAACAGCGTCACTTAATTTTTCACAAACGCCACAATCATCTCCAACACCTCGGGTGAGATGGTCTCGTCAATCTCAAAATATTCGTTGGGCGAACCCGTCTCGCAATGTTGGAAAAGATGGTTCAAGTTGGGCAACTCATGCAGCGTGAGGTTGGTCTTGCCATGTTCGGCAATAATTTTCTCATAACCAGACAGATTCTGTGAGGCTATCACTTGTAAATCCTTAGAACCATTAAGCAGCAAAGCAGGACAGTTGGTCTTCACAATGGCTTCGGTGGGGTCGTATTTCAGGAAATAATACATCCACGGCGACGCCATTTGTGATACGGTCTGCTCAGTCAATTCTTCGTTGTAACCCCAGCCTTTCAACAATTGGCGCAACAGGCTGTCGGCCTCTTCCCTACTGCTTGAGGCTTCGATGATGTCGAACATCTGAGCGTTAGTATTACTGTTGAATTGAACAGCTTCATCCGTCATACCCGAAGCCCTAAGTATGGCCTTTTGTTGCTCTTTGAGAACTTCAATGCCATTAACAGACGGACCTGCTAAAGAGACCAAAAACGCCACCTCAGGCCGACGCGCCGACACCATAAAGTTGATGACGCCGCCTTCGCTGTGGCCCAAGATACCGACCTTCGAAGCATCGATTTCCTTGCGGTTACGGAGATAGTCGAAGGCAGCCTCGGCATCGTAGGAGAAGTCCATGGAGGTGGCATTCTTCACTTCACCTTCAGAGCCACCAACACCACGGTCGTCGTAACGCAACACAGCAATGCCATGGAGAGCGCAATAATCCGCGATGACCCAGAAAGGACGATGGTTCATCAACTCCTCATCGCGATCCTGCTGACCACTACCCGAGACGAGCACCATGGCTGGAAACGGGCCCTCGCCTTTGGGGATAGTCAAAGTGCCAACTAACTTGTTGCCTTCTTTTTCATTGACAAAGGTCACTTCCTCGATATGATAATCGAATGGAGGCAGTGGATCTTGTAGGCGTGCCTTTTTCTGTTCTTTTTTCTCTGCCTTGGCAAGGTTGAGCGTAAAGGTCATGCCGTGTTGAGTGAACTCCCCTTCTATGGTCGAGTCTTTCAGCACACCTAAATAAGTGGCACCCAAGGCGTTCATTTTCAATTCCAAATGTCCGTCTTGGAAGGTTGTTTCGTCCACTGGAATATCATACGCACCTTGTGCAGGCACATCAAAAGTGGCAGAATAGCCGCTTTCAATGGCTTTGATGTCGAAAGCCGTCTCCAACTTTTGTACACCTAGGTCAATCTCACCTTTCCAATAGCCCTCGATTTGGGCTTGGGATTGCAGGACGGCAAATAACAAGAAGAATAAGATTTTGTTTTTCATAAACTACGGATTACACGGATTTTACGGATTAATTATAACTACACAAATTATACGAATGAATTTTGCTGCTTCGCAGCTGATTAAACGAATCGCCAACTACTAATTAATGATTACGGGGTCATAGAATTGTCGTCGCGCGTGTAAAGCAGCATGGCGATGAAACCTATCGGAAAAAACATTATGAAACACACGCCGAACCAAATCCAAAAAGATTTACAACGGTTGCGGGCAATCAAGCCACCCACTACAGCTTGCAGAAGGTAAAGGAATACCACGAGTATGATGATCCAAGTTTCTTTGTCCATAATGCATTATTTTACAAGGTTAATCCTCAAGTTCTCCGCAAGGAGAAACCTATTTACGATAGATTTATGTATGATTTAACTACGTTGAATGCAGAGCATTTGTTTCCAAAAAAAACATCATTTACTTCTTTTTCCTTCCACTCTTCTTCAATGCCTCAGCGATAATCCACTGCAGCTGCCCGTTGACAGAGCGGAACTCGTCGGCAGCCCATTTCTCCACCGCTTCCATCGTCTCGGCATCGACGCGGAGCAGGAAGGTCTTAGTATTCGCACTATTTTCTTTCTCCTTTGCCATCATCAATTCCTCCCTTTCTTTGACATGGGACTTCGAGACACGAGACTTCGGGACCAAATGTGTTGGCCCGTCTCGTAGTCCCGCAGTCTCGCAGTCTCGCGTCTTAATTTTAAACTAAACTCGTTCATATACTTACCTTCCTATTGCTTCACCCAAGGTCATCGAGAGAATGTCATCCTTGGAAATGTACTTATCATAAATCCAAATGCACAAAATGGTCACCACCATGACGATGAAGCCCGACAGGCCTGCCATGCCGTTCAGGAAGTCGTTGCCACCCAAGGTGAAATAAATGGTCGTACCTGAAACCGCATTGATAGTGCCGTGCAGGATGGCTGCCACAATCATGGACTTGGATTTCAGCACGAAATACAATTCTACGATACCCAGCAGGATGCACATCATCACCATGAGCAGCACGCCCCAATACGGCTCGTTCGGGTAATTGTGGCCCATCAAAATGAGCGGGAAATGCCAGATGCCCCAGACGATACCGATGAACAAGGCGGCCTTCCAGAACTTCAGCTCGCGCAAGGCGCCAACAAGGTAATTGCGCCAGCCATATTCCTCGCCGAAGGCGGCGATGGCGTTGACGGTGATGCCTGCCAGCAACCCACTGAAAACAACGGAAATCAACATCAAATAGCTGGGCATGTTACCCAACTGCTCACGCACCATCTCCTGTTGCTCCTCGGGAACATGATACTGGTTGATGAGTTGCTCGGAGTTGTATTGCAGTTCCACGCCTGGAAACAAGCCATTAATTGGTATACAGAGGAACACCATCACCACGGGTAGCAGCCAAGCCACCACCCACACCCACGACACCCTGAAATTGACCAAGCCCGTGTGGTTGAACTTCTCCTTGTCGATGGCCTGCAACACAAGGGCCGTGATGAGCGGGAAAAACATATACACTGCGGAGAAGACCATGAGTCCCGTAGGGGTGTCTGCTCCTATGCCGAAACCCCAGTGGGCCACAGCAAACATGGTCCAGCTAAAGAGGCAAACGGTTATGGAGTATCTTATCGCTTTTTTCATAGTTTGATTACTTTTTTCACTTGTTCAATCATCTCCAGCGTTTTCTCTTCCGTAGCGCAGTTGAGATAATACAATCCACCGTCAGCCGTTCGCAGTTCGAGCAAGGGACCGCCGTCTTTATGAATGAACATCATGCAATTCTCGCCGTTTTTCAAGCGGAAATGACCCAAGTTCGCCTTATTGGTCGATATACCGTTGGTGCGCATGGCAATACCAGGCCATTGTTCACAGACGCTGTCAGAGGTGATGTCGGCAACAGGAATCGTCGCATGGTATCCCCCACCCTTCACCTTGATGCATTCGCTTGAAATCTCATACTTGGGCCCTTTGTTGCCCCAAAAGAAAAGAATCGGAATCAAAGCCAAGGATAATAAAGTGATGACAACCACAGACCAGATGGTTATCTTGTTTTTCTTTTTCTCCCTCTGTTTGACATCTTTGGAAAGACATTTTTCTTTATCACGACCAAAGCCGTTGTATTTCCACATGGCGATAAACAGGGGTACCATCATGGCCGTCACCAGTGCTATCATCACATACAAGCTTGTCATCTCGCCAATGACTTTGGTCATGGAGAGCGTAGCTGTGACAATCAACAGGAAACCCGTTACGCCAAAAGTGATGGCCACCACTTTTTTTAGGCTTTCGATGTCGACCAAGGCTTTCCGTTCAGGCGACATGCCCCCGTATGGATTAATCAGATTCGGATTACGGTAGCACAGCAAGCCTGACACAATAAGAAGCAAGCCTATTCCTAAATTGGTAATATCGATGACATTCATAGTGTTTTATTGCTTTCTTTACCCAAACCCTCACTGCGGGCTTGCCCCGCAATCTCCTATGCATTGTGACAACCCTCTGCTTAGGAGATGGCGGATCCTTGTCCGCCATGAGGGTTTGGGGTGGGTTCTTGACCTTCGGTTTAGTATAGACTTCCCGTATTCACCACCGGTTGTGCCGACTCGTCGGCGCAGAGCACCACCATGAGGTTGCTCACCATGGAGGCCTTGCGTTCCTCGTCGAGTTCGACGACACCTTCGTCCTTCAGTTTGTCCAAAGCCATCTTGACCATCGACACGGCACCTTCCACAATCTTCTCACGGGCCGAGATAATGGCGGCAGCCTGCTGACGACGCAGCATCACAGCAGCAATCTCAGGCGAATAAGCCAAATAGTTGATGCGTGCTTCAAGCACTTCCAGACCCGACATGGCCAAACGCTCGTTCAGTTTTGCCAGCAACACATCGTTGATTTCCTTGCCGCCGGCACGAAGGGTCAGTTCGTCCTTTTCGGCTTCGTTTTCATCGTAGGCGTACATGCCCGCCACCTCACGCAAGGCGGCATCACTCTGCACCTTGATGAAGCTCTCAAAGGCTTTCATGCGGTTGGAGACCGACACCGTAGCTGTGCTACCTGCCGCACCGCCTGCCATGGTCTGCGAATCAATCTCGAACATGGCCTTGTAGGTGTCTTTCAGTTTCCACACCAAGATTTGGCCAATCATAATCGGGTTACCCGTCTTGTCGTTCACCTTGATATTGTCTGGGTTGAGGTTACGGGCACGCAACGAAACTTTTTTGGAGGTCATGAAGGGATTGACCCAGTGGAAGCCCGTCTTGGTGAAAGTGCCTTTGTACTTGCCGAAGAACAGCATCACCATAGCCTCGTTAGGCTCCAACTTACGGAAGCCGATGGGCCAGATGCAAGCCAGCAATAAACCGATGATGGAAAGGAACGGCGTTGAAAAAGCGCCCAATGCAAATGCGACAATACCCCAAATGCTCAAGGCGATGATAGCGAGTTCGATGAACAATGCGATGAAACCGTTCATCGCAAATCCTTTAAATTCAAATTCTTTTGTTTCCATAGGTGATATTATTTTGATATTATTTTGATGTGGCAAAAATACATTAATTTTGGAACATGCAAGAAAAAATTGAACTTTTTTTGAAAATTTTTCCTTTTTATGCATTATTTTTGCGGTGACAAAACGGAATATGATCAAAAACTTATTCAATATGAAGAAATTAGCATTACTTGGAGCTTTGGCTGTCATGATGATGACCAGTTGCTCAACCTTGAAAATCGTAGACCAAAACTCCGCCATCAACGCGGGGACTGCCGCCGTGCAAGCCTTGACCATCAGTGACGCACAAGTCAAGCAACTGTGCAGCCAATACATGGTGGAATCCGATGGGCAAAACACCATCTTGCCTGCCGACAACAGCTACACGCAACGCCTAAGCCGCATCATGTCCAGGTTCCACAACATCAGCAATTTGGACTTGAACTACAAAGTGTATCAATCCAACACGGTCAACGCCTTCGCCAGTGGCGACGGTAGTGTGCGTGTCTATACTGGCTTGATGGATGTTATGAATGATGATGAGGTGTTTGCCGTCATCGGACATGAATTGGGGCATCTTATTAATAAGGATGTGCGCGACGCTTATCGTGCCGCCTATCTCGTGGTAGCCGCCCGTTATGGTATCGCTGCCGTCAATACAACGGCTGGTGCCCTATCGACGGGTTTCCTCGGTGACATCGGTCAACAGCTGGCCCAAAACGCCTACTCGCGCCGCCAAGAGACCCAAGCCGATGAAACTGCCTTCCAGTTCTGCGTCCAAAACGGCGTGGATCCTTACGCCATGTATCACGCTCTGAATGTGCTGACCCAACTCAGCGGAGAAAGCGGACAACAGGGTAAATTGGCAGAATTGCTTTCCACCCACCCCAACACCTCCAAGCGTGCCGCCCACATCAAAGACATGTGCGAATCAGCGGGTTACAAGATGAGTACAAAGAGCAACAACAATTCCTCGAATCCCAAGGGGTCTTCCACCAAGCCCAGTGTCACCAAGCCTAAGAAAAACAGCAACAACAGCGGCAACAATGACAATGGATCAACGGGAGCGGGGAAGAAACCAACTATTAAAAAGAACTAATCGAAAAGCCGAGTTCGCTCGGCTTTTTTTATGCAATTTTGAAACCTTCTGCTAAGGACTTGAATTTACGCCCACGCTCCTCAAAGTTCTTGTATTGGTCATAGCTTGAGGCACCGGGCGAAAGCAGGCAGACATCGCCAGGCTTGGCGTGAGTAGCGAGGTAGGCGAAGGCTTCTTCCATGGAGGCATAATAATATAAGGTCGGCCCTTCGACAGGCTCAGGGACCTTAACTTCTGACAGCCGCTTTGCATCATTGCGAGGAACGAAGCAATCCAGATTGGTCGGCCCTTCGACATGCTCAGGGACCTCGGTGTTGCAGGCCGTTGAGCCTGTCGAAATGCCGTCTAACAAGGTCATCATCCTCTCCCCTGCTTTTCCAGTAAACAAAAGGTGTGGCACAGGATGTTCTTTCAAATAGTCCACCAAGGGCTGGTAGTCGATACCGCGATCGAAGCCACCAAGAAGCAGGAAATCGACGCGCCCTAAGGCCTGGCAAGCTGAGATGGCAGCCTGAGGAATGGTGGAGATGCTGTCGTTGACGAAGGTCACGCCACCGAAGGTGCCGACTGGCTCCAAACGATGTTCCAAGGGCTTGAAAGTATAGAGATAAGGCACAAGCTCACGGATATCCACGCCATAGGCATAACACGCCAACAGAGCCGCTTTGACATTCAATAGGTTATGCTCACCAAGCAGCGGCAAGGTCGTGCGGTCGACCAAATCATCGATGTCAAACAAGGAGAACACGATGTTGTTGACAAAAAGCCTCCACGCCTCCTCCATCAAAGTCTCATGGATGACGGCCGTATCATCCTCACCCATATAGCGCATGATGTTGAGTTTGGCACCTGCATAGCGTTGCATTGTCCCGAAATGGTCGAGGTGTTCCTCAAAAATGTTGAGCAGCACGCCCACACGAGGGCTGTTGTGCACATATTCCAACTGATGCGCCGAAAGTTCATACACTACGATGGAATCTGGCTTGATGTCTTCCATCACATCGAAACAAGGTATGCCAATGTTGCCGGTGAGGATGGCATCGCGACCCGATGATCTCAGCATATGATAGATGAGGCTTGTTGTTGTGCTTTTACCTTTTGTGCCTGTAATGCCGATAGTTTGGTCATGGAACTGACTGAGAAACAGATCTGTCTGGGAGGTAATCTCCACCCCTTTCGTGTCGAAATCCTTGAGTGAGATGCCTGGTGTCTTGATGACAATGTCGTAGTCATACATAGCCTCAAGATAGCCTGTGCCAAAATATTGCACAGCCTCCATTTGGTTCATGTCGGCCACTGCAACGACTGCATCCGGAAGGTATTTGTTCAGAAAGCGCAAGGTCGACTTTCCCTCGCGTCCAAAACCAAGAATGAGGATGCGCTTGCCGCATAATCGGTTTAGGATTATATCAAACATAGAGGCGGGATTTTAGTATTCTTTCAAACTTTGTGGGCAAGAAATGGTGGGTGTTGAATCGGGAAAGAATCTCTACTATGGTCGGCCCTTCGACAGGCTCAGGGACCTTTGCGGTAGCAACCAAACATGCCCTCACTTCCTCCACAGTACCCACACACTCGAAAGGTTTCACGGCGGCGGTGCCGTTCAACTCTTCCAGAATGGGTCGCAGGCTCTCGTCGGCCATCAGATCCTTGCCGAAAATGGCCGTCAACTTCTCCCTTGAAAGGAAGGGCGAGAGGATAATCCATGTGAACAGACACTTGGGACATTTGCCGCACCACGAGTCGGTCTTACTTCCCGCATTGCAACTGCGGAACACGGAATGATAGGCCTCACATTGTGAGAACAACTTGGCAATCTGCAACTCACTCAATGGACGCAAGAAGCTGAAATACTGTACTTCATCATTGATATTCTCAGCCACATACTGACGGAAATCGCTCTCAAACTCAATGGATTTGCTGTACTGATGGTTGATGTTCGTCCCAGGAACAGTGCTTTCGTTTGCGCTGTTCTCATTCGACAAAGCAATGTACTTTGAACGACTGCCAAACGCCACCAAAATGCTGATAAAAGCCAGCAAAGCTGAAAAAGGCGTATGTCCGTTCAGATAGCCTTCTGCATTGAGTTGCAGCATGGTCGGGTCGAGGGTGCGGTTGATGATGATGAACTCGTTTTCATTGTAACCCGCCGTCTTCACACAGTTCAAGGTCGCGCCACGAGGATTCACAATCAGCGGAATGACTGGCATTTCGTTGCGCAGACATTCCAAGGTGACCACAGAATCTTTGCCGCCACCAACGGGAACTAAAGTGCGTTCTTCAAATTGCACGCAGCTGCCCATGTCATTCCAACGGAGGCCGTGCGAGGGCATGGAATCTATGGGCAGCGTCACAATTTCCATCAAATCCGCCTCCGAAACCGTGATACTATTCAAATACAAAAACTCACCCAATCCGTTGTAATACAGCTTCTTCCAAAACACTTTCTGCGACTCGGTCAAAGCAAAAGGCTTCACCACCACCCTTTTCGGGCAAGCGATTTTCCAATAACTCACCAACTCGGTCATGCCGACTTGGAAAGCCAAAGTCTGCAATTGCGCTTCGGGGATGCTGTCCCAATCGAAAAATGGTTTTGCGGGGATTTCCAAGGTCGGGCGGAAATGGTATCGGTCGTCCAAGTTGAAGTCGAAAGCCAAGGACAAGGCACCGTTCTCACGCTTCACCGTCTGTCGTTCGAAAGTGAAAGTCGAAAACTCCCTTCGCAGGGCGTCGAATTTGGATTGATTGTCGGTTCGTTTCAAGATAAGCTCGATTTTATGCCACAAAATTACGAATTATCACGTGAATATCACCTAAAAACCATATTTTTGCACGATGGATTTAGGAGAAAAGTTTGTCATAAGGAGCAATTCGTTGGAGCCGAAACAAGGTAAAATCCTGATTTCCGAGCCTTTAATGAACGATTTCCACTTCGGTAGAGCAGTGATTCTGCTCATCGACCATGTGGAATCGGAAGGTAGTTTTGGCATCATCATCAACAAGAAGCTGGAGGTACTGGTCAATCATATCGTTGACGAGTTCCCAGACTTTGAGGCTCCTGTGTATCTGGGCGGTCCCGTGGCCGATGACCAGCTTTTCTTCATCCACACCTTAGGCGAGATGATTCCAGAGTCCTACCCCATTGTCGACGGACTGTATTGGGGCGGCGACCACGAAACCTTGGCCACCTTGATCCACACGGGCATCGCTAATGAGGACAATGTGCGTTTCTATTTGGGTTATTCAGGATGGGATTCAGGTCAGTTGGTCACTGAATTGGTGCGCAACACTTGGCTCATCGGCGACATTACAGCTGAGCAATACCTCAATACTCCGCCAGAAAAGATGTGGCAGTACTTCGTCAATCAGATGGGACACTCCTACGACATGTGGAAGCATTTTCCAAAGGACTTTCAAGACAACTAAAACAATATCAATTTAATACATTTAAGATGAGAAAATTAAACAAATTCTTTTCCAAAGGAGTGTTGTTGTTTGGTGCAACGGCACTCATGTTGCTTGTCTCATGCACACCCAAAGAAGAGGTCAAGTACAAGTATGAAACTGTAAAGGGCGACCTCAGCGAAGCCCGCATCTACACGCTCGACAATGGTCTGAAGGTCTATCTGAGCGTCAACAAGGAAGAACCCCGTATCCAGACCTACATCGCGGTACGCACGGGTTCCAAAAACGACCCTGCCGAGACCACCGGTCTTGCCCACTATCTGGAGCACTTGATGTTTAAGGGAACAACAAATTTCGGCACCACCGATGCAGCAGCCGAAAAGCCTCTACTTGACGAGATCGAGGCCCGCTACGAGAAGTACCGCACCCTCACCGACCCCGAAGAACGCCGCATCGCCTATCATGAAATCGACTCGGTGAGCCAAGTCGCCGCTCAGTACTTCATCCCCAATGAATACGACAAGCTCATGTCAGCTATCGGAGCGGAAGGCACCAATGCCTACACCTCGAACGATGTGACCTGCTACACTGAAGACATCCCCTCCAACGAAGTGGAAAACTGGGCCAAAATCCAAGCCGACCGTTTCCAAAACATGGTCATCCGTGGATTCCATACTGAGTTGGAAGCTGTTTACGAGGAGTACAACATTGGCATCGCCCAAGACAACCGCAAAGTGTGGGAAGCCTTGAGCGCCCTGCTCTTCCCGACGCACCCTTACGGCACGCAGACCACCATTGGCACTCAGGAGCACCTGAAGAATCCTTCAATCACCAATATCAAGAACTACTTCAACAAGTGGTATCGTCCCAACAATGTGACCATCTGCATGGCTGGCGATTTCAATCCTGACGAGGTCATCGCTATCATCGACAAGTATTTTGGCAGCTGGCAACCTGGCGCGGATGTGAAGCAACCCGAGTTCCCCGCTTTAGCACCCATCACTGCTCCTCACGACACCACTGTCTATGGTTTGGAAGCAGAATCCATCATGCTTGGCTGGCGTTTCGACCGTGGCAACTCGCTGCAAGCAGACACGCTTGAAGTTATCGGCTCAATGTTAAGCAACGGCACTGCGGGTCTCATCGATTTGGACATCAACCAACAGATGCAGATGCTTTATGCTTATGCGGGATCTCAAACCCTGCGCGACTACTGCAGCTTCCTCATGGGCGGTTCACCCCGTCCGGGCCAGACCCTCGAAGAAGCCCAAGCCTTAATGCTTGCAGAGATTGAGAAGCTGAAGAAAGGAGAGTTCTCAGACGACCTCCTGCCTTCAGTCATCAATAACGCAAAGCTCGATTATTACAACTCTATGGAGAACAATATGGCTCGCGCCAACATGTTTGTCGACACCTATATTAATGAGGTGCCTTGGGAACAGAGCGTTGGCCGCCTCGATCGTATCTCCAACATCACCAAGGATCAAATCGTGGCTTTTGCCAACCGTCATTTCAATGACAACTATGTGGTGGTTTACAAGCGCCAAGGCGTAGATGAAAACCAGAAGAAGATTGACAAGCCTGCCATCACCCCCATCCCGACCAACCGCGACCTCGTGAGCGACTTCGTGACGGAAGTGCAGAATGCGGAAGTGACACCTATCCAACCCCGTTTCGTCGACTTCAAGAAGGACCTCACTTTCGGCAACACCGAAGCTGGCCTGCCTTACATTTATGTTCAAAATAAGGAAAACGGACGTTTCACCTTGTCGTTCCGCTATGATTTTGGTCAAGAGTCAGACCTGCGCTATAACATGGCGACTCAGTATCTCGAATACCTCGGCACCGACCAACTCACCAATGAGCAAATCAAGCAACAGTTCTATAAACTGGCTTGCGAGTATTACATCAGCGTAGGCGCACGCAACATTACCGTCACCTTGCATGGTCTTGGCGAGAACATGCCTGAAGCTTTGGCACTGCTTGAAAACGTGATGCAAAACGCCCAAGCTGACCCGATGGTGGCCGAGATGTGTATCCAACAATTGGAGAAGGCTCGCATGGATGCCAAATTGAACCAGCGCAGCAACTTTAGCGCCTTGGTGGATTACGGTATCTATGGCCAATACAACCCGAGCCGCAACCAGCTTTCCATCGATCAACTTCGACAAATCGACCCGCAAGAGCTTCTCGACCTCTTGAAGAACCTCAAGAACTACAAACACACCGTGCTGTATTACGGTCCGATGACTGCTGAGGAGGTAGCCCATGTCATCACCGAGAACCACAAGACCGTGGCCGAGTTGCAAGACGTCCCCGAAGGCAAGCACTATGAGATGCAGCCTACACCTGAGAACGAAATCCTCATTGCCCCTTACGATGCCAAGAACATCTACATGCGTATGGTCCACAACGAGCAACGCGACTGGAACCCTGACGAGGCTGCTGTGAAGGCGCTGTTCAATGAATACTATGGAGGTGGCATGAACACCATCGTGTTCCAGGAAATGCGTGAGGCACGCGGACTGGCTTACAACGCTTTTGCCGCATATATGGAGCCCAGCTACAAAGACCAGAAGGAGTATTTCTTCACCCACATCATCACGCAAAACGACAAGATGGTTGACTGCGTGACACACTTCCTCGAGATCCTCAATGAAATGCCTGAGAGCGAACAAGCCTTTGGCATTGCCAAAGACGCTCTCACCAAGCGTTTGGCCAGCCAACGCACCACCAAGTTCGGTCTCATCAACGCTTGGCTGAGTGCCCAAATGCGCGGCATCGACTATGACATCAACGAGCGCATCTACAATGCCTTGCCGAACATCACCTTGCAAGACATCGTGAGCTTCGAGCAAGAACAAATGGCCAACAAGCCTTACCGTTATGTCATCCTCGGCGATGAGAAGGAACTCGACATGGAGGCCCTCAAGGAGATCGGCCCCATCCGCCGCTTGAGCACTGAAGAGATCTTCGGGTATTAATCCGACTACGGCTCATGACTATGCTAAGGCCAATGTCATGAAAATAATGGCCGCTCTCACATAATGTGGGGGCGGCCATTGTCATAGGCCATAAACCATAGTCAAACTATCACTCCAAGCTGTCGCCAGTCTCGCTGTCGCCTTCCTTCGCCCTTTGTTCGAGTTCCAGCTTACCGAAACGCAGTGTAAAGCCTGCCGAGATATAGCGGCTGTTCAACATCTTGCGGGTGCTGTCGCTGAGATAATAGGGGTTGGTATTGCTTGAACCCGAACCAATCTTGGCACCCCAGTTGAAGATGTCCTGCACGTTGACAAATACCGACAGGCGGCGGTTGAAGAAGTCGCTGCGGAGGCCCATGTTGAGGAAATAGCGCGCCTTGCGTTCGCTCATCAGGCTGATAGTCGGTGAGTTGTAGTTGGCCGAAGCCGTGACTTGCAGCTGATTGAAGAGTTTCGCCCAAGCGTTGACGCGCACACTCCACGACCATTTGTCGCGCTCGTCAATCTGATGAACACCGTTACGGTCATACTCCATGCGATAGCCATAGTCGTAAACATTGGCATACAGACGCACATTGAAGAATCCCGTGGGGCGATAAGTCATATTAAGTGAAGTACCGTAACGCCACGAGGTACCCATATTATAAGGCATCGAATAGCTGACGATACGATCCAGATAATCATCATACTCGGCATCGGTAAGCCTGCTGATTTCGTTGGTACTCCAACGGCCGTAAGCTTCGAGGCCAATGTTGCCAAAACGCTCGAAAAACTTCTGCCATCCTGCTTCCACATTATGGGTATAAGCGTTTTTGAGTCCAAGGGGATTACCCGTCGAATAGCTGTCATCGCCATACCTGCGGAAGGTACTGATTTGGTCTTCACCCGGATGCGACATCCGCATCGAATAGTTAAGTTTCCAATTGTGCATGCTTTCCGTGCGGTAAGTCAAGTGGATGGAAGGACGCACATTGAGGAAATACAAAGTGCTGTCGTCAGCAAACGGCATATCGCTCATGTAGTTGTAACCTATACGGTCACCGCCAATGCCCAAGCCTGTGCTCAAGGTAAAACCGCCCCAACGGTGTGTCCAGTTGACATCACCGTTGAGACCCGTTTCAACGCCTTTAAACTTATAAGTACGAAGTATATCGATGCTGTCATAAGTAATGCCGCCATCATTGGAATAGTAACGATTATAGTCACTGTTACTGAGCTGATTGTCGACGCGCAAGCCATAACTAAGCTCGCCGTTTTCACTATAAGGTCTATTGTAGCGCACATCGAGATTGAAGCCATAACCCGTTTGCTTACTCAATAGATATCGGTTTTCATCAAAGTCGGTGTAAACATCATAGAAACGGTTGTTGTAATAGTCGGAAGCATTCTTGTTGAATCTGCCATTCAAACCGATTCGGAGATTGTGTCCCTTGTCGTCAAACTTCTTGGTGTAGTCCGCTCCAAAATGGCCGAAGCCGGATTGCGAAAGGGTGGTATCGCCCATGCTGTAGGCCAAAATGCTATCCAAAGGCTGCAAATAGAAAGTTTGTTCTTCGCGACGGCTGCCGAGACTGCGGTTGTTATTATAGAAGCCCCCGCCATCGAAGGAGATGTCACTCGTAGAGTCAATTTCATAGTCGATGTTCATGAAAACATTGCCGCTGATGCTACGGTTGTCCTCTTTTTGGGTCGTAGTCTTGTACCACACTGAGTCATACATTCCCTCGGTTGCAGCGTCTTCGCGTTTCAGCTCCCAACTGTCGGTGGTGTTGAGCCTGTCACTATATCGCCCTGAAGCAAACAAATTGATGCTCAGTTTCTCCTTCTTCCACATGTAACTCACCCATGGTGAGACAAAAGGCTGGTTGGAGCCGTTCACGCCAAAACTCACAAATTGGTTGCTCTTGATGTGAGCCGAAGTCACGATGTTGATAACAGCCTCGGCCTCAGTAGCATACTTGGCTGAAGGATTAGTGATAGTCTCAATGCGGGCAATGGCGTTGGCGGGCAAGGTCTGGAGGTAGGTCTTCAGGTTCTCTTCGGTGAGTTTCGAGGGTTTGTCGTTGACCCAAATCTCCACGCTCGACACGCCACGCAAGGTGATATTGCCTTCCACATCGACCTCCACGCCAGGTGCGTTCTGCAAGGCATCCTCAGTGGTACCTGTCTGGATGGATGGGTCTTCGCTGACGTTGTAAATCAACTTCTCGCCTTCCATCGCATACAGCGGTCGCTCGGCGGCCACCGTGACCTCACCTAACGAGGTCACACCAGGATTGATTCGTAAGGTTCCAAGATTGGTGTTGTTAGTCACCTTGAACGGATGCATAAAGCTCTCATAACCAATGGCCGAAACGCGCAGCACGAAAGACCCTTGTGGCACGCCATTAAGCTCGAAAACGCCGTCTATATTGCTGATGCCGCCTTTGACCAACTCTGAATCGATGGAGTCGAGTACTGCCACATTGACATAAGGCATATACTCCCCTGTCTTGGCATCGCGCAACACGCCGACCACTTGGAAAGTATCGCCCTCGCGCACTTTCTTTTTCTGCTTCACTGTGGGCATGTTGCCCTCGGTCTGTCCCCACTGACGGTCACCACCGAAAGGTGGTCTTCCACCAGGAGGTCTGCTACCCGGAGGGCGTCCTCCACCACCGGGAGGTTGGGCCATACATATTACTGTCGAAAGGACTATTGCCACAAAAAACAACGATTTCAAAAAATCAAATCTCTTCATGCTAACGAAAATTTAGGATGCAAAAATAAGAAAAAAATGCCGCATTTAAATGAATCGATGCGACATTTTTTGATGACTCGAATATGCTATAGGACACATTCTCAGGTTTCCATAGCTTTCTCTATTTCAATGCAAACTGCGATAGCCTTATTCATTTCACTTTCAGTGTTCTCATGGCATTCAGCACAGCCAGCACCGTAACACCCACATCGGCGAAGACGGCCATCCACATCGTGGCGATGCCGAAAGCAGCCAAAACGAGTACCGAGACCTTCACTCCGATGGCAAACCAGACATTTTGCTCAGCTATCCGTAGAGTGCGACGCGCAATGCGGATGGCAAGAGCAATTTTTGAGGGTTTGTCGTCCATCAAGACCACATCAGCGGCTTCGATGGCGGCATCGCTGCCGAGACCGCCCATGGCTATGCCTACATCAGCACGAGCCAACACAGGCGCATCGTTGATACCATCGCCTACAAAAGCGAGTTGAGAGTTTAGAGTTGAGAGTTTAGAGTTAAGCAATTCATCCACATAAGCCACTTTGTCGGCGGGCAATAATTCAGCATGGTATTCGCTCAAACCAAGTTTTTTGGCCACATCCTCCCCTACTTCCTTGCGGTCGCCGGTAAGCATCACTGTGCGGTTCACGCCTAATGATTTCAAGGCTTGAATGGCCGCTGCACTGTCTTCCTTCAACTTGTCGTTGATGACAATATGACCCGCATATTCTCCATCAATGGCGACATGGATAATCGTTCCTACATGTTCGCAATCACGCCATTGTGCACCAACAGTCTCCATCATCTTCGTGTTGCCTACACAGACCGTCCAGTTTTCCACCTTGGCTTTAATCCCTTGACCAGCAATCTCTTCCACATCACTTAACTTGCAGCCATCGGTAGCCTCGTCGGGGAAAGCATCGCGCAAGGCAGCCCCAATGGGATGCGTGGAATAATGCTCCACATGGGCGGCAAGGTGCAACAAATGACGCTCGTCGCATTTCTCAGGATGCACTGCGGTGACGGCAAACTGACCGTGAGTCAAAGTGCCCGTCTTGTCGAAAACCACCGTGCCGACCTTAGCCAACACATCCATGTAGTTGGCCCCTTTGATGAGGATGCCCTTTCGCGAAGCCCCTCCTATACCGCCAAAGAATGTCAGCGGCACGCTGATGACCAAAGCGCATGGGCACGATACCACTAGGAACATCAAGGCGCGATAGAGCCAAGTGGCGAAAGTACCACTGAAGTCGCCCGAAAACAGTGGTGGCAACAAGGCTAAGGCCAAGGCTGCAAAGACCACAACAGGCGTATAGATACGGGCAAATCGGGTGATGAAGGTCTCGCTTTTCGACTTGCTTTCAGTGGCATTTTCCACCAAATCAATAATCTTGGAAACGGTGCTCTCACCAAAACTTTTGGTCGTGCGCACCTTGACCACACCCGAAAGGTTGACGCAACCCGAAACGACCTCATCGCCCTCGGCAATGTCACGTGGGAGGCTCTCGCCTGTCAAGGCCACCGTGTTCAAAGCAGTATTTCCTTCTATTACGATGCCATCCAACGGAACCTTCTCTCCTGGACGGATGACAATGGTCTCGCCAACTGCCACATTCTCAGGGCTGACGCTTTCCAACTTGCCGTTACGTTCCACATGCGCCACATCGGGACGGATGTCCATCAAGTGGGCGATGCTTTCACGACTTTTGCCCTCAGCATAACCTTCGAAAAGCTCACCGACTTGGAAAAACAACATTACAAAGACCGCCTCGGGGAACTGCGTCTCGGCACCTGGCAGGAAACCGATGCAGAGTGCCCCGATAGTAGCGATGGACATAAGGAAATGTTCGTTGAACGCCTCGCCATGCGCCAGTCCCTCGGCGGCTTCCTTGAGCGTGTCAAAACCAATGATCAGATAAGGAACCAAATAGACAAGCAGTAGCTGCCATGTGGGCAAGTCGCATTTTTTCTCTATGATGACCGCCGCAACAAGCAGTACAACTGTGACTGCAATCTTGATAATTGAGCCTTTCAGGCTACCTTCATGATGATGCTCATGGTCATGATGGTGTTCATGCCCACAGCATTCGTGTTCGTTGTGATAATGATCGTGTTCATGATGATGCTCATTCTCGTGTGAGCAGCATTCGTGTTTTCCCCCTTCGTAATGGGGGCAGGGGGAATTCTGATGATGATTGTGTGCCATATTTTTACAGTTTTATTACTTTGTCGTGAATTTCGACTGCAAAAATGCGGCAAAAGTTTTGCAACTGGGTTGCAAAGATCATCTCCCTGCCTTCACCACCTTCTGGACACTGAAAGTACCATCGGTCGTCAAAACGCGAAGCAGATAAACTCCCGATGGCAAATCAGCCAGCGAGATTTCTGTGGCATCCAAATTCTCAGCGACTTGAGTCAGCACACACTGTCCCAAGGTATTGAACAGCTCCACCCGTTGCATGTCATGACCATCGACAAACAACTTGTCACTAGTCGGATTGGGATGCACGGAAAATCGGTCATCTGAAAGCGATCCATCTGCTTGATGGTCTTCAATGCCATCGTCGAAGAAGTGGACATGGAAGGTCAACTCGTTTCCATTCTCTTGGATGTCGGTAATCTCGAAGCTGTTTTCGGGCGTACCGTCAGTCAGATAAGGATGCGGATTGGTGTTGGGACCAAACCTCGTGCGGCCCGTGGCATGGCTGAAATGGGCATTGTTAAGGTTGCCGTTCTGGATATCACTACTGCTGCCAGGACGGAAAATCCAATACTGGTTGGCAATGTTGACATTGTCGAAGAAAGCATTGGCGAACATTCCATCATAATCGAGCGTAACAGTGTCGTTCCAACGCGCCACAATAAGACCCGTGCCAGGAATGCCTTCATCAAAGAGGTCTTGCTTGTTACGATATTCAAACACATACCATTGCGTGCTGTCGATGGCCGATTTGATGTAATAGCAGTTCTGCGACTGGCTCGACCCGACGCTCTTCAAGGTATAGTCACCGTCATGGGTAATCTGTATCGGATCGTCAGCCACGTGAAGGATTTTGTTCTTATAGATGGCCGCCATTTGGTTGGGGCCATAGTTGTAGCACATCATATCCCAAGAACCTGCGGGAGAGACATCGGTGTAATGGATGTAATGGTACAGGTCGGGCAGATTCAGCGAATGTCCCATCTCATGCCTGAACACATGAGCGGTGAAATAAGTCGGCGCACCTTCAAACTCGAGATTGAACGTGTTGGGCTTAATTCCGTTGATTTCGACGGGATAATCGATGGAGTCATGAGGGAAATACTCCATGTGGGGCCACAGTATGGAAGCCCATGCTCCCGTGCCACCTTTAACGACAAAGCTCACGTTGTCGATATAGCCATCGCCGTCGCCATCAAGGACCACATCGTCGTCAACCAGATGCAGGGAATCCACATAATGGAAAGCACGCGCCAGCAGTTCTGCTTCCCTCCTACAAATGCCCATAAACGGCAATTCACCCTGATAACCGATAGGATTGGAAGGGCTATATGGCTCAAAATAGCCACGAGGCATGCTATCCTGATACGAAACGATTTGTCCGTTCTGAATGTTATTGGTGTACACCGTATTATAATTGATGTGACCATAAGTCATCGTGTTGTAGAAATTGGCAACACTCAGATAGCCCGGAGTCTTTCCATTGAACATGGTATCAATGGAACTGAATGAATGCGTAATCTCATTGTCATCGGCAAAACGCATGAAGATGACCAAATTGGTAAGGTCTCTATCCACGATTTGAGCCTTCATCACGACAGGGGAAATGCCAAGGATGAGGGCTAGTAAGAATTGAGTATAAATGTGTTTCATTGGTAAAAGATTTGTTTGGCAAAAATACAAAACTTTAGGTTACAGAACTCAAGAAAAAACACCGTTTCTTATCATCGTTTCGAACGCATCAATTTCAGTGAATTTTTGACAGATGGAATGAAAAAAAGCACTATTTTTGCAGCCGATTTGTGGTGTCCCTTGCGGACTCAATAGGGAATCGGGTGTAAATCCCGGACAGTTCCCGCTGCTGTGTTGGTTACAACGCTTGCCATAAACGTCACTGAAAGCCTTGTCTTTCGGGAAGGCGGCAAGAAAAGACCTCAGTCAGAAGACCTGCCTCAAGTCACGAAACAAGGCTTCCGGGAATTGGAGCTGGGATTCTATATTAAATAAGGTATACCCCAACGAGGGTGTTATCTTCATTTTAGGTATTCCAACATTTTTCCAGAAGTTTTTGGGTAATGAATTGAATGTCAAACCTATAAACTTTTGTATTATGTATTCAAAATTATTTACGCGATTGTTCCTTTTGATAGGGATGATTGGAATGTTTTCGGTTCCTTTGAGAGCCGAAGAAGTAACGATTGGTTCAGGAACGACGACAAATGCCTGGCTCCCAAGCCATTCCTACTACAAGTACTCTCTAACACAGCAAATCTATACTGCGGATGAGATTGGTGGAGCAGGCACCATCAACAGCATTGCTTTCTACAATGGTGGTACAGAGAAAACACGTACTTACGACGTTTACCTTGTCAATATTGAAAAAAGCTCGTTTTCTGGTTCTTCAGATTGGGTTTCGGTCTCTTCCAACGATTTGGTCTTCAGCGGGAGCGTGACCATGACAGCCAACGGGTGGACTACAATCAGTTTTACATCCACATTTGATTATTCAGGCGACAATTTGGCCGTTGTGGTAAACGACAAAACAGGTGGCTATTCTCAAGGAATGGAATGCCGTGTTTTCACACCTTCTGGCGACCCAGGGGTCGTATCGCTATATGCTTCAAAAGACGGCTACGACAATTATGATTTGTCCAATCCCGGGAACGCATCTGGTACTGTAACCTTCAAGAATCAAATCATTCTGGACATCGAAATGGCTTCCGTCACTTGCGCCAAGCCTAAGAACTTCACAGCATCCAACATTGCCGCCCATACGGTTACATTGACTTGGACCGCTGGTGCGGAAGGACAAAGCAACTGGGATGTGTATGTAACCGCCAATGCCTCAGACGTTCCTGATGAGAATACCATGCCCACCTATCAAGTCACAGAATGCACCAAGTCCTTAAGCGGTCTAACTACACAGACTACCTATTACGCGTATGTCCGTTCCGCTTGCGGTGGCGATGATGGTAACAGCAAATGGGCCAGTACTTCTTTCACTACCACACGCGAAGCTTTAACCATAGATGCAGAAAACCCATACTCACAAGACTTTGAGACCAACAACGATTGGAGTTTTGCCAATGGCACATTAACTAACCAATGGCAATACGGCAACGCCACCCACAATGGTAATGGATCAAACGCCATATATATCTCGGATGACAATGGCGCGACCAATCATTATACTAACAATAAAGCTGTCGTGGTTTACGCTTCCCAGTTGTTTAACTTCGCACAAGGCACCTACACCTTCTCTTTCGATTGGAATGCAAACGGCGAAAGCTCCTATGATTTTCTCCGTGTAGCTTTGGTTCCTGGAGACAAAACCTTTACTGCCGGTGGCTCATTACCATCAGGAGTCACCGCAAGTGCATTACCCAGCACATGGATTGCGCTCGATGGTGGAAGCAAACTCAACCAAAGCAGTGATTGGCAAAACAAAGTAGCCGAAACTACGCTTTCGGGCACGTACACTATGGTCTTCCTTTGGCGTAACGATAATAGTGGAGGCAACCAACCCCCTGCGGCCATCGACAACATCAGCATCAGTTACATGACTTGCCCAAGACCCACAAACTTAACCTCCAGTAACATTGCTGGCCGCATGGCTACTCTCTCTTGGACGGAAAACGGCACAGCCACTAACTGGGTGTTACAATACGCGACTGACGCGAACTTCAGTGAAAATCTAGTAGAGGTAAACACCAGCGGAACACCTTCCAAGGATTTGAGTGGCCTCTCACCCGAAACTACCTATTATGCCCGCGTAAAATCCGTTCTCGGCAGCGATGAAAGCTCTTGGAGTGATGTCGAAAACTTCACCACCATTGCTACCTGTCCCAAACCCACTTTGAGCTATGTTTCTTATTCGGCAACAGCCTATACTGGTACGGTTCAATGGACGGGAAGCACTGCTGATGCATTTGAAGTGGCTTACAGACCGACGAGCGATTTCGCCCCTACCGACTATACTTTAGAGAATGTTACTCGTGTTCTGCTTGAAAACATTAATGACTATAACTACACTTTAAAAAACCTTAATCCCGAAACCAAGTATTACATCTATGTGCAAGCTGATTGTGGTACCGAAGACGGCAAGAGTGCATGGAGCAACAGGACGATTTTCACCACCTTGGCCACTTGCCTTGAGCCTTCAGGCTTATCGGCCACAGCAACCAGTTCAACTATCACCCTTAGCTGGACGGCTGGTGCCGAAGGCCAAGACGCATGGGACATCCGCTACAAAAAGAGCACCGATGGCGAATACACCTATATCCATCTTGACAACTATCCAGAAACAAGCTACACGATAACTGGTCTCAGTCCTGTCTCTACTTACGATGTAAATGTGCGTGCCTGGTGCAATGAAAACGACCAAAGCAAATGGGGAGCCAGTGTCAACCAAAGCTATGATAAATCTGTCACTACAGCTTGCGGAGCCATTGAATTGCCCTACATTTGCGACTTTGAAGGCTCTATGCAGAACGTAAACAGTTGCAAGATACCAAGTTGTTGGAGCGTCATCAAAGGCTATCAAAACAACACTTACAACTATGGTATCCCCACTGTAGCTAACCAAAGTTATAGCCCCCAGCCCATCGCTTATCCTCACGGTGGTAGTTATTGCCTCTATTTTCTCAACAGCACAGCTTCTGGAACTGCCGAAGAGTATGCCATTTTGCCTGAAATCAGTGGAGATTACAACATGAGTGACATTCAGATTAGTTTCTGGGTAAGAAGCAATAACACTGATTGCCAAATGGAAGTCGTTGTGATGACTGAACCCAGCAATGCCAATACTTATGTAAAAGTCGCAGATGTCGAAATATCAAGTACCTATACTGAAAAGATCATCGGTCTGAGCAGCTATTCAGGAAAAGGACGCTACATCGCGCTCAAATGTCCTGCTGCCAGCATGTATTCCCAGGCTTTCTATGTCGATGACATTACCGTGGAATACATCCCTTCCTGCCTTATACCTGAGAGTCTTGAAGCAGAAGTTGGTGTGAACGAAGCCACACTGACTTGGACACCTCGCGGCAATGAAACCGCTTGGAACATTCAATACAAGAAAGCCTCCGAAAGCGAATGGAGCGAGCCGATTGCAGTCAATGAGACTACCTACACTTTGACTGGACTTCAACGTTCCACCGAATATGAAGTCCGTGTACAGGCTAACTGCGATGACAACGACCAAAGTGACTGGACGAATCCTATTAGCTTCACCACCGAATGTGGCATTTGGGCTATTGACGACACGCACGCTTTGATTGAGAACTTTAATGGCGAGACCTTCCCACCCGACTGCTGGCAAAAGGTCAATTTCGGCGAGATGGGCGTTACCAATGGCTGGCTTCAATCTTTCAACAATCCCTTAGATAACAACGGTGCCGTTTCGAGCGATTTCAAACACGAAACATGGCTCTTCCTGCCACAAATGCACATCGATAGAGAAGCCTTCCTCTCTTTCGACCATCTGTTTGGCAGCGGCGATGATTACATCCCCAGTTCAATTATGATTTCAACAACTCAAGACCTTGATGCACAAGACATCCTCACTGACGGCTTCATTGATGCGAACTTCTCTCAGCTATGGATCTCCGATGAAAACAACCTCCCTTCGACGAAGCGAAACGAACTTGTCTCTTTGAGCGGCTATGATGGAGAAGACGTTTACATTGCTTTCAGGTATGAAGGCACTTACAATTATTCAGGAAAAATGTGGTACATCGACAATGTTCAAGTATATGTTCCAGCTGAACAAACGGTTGAACTTGCCCAAGGCATGAACTGGTGGTCGACCAACCTCAACATCACCCTTGACCAACTCAAGGATGCCATCGAAGCCGCATTGGGACCGAACGGTACCGCCACAATCAAGTCGCAGAATAGCTCCATCAGCTACAGCAACGGACAGTGGAGACCTACCGACATGGACTTCGACATTCGTGAAATGTACCAAATTTTGGTCAGCAACGGATGCGAAATCACGTTGACAGGCATGCATGTCAATCCTGCCAATTATGAAATCACTATCCTCTCTGGTGTTAACTGGATTGGATTCCTTCCGAGCGAGAGCATGTCAATTGGCGATTTCTTCTCGGGACTCAATCCTGAGGTGGGCGATGTCGTCAAGTCATCAGAAGGCTCTTCCTCCTTCACCGGTGAAGGTTGGAGAGGATCATTAGAGACCCTGGAGCCTGGGCATGGTTACATCTACTATTCCAAGGCAACAGATAGCAAGACATTCACCTTCCCCACAAACGCAAAATAATCTACCCCAAATCATTAACTAAATCCCTTTTTTATTTCCATGTTGTTGGTCGGTGGTAGTGGAGCCTGCCACCGACCATTAAAACCACCGATAATAACTGTAGGTCAGAAACATGAAGAAACAGTATCAAGCAGTCACGGCCGAAGAAGCCGTCAAAGTCATCAAGTCAGGCGACCACGTTCACATCAGTTCGGTGTCGAATGTGCCCCAATGTTTGGTCAAGGCCTTATGCGACAGAGGTCGTGCGGGCGAACTCAAGAACGTTTACATCCATCACCTGCACACCGAAGGCGCCGCGCCGTATGTCAACCCCGAGTTTGAGGGTATCTTCCAACACAACGCCTTCTTCGTGGGTGCCAATGTGCGCGAAAGCGTCCAAAAAGGATTGGCCGATTACATCCCCGTTTTCCTCGGTGAGACCTCGAAACTCTATCGTGAACGTTACATCAAGTGCAATGTAGCCATGATTCAGGTGTGTCCACCCGACAAGTTCGGCTATGTGTCGCTAGGCTCGTCGGTGGATGCTACTTTGGCCGCCATGGAGAGCGCCGAGTTTGTCATCGCTGTGGTCAACAAGCATGTGCCGCGCACTTTCGGCGATGCATTGGTCCACATCAGCAGAATCAACATCTTTGTTGAAGATGACACTCCCCTACTCACCGTCGACATGCCCGAACCCAATGAAGTGGAGAAAACCATTGGACGCTACTGCGCCGAACTCATTGAAGACGGTGCCTGCCTGCAGATGGGCATTGGCAGCATACCCAATGCCATCCTTTCGTGCCTCCACAACCACAAGGACATCGGCATCCATACCGAGATGTTCAGCGACGGCATCCTGCCTTTGGTGAAGGAAGGGGTCATCACGGGCAACAACAAAAAGCTCAACAAAGGCAAGATTGTCTCCACATTCGTGATGGGCTCGCAGAAAATCTACAATTTCATCGACGGCAACCATGAGGTGCTGCTAATGGATGTGGAATACACGAACGATCCCTTCATCATCGCACAGCAGCCCAAGATGACTTCCATTAACTCGGGCATTCAAATTGACCTATCGGGACAGGTGTGTGCCGACTCCTTGGGCGAACGCATCTATTCGGGGGTGGGCGGACAGATCGACTATGTCTACGGTGCCTCGCGTTCCAAAGGTGGCAAGGCCATCATCGCCATGCCTTCCACCACACGCAAGGGTATCAACAAAATTGTGCCTACCTTGGATTTAGGCTCGGGTGCTGTCACCACGCGCAACCACATCCATTGGTTTGTCACCGAATACGGCGCTGTGAACCTTTACGGACGCTCATTGCAGGAAAGGGCCAAACTCATCATTTCCGTAGCGCATCCGCAGTTCCAGGAAATGCTTGACGAGGCCGCTTTTAAGCGTTTCGGACCGCATTTCCATTACTTGTGGAATACTATCGTCTAAAGACGCGGGACTTCGGGACGCGAGACGCGGGATGGGGTTGGTCCCGTGTCACGCAGTCCCGTGTCTCGTGTCAAAAAACAACAACCATGTTCACTCAAATCAACTTCGTAGAAATCTTCGGCGCCTTCATTGTGATGGCCGCCATCATCGACATTTTCGGCTCTATCCCCATCTTCATGAGCATGAAAGAGCAAAACAAGACCATCAAGGCGGGACAGGCTTGCCTGACGGCTTTGGGCTTGTTTCTTGCCTTCTTCTTCGCTGGCGATGCACTGCTGAAACTGTTCGGCATCGATGCGGCCTCTTTTGCCGTGGCAGGTGCTTTCGTGCTATTCATCCTCGCCGTCGAGATGATCCTCGGAAGAGAAATCATCAAAAACGAGGGCGGCAAAGGCGGTGCCAGCATCGTTCCCATTGCCTTCCCGCTGATTGCGGGTCCAGGGGCATTGACGGCTTTGCTCTCGCTGCGCGCCGATTACGCCGTGGTCAACATCATCATCGCACTGTTGCTCAACATTCTGCTAGATTACATTGTCATCAGTCAATTGGACAGAATCCACAAACTCTTGGGTGAGAACCTGATCTTCATTTTGCGCAAATTCTTCGGGGTTATTTTGTTGGCCATCGCGGTGAACATGTTTGTGAACAACATTACCGTCATTATCTCGCAGGTCCCAAGATAACCGTAGAGATACTTTTTTTCTTTCATATTGTTGCGCCGGTGATAGTTGTGACTGTCACCGGCATTTTTTGTGACACTCAAAGAAGAAGCGACCCCAAAAGGAGCCGCTTCCTCACACTCAAAAATCTATATGTTCCATTGCTTATTGGACAATCACTTTCTGCGTCAAACACTTGGCATCACACTTCACTGAAATGAAATAGACTCCCTTGACAACGCCACTCAAATCAAGTGTCATTACAGGGCTTAGGCATTTGCCTTTTATAACAGTTCTTCCCGCGAGGTCAAGCACCTGATACTCAAAGGCAGAACCCTCGCCAATGGCAATTGTGACCACACCTTGAGTTGGGTTAGGATATACGGAAAAGTTTCCAACCGTTTCCTGCTCACCAACGGCATAGATTTCATTATACTCATCGGCACCTGCGCAAGGCGTATTGGGACGCACTTCTCCGTCGATGTCAGTGGCTGCATACTCCAAAGGATGTGCCACGGTGATGCCTTCGGGGCTAGTCAAGTGGTAATCACCGTTGCCTGCAAAATGAGGTGAACAAGTGGCAGTTTGGGCATCAAAGCCCGAAGTGGAAGTCCATTCAGCCAATGTCGCACAATCTGTACCAGCGAAAATGCCAACATAACTGCCCGTGAATGAAACGCGATTGTAGTCGCAATAGCGAGCCTCGCTCTCATTATTGAAGCGGAACACATAGCCATCCGTCTCGTTGACAAACAGGTTGTTATAAACATAGAGATTCGACCAATCCTTTTGAACCATCAGATTGCCCGATGCTCCCGTGCCGCTGCATAAACCCGTGTTGTGGACGAAATAGATATAATCGCTGTCGGCATTGTCAAAAGAATAGCACCAGCTTGATGCAGCACCATAAAAATCAACAATGTTGTTGCGGACAATCACCGGCTCTGCTGCTGTGCCCGTGCAGGGACGAAGTTTCACCACAGTAGCATATTTGGTGGGATGGTTCACGGTCATCATATTGTTTTCGACAAGGCAACCATAACGGCAACGGAACATATCGATGGCATTGAAGTCGGTGTGCGTATCGTTGTTGTTGTCAATCGTGTTTCCGCTGAGGGTCACATGGTCGGTGAAGGTAGTATAGATGGCCTTGCTGCACTGGTTGGTGAACGAGCAGCTCTGCACCAAGAGACCGTCGTTGAATTGGGTCATGTCGGTACCTTGGTAATAGAGGCCGATGAAACCATTGACAAACTCACAGCCGACAAAAGCATTATCGGTATCCATCCAGCCACCAGAAACCCGATAAACCAAATTCTTTTCGTTGTCGGTATTGGAAGCCTCAGAATAGCAGCCTTCAAAGCGTACCTTCTCAAAACGGTCGTTTGAAAGTCCACCACGTAAGGTCACCACAACGGCATTTTCTTCCGAAGTGGATGACAAGGTCATGTTTTCGAAGGTCACATAATCCGCACCATCGAGTGTAAGTGTGCTGTTTTGGGTATAACCTGCATTACTAGTCAACACGATTTGTTGGTTGTCGGCTCCCGTGCCACGGAAAATAACGCGGTCGGAGGCACTTGCCCCAGAGATGGCGTTAAGGGTAACATACTCCTCGTATGTGCCTGGGGCAACTTCAAAAACCACTTCACCGGCAATACCCGCTGACAAGGCTGATACCGCCGCACCAAACGAAGTAAAGTCAGGGTTTTGCGAAGCATCGGAATTGATGGTATAGATGCCAGAAAGTTGGGCATTTGCAACTGTTGCCATAAATAGAGATAAGAACAATAATAAACACTTGTGCATAAGAACCAAGATTATTACGCATGAAACAAATGATGCAAGACCATCGCAAGAAGCCATGCTAATTGCCGCGCTTAGCGTCGCCCTTGTTCCCGAAGGCTTGCAATTGAACTCACGGTTTGGCAGGTCTTCTGACTTGTCCGAGCCCTGAAAGGGCGACCCGACATTGTGCGAGCGGTTTTAACCCTCGCATAATAAGGCAGGTCCCTTGTAGGGTGAGCCTGTCGCCTTCCCATACGGATGAGCCGTACAGTGGCTGGTTTGACAGGCCTTACACGGGCTTACAGCAGCGGGCACTGTTGCCGACTTTCACGGCATTCCCTTGGCCAAACTGGGTGCAAAGGTACGCTTTTTCCGACAGTCACACAAAACAACTTTTTCTTACCCAATAATTAGTGATTAAAAAGCCGTCAAAATCCCAAAATATGGGGATTTCACAGTTTTCGGAAAGGCCGTTACTTTGCAGCAGATTTTTGTCATACATTTTGGATGAGTTTTGAGTTAGTTTTACCAAGTGCGAGACGGAGCCATCTGTCTCGCATGTTTTTTGTATTTTTGCAACAACAATACTCAAGGGTTTATTGATGACCATCAACCAATATGTGCTCGCACTTGCAAAAGGAACTATTCAATAAGAGCTGCGAATATCATGAAGGTAACGGTAATTTAACATGGAAATAAAGCAAGAATATGAAGCTATCAGCAATATTTGAAGAAAAACCTAAAAGATGGGGGTTCAGGGGAGATCCGTATTTCTGGGATTACCTTAAAGAACTAGCGGAGAATATGGATATCATTTCTCCTGACGAACTGGAAAAGTGGATAAAAGAGGAATACTTTTCACTTTCAGGCAAGGTCATGACCGACAAATATGGCGATTTTGCCGTAATAGAGCAGTTTGCTCATGGCGGAATGAGTTCCGGCGGCGTTGACAACCTATGGTGGATAGAAGAAGGAATTCCACTGCTGAAAAGCAGGTTGACTGTCATCAATAAGAAATAGTGGCAGTTTTTATCCGTTGAACCAGTGCATCAAAGGGATAAAGACCATCACCATTGGCGTTCATGCCTTTGAGATGAACAGGAAACACCATCGGTGGGTTTTCCAAATCCAGCAAGGTCATGTTGCGCAGCTGCTCGGTGCTTTGGTACACAAGGTTGAGTGCGACAAAAGGATGTCCCTCGGTGTCTTCCCATTTCTCAATGACTAACTTACTACCTATGGGAGTCTTCTTCTCGATGGTGTAAGGCAAGCTATAGTCTTCTACATCCAGTGATGCCAGCACGCTACCGATGTTGGAGTCGTGGCCGCAAAGGAAGGTAAACTTTCTGCCATCTTTCTGCAGTTCTTCGAGCATCGTCCTCAAGAGCGGTCGAGCCACTTGGCGGGCTACCACAGGTGCGGTGAACAACACATCACCATACCAGTCCTTGATGGCGGAAATGTTTTCCCAGTCTTCCCATGTCAACATATGGCCAAAGGCGGCCTTCACTGTATCAGGTTCCTCGTAGTATTGCAGGATAAGTGCATCGGCAGCTTGACAAGCGAGACGCAACGAGCCACCCATGCCAGGCTCGCGGTATTTGACAAGGTAGACATGCGCATCATCAGTACGGAAGTGGCAAGTGTCGCCTTCAAGACAGGCTTTGCTTTGGTCCATGTCGAGCACACGCTCCAGCACCATGTAGTTTTCCGCCATCTTCTCTCCTATTCCGACCAATCCTTTCTCACCTCCCATTGCCGTAATCTGCTGTTGGGCAAGGGCTTTGAAACCCTCGCTTTCATCGGTAATCTGCGGTGCAAATACGGAATCCATCTTGCCCACTTCACAATGGTGCTCAATGCGGACATTGGCTACAGGCAGCATCCCCGAGGAGAAATACTGTGCCGTGGCTATGGTGCGCTGAAGGGAGTTGGCATAGAAACGCATGGTACCCTCGGCTAGGATTTCGTTTTCTCGTATCATTCCCTCGCTCACGAGCCATTTTCGGAAATACTGACCCATCATTGTCTCCAATGCGCCTCCGCGCAGTGACAGCTCGCTGGGAGCCGATGACCAATGATACCATTCATGGGGCGTAATTCGCTGCAGCGTCGTGCGTCTTCCTGAAAGAGGTGAGCGGATGTTGTGGCGGCTCAGCACCACGACTTGTTTGAGTGTGTAACGTTCCCTAAAATCGTCATCACGCTTGACTTGGGCGAATGCAGTAAACGAGACGCCCAGCAAAAGGGAAATCAGTATGGTTTTAGATAATTTTGACATAGGCTTAGTTTGCTGCAAAAATACGCTTTTTTTGCGACCCGAAAAGTGATTTTTGAGTTTGTATTACTGTGCGGAAAGAAAGACAATCCATGCTGTACGGTGTTTCTACATCCTCATTATTAATGAGGCATGAAGCCAAAAATCCCCAATGATGGGGATTGGTCTGCGAGGACAAAACCAAGAGTTTTGCAATCGATTTTGAACGAATAGTATCCAACTATGAAACTGAAAACGATAGCAAAATGTGCCGCATTAGCTTTGACATTGTGCGTCAGCTCTTTGCAGGCCCAAGATTCCATCACTACGAAACCTCGCTTGACCATTGGCGGTTACGGCGAGGCTGTCTACACCCGCAACTTCTATAGCGACAACATGTTCCGCTACTCCCATGCCGAGCGGTACAAAGACGCCAAGGGCCACGGTCGCATCGACCTGCCCCATGTGGTCATCAACCTGGGCTACGACTTCGGCAAAGGCTGGAGTATGGGTTCAGAAATCGAGTTTGAACATGGTGGCAGCGAAGTCGCTATGGAGATTGAGGCCGAAGAGACTGGCGAGTTCGAGCACGAGATTGAGCGCGGCGGCGAGGTGGCTTTGGAACAATTCTGGCTGCAAAAGTCATTCGGCAAGGGCTTCAACATTCGTATGGGCCACATCGTGGTGCCCGTTGGACAGACCAATAACGCCCACTTGCCCACCGAGTTCTTCACCTGCTACCGCCCCGAAGGCGAGTTCAACATCCTGCCCTGCACCTGGCACGAGACGGGCATCAGCCTGTGGGGCAAGCTCGGCGACTGGCGCTACGAGGCCATGGTCATCCCCGCTTTGAACTCCAACATGTTCAACAACGCCAACTGGGTGAAGAACGGCTCCGCCTCGGGCTATGAGTTCCGCGTGGCCAACAACCTTGCTGGTGCCTTGCGCATCGACAACTACAGCATCAAAAACCTGCATATTGGTGTGAGCGGCTATATCGGCAACACCTTTAATAATGATATCGTCACCAACGAGTTCAGCGAGACCAGCCAATACAAAGATGTGAAAGGCACCGTCGTCATCGGCACGGCCGAGTTCGACTACAAAGGCCACGGCCTCGTGGTACGCGGCAACTTCGACTACGGCTACCTCAGCGATGCCAACCTCATCTCATCATGGAACAAGAACCAAAACCACCAGAGTTTCTCTCCATATCCGCGCTCCTTGGTTGGAGAGAAAGCCATCGCCTATGGAGGTGAAGTCGCCTACGACATTATGCATCCCATGCATAACACCGGTGATCAAAAGCTCTACCTCTTTGGCCGCTACGATTACTACGACACCTATATCCCCACCGTCAACGCCCTCACCGACTACCAATGGACCGACCGTCACGTGATGACCCTCGGCGCGAACTACTACCCTATTAAGCAGGTCGTCATCAAGGCGGAATATGCCAAGCGTTTCCTGAAGGAGCAATACAACGATGAGCCGATGTTCAGCTTAGGGGTAGCTTATAGTGGGTTTTTCACGAGATAAATAAGAGATTCCCTTCGGGAATGGAGTGGAACCATTTTGCATATTGCGGCGGCTCGAGGCTTTTCAAGTCAGTAAACGTTTGAGGCCGCCGCAGTTTAACACACAAAACACACTCCATTCCCCGAAGGGGGAAACTCAATAAAGCAAGAAACAACTTTAAAACTATAATCAAATGAAGCATTTATTCAAATCCGCAGCCCTAGTCGCTGCATCCCTCTTGCTCGCAGTGAACTTCAGCTCCTGCAACAAAGATCCTCAAGACAACACTGAGGAAGCCAACAAGGCCCAAAAAGAGGCCATCGTGAAACAGTACCTCAACCACACGGTGTATCCCACATACGCCAGTTTGGCTGAAAAGACAAACGCTTTGGTGGAGAACCTCGAAGCTTTGAAGGCCAACAAGACCCAAGCCAACGTGAATGCCGCCACTGTTACCTTCCTCGAAGCCCGCAAGTGGTGGGAAATGAGCGAGGCCTTCCTCTTCGGCGCCGCCTCCGACTTCGGCATCGACCCGCACATCGACTCATGGCCGCTCGACGAAGATGCCTTCAACAACCTGATGGCCAGTCCCAACATGATTGCCGCCCTCGCCACCGATGAAGACGGTATGGTGGCCGGCGAACAGCTTGGTAACGCCCTGCTCGGCTTCCACGGCATCGAGTTCATCCTTTTCCGTGAGGGTCAGCCCCGCGATGTGAACGAAATCACCGATGACATGATGACCTACATCGTGGCCGTGTCGCGCGACTTGCGCAACCGCTGCTTCCAACTCGAAGTGAGCTGGAACGCCAATGCCCCTCAAGCCCACAAAGACCTGATGGAAGAACTGGAGTTCAACACCACCGTCAACGGAGGCGACAACACCTACGGCGAGAACATGCTCCAAGCCGGTCAAGCGGGTAGCACCTTCGCCACCTTCACCAATGCCCTCGAAGCCATCGCCGACGGTTGCATCGACATCGCCGACGAGGTGGGTACCTCCAAGATCGGCAAATGCCACACGGGTGAAGACGTGACCTATGTGGAGTCACCCTACAGCCAAAAGTCCATCACCGACTTCTACGACAACATCACCAGCATCAAGAACGCCTATATGGGTGGTATGGAAAACCAACGCGATGAAGCCCTCTCGCTGCATACCTATATTAAGGACAACAACAAAGAGCTTGACACCAAGGCCATGAATGCCATCGAAAACGCCATGACGAAGATTCAAGCCATGAAAGCGCCTTTCGTGCAGTTCTATGCCGATGCCAGCGCTGGTGAGGCCATGGAAGCCTGCCAAGAGCTCTCCGACGTGATGGCAGAAGTGAAGGCTGAGTTTGCAAAGATTGACAGAAAATAATAACGACACACATGAGACCAAGAAACACACAATCGAGCCTATAGCCCTCATGGCGGACAAGGATCCGCCATCTCCTGAACGCGAAGACGACACCCTTCCGTTCAGGAGATTGCGGGTCAAACCCGCAATGAGGGCAAAGGGCGTTTGGGTAGTGATTCCCGGTCTCAAATCATAACAATATGAAACCCACAAAACCCAAATATCATGATAAATCACAAACATTTAAGCATCTATGCCCTTGCAGGCCTCATGGCATTGGCCGCCTGTAATCCGAAGGACCCCATCCCCGAGGTCATCAGCGAAGAGACCTATGCAGGCGGCGAGTTGGGCACCACCTTCAACACTTCCCAATCCGCCTACGAAGACCCCACCCCCGCCGTTGAGCAGGCTGGTTTGACCACCGCCTTCAAATATGGCGAGTACTTCTTTGAGCGTACCTACACGCAAAACAACGAGCCCTTCAACGGCCTCGGTCCTCTTTACATCCGCAGTAGCTGCATCGCCTGCCATCCTGGCTATGGCCACGGCATGCGCATGAACCGCTATCGTGCCGACGACTGGGGCAATGGCTATCTACTCGTCTTTACTGACAAGAACGACACTTACCTGAGCTCCTACACCGGTATGCCTCAAACCAAGGCCGTCGCACCCTTCAAGGCTCCTTTGGACGAGACCCAGATCCAAATCAACTGGCTGAGCTACACCGATGAGTGGGGCAACCAGTTCCCCGACGGCGAGACCTACAACCTCACCTATCCTGAGGTCTACATCCCCGAAGAGGCTTTCTATGCGCCCCTCGAGGTGGGTGGTCAGCCCATCCCGTACAGCGACTTCGTCTGCCGCCTCGAATCGACCATCGGCATCTATGGCACCGGCTTGATCGATGCCATCCCCGATGACTCGCTGAGAGCGCAATACCAAAAAGAATACAATGACGGCTACATGCCGAACGGCCTTAATCCCGCCATGTGGGCCGGCTCTGACTTCGCCCCAACGGGCTATTATGGCAACACCACGCATCCCAAGAAGTACACCTATGCCCTCACGCGTGGTCCCTTGCAGGATGCTCCCGGTGCCAACGCCATCTGGAACATCACCAATGTGACGCACCGCACCAAGATGGGTCATTACATGACCGCAGCCTATGCCACCAAGGCTTCGCAAGACCCCGACGTGCAGGCTGAGTTCTACAACTACTTCCCGCAGTACAACCTCACGGGCAATGTAGAGACCGACATCTACAACTACCTGATGATGAACGACCAAATCCCCGAATCCCTGAAGGTTCCTGAGATGAAGGATGAGGATTATGTCAACTTCATGGTTTGGCACCGTGGTTTGGCTGTTCCTGCCGCCCGTAACATGGACGATCCCGAGGTGCAACGCGGCAAGGAACTCTTCAACAACATGGGTTGCGCCTACTGCCACCGTCCTTCGTGGAAGACCGGCGATGACATGTTCACCGACCCGACTGGCTTCTTTGCCGACGGCGATGCCCGCCTGCCTCGCTACCCCAACCAGAAGATTTGGCCTTATAGCGACTACATCCAGCACAAGCTCCACATGGAGAACGACATCCGCACAGGTTGGTGCCGCACCACCCCGCTTTGGGGTCGTGGCTTGAGTGCCAGATGCACCGGCCGCAGCGACCGTTTGCACGACTGCCGCGCCCAAACCGTCATCGAGGCCATCATGTGGCACGGCAATTCCCAAAGCGACGCCCGCCGCACGGTCGAGAAATTCCGTGAGCTGCCCAAGAAGGACCGCGACGCTGTTGTGAAATTCATTGATGCGATTTGATTAGCGTCTGTAGATACGTAGTGTTAATAAAATGTAGAGACGTGCCATGGCGCGTCTCTACATTTTTATTTTCTTGATTTTTTTTCTGTCCGCGACAAGATAGGCAGGCGAAATCATAATGGTAATAGCAGTGGCTTTAATCCATGCCGCCCGCTGATTCACCTGTAAAATGACCTGAAAACAAAAAAAACAATCGTTTTTCATTCGGTTTCTTAAAAAACTGTATCTTTGTAGGCTAAAAAATCTAGAGAAATCTTGAAAAACCTATTATCATAGTATTAACTTAAACACAAAACAAAATGAAAAGAAAGAGTTTACTTTTCGCGCTGCTAGTGGCATTGTTTATGCCTTGGGCAGCGAACGCACAAGAATCAATCCCTTACACCGAGGGATTTGAAAGCATGAGTTCCGCCGACGACCTCACTGCCGCTGGTTGGATTTCGTACCAAACGCACAGTGGAAGCCTCTTAGCTATTGAAACAAACGCCTCGAATGTTCACAGTGGTTCCCAGGCTCTTAACATTGACAGCTGGAACGCTGGTAGTACTTCTGATTTTGTAGTCGTTGGACTTCCTCTGGTTGATGCAGCTATCAACACACTGCAAATCACCTTCTCTTACAAAGTTTCAACGGGTAACGTTTATGTCGGTTATCTGACCGATGCCAACGATGCCAGCACTTTTGTGTCTTTGGAATCGTATATAGCTTCATCAAGCTACACAACTGTTACCAAGGAACTGAACGAAGCTCCGGCCACAGCTGCCCGTATTGCTATCAAGTATCTGAATTGGTACAGATGCTATGTTGATGACATTGAGGTGAAAGCCTTGCCCACCTGTGTCAAACCAACGTTGGGCAACGCGCAATTTATCTCAGAAGAAGGAGCTTCCTTACAATGGACTGAGAACGGAAGCGCCACTAGCTGGGTGCTCGAATACAGCTCTAATCAAAACTTCACAGATGCCACTTCGGTGACCCGTAACGGTATTTCCAGTTATGCCATTACAGACCTCACCGCTGGAACCACTTACTACGTCCGTGTGAAATCCAGCTGTGGTGACGGCGACGAAAGCGACTGGAGCAACGTGGTCACCTTCACCACGCTCTGCGAGTCAATCAACGCCGAAGGCTATAGCGAGAACTTTGACGAGTATGAGGTGGCTTCAAACTACACCGCTCCTTCAGCTCGTGTACTGCCTGACTGCTGGAGTGCCATCAATACAACCTCTTACAGCAACTATTCGGTTTTCCCGACCATTTATTACTACAGTAGCACCAACTATGCCAACTCAACGCCCAACAGCTTGAAATTATATTCATATTATTCAAGCTATAGTGATTATGATCCGCAGCCGCAATACGCCATCCTGCCTCCTATGAATAGCTTGGCCGGTATGCAAGTGACGCTGCAGGCCCGTGGCTACAACACCAGCAGCACCTTCAAGATTGGAACGATGAGCGACCCGAGCGACGCCAGCACCTTCACGATGATTACGGAACAAACCGGGCTGACCACTTCCTATCAGGAATTCGAATACGTGATTCCTGCCAACTGCCACGACAACTTCCTCGCCATCATGATTGATGCCGCCTCTTCGAGCAGAACATACAACGGTGCCTATATCGACGACATCGTTATCACTGAGGCACCTGCCTGCACAAAGCCCTTTGGTCTGGCAGTTGTGAGTGCCTCCACCACGTCGGCCACCCTTAGCTGGACCGCTAGTGGCAACGAAACCGCTTGGCAGATTTGCCTTGACGGCGACGAAACCAACCTCATTGACGCCAACAGCAACCCCTTCACCATTGAAGGCCTCACCGCTGCCACAAGCTACACCGCCAAGGTTCGTGCCAACTGCGGCGATGAAGACTATAGCGACTGGAGCAACACGGTGACCATCGAAACCTTGTGCGATGTCATCACCATCACCGAATCGTGGAGCGAAAACTTCAACAGCCTCACTGCGGGTATTCCCAACTGCTGGGATAACAGCGAAGGCACCACAACAAATGCCTCATACAAGTGGAGCTACTATACCACTGGCCATGATGGCGCTGGTTTGCGTTTCAACTCCTATAGCAACAGCAATAACAACACCAACTTCTTGAAGACCCCGACCTTTAACTTCGCAACTGGAAAGGTCATGCAGCTGAGGTTCTGGTACAAGAACCCCACGGGTGGCGACTTCTCCGTCTTTATCTCCACCGACGGCGGCAGCACCTACACCACCGCATTGGCCACTGGCCTCACTGGTGTAAGCAGCTGGACACAACAAGAAATCAACCTCACCAACTATGTCGATGCCGAGAATGTGGTCATCGTGTTCAAGGGCACGTCCAACTATGGCAGTGGCGATGCTTACATCTATTTGGATGATGTCGCTATTGTAGAGGCTCCTTCCTGCCTGAATCCTACCGAACTTGCAGTGACTACCAACGGCCTAAACGCCACCCTCACCTGGGAAAGCGAAGTTGGCGAATACGAAGTGGCTTATTCCACTGATAACACTGCCAACCCCGACGAAAACATCGCTGGCACGGCTACTGAAGAGACCTACACGATGAACGACCTCGCCCTTGGAGACCATTACTTCTGGGTGCGCGCCAACTGCGGTAGCGACGGCTACAGCGAATGGGTTGGTCCCGTCAGCGTGCATATCGGCTACTGCGTGCCTACTCCCAGCAATGTGGACGGCAACGGCATTTCCAATGTGACCTTCGGTATGGGTGACAATATCGTCAACAACGACACACCCAAAGCCACTTATGCCGACTATACCAGTGAAATTGGTGCAGTGCAAGCTGGTGTGGAATCCACCATTGCCATCACCTACGCTACAGGCTACACCTACGGCACTATCATTTGGGTTGATCTCGACAACAGCTTGAGTTTCGAAGACAGCGAAATCGTTTATAGGGGTACCAGTGGAAGCGATAACCCCACCACACTGAACGCCGCTATCACCATCCCTGCCACGGTAACTCCTGGCGATTATATGATGCGCATCGGTGGCGCCGACAGTGGCTTTGACAGCTACATCAGCGATCCTTCCACCACAGCTCCTTCCGCTTGCTACACTGGCAACTGGGCTTGCTTCCAAGACTACACCCTGCGTGTGCTTGAGGCTCCTTCCTGCATGATGCCTACCGACCTTGCCGTCAACTACACTGGCGGCACCGAAGCCACCATTAGCTGGACCAGCGATGCCGAAGCTTGGAACATGCGCGTGAACGGCGTTGATGTCAACGGCATCATCACCAATCCTTACCTGTTGACCGGACTTGAACTGGCCACCACCTACAGCGTGGAAGTGCAGGCAAACTGTGGCGAAGACGGCACCAGCGAATGGAGCAATGCCGTCAGCTTCACCACCGACTTCTGCATGCCTGAAAACCAATGCGAAATCAGCTACAGCTTCTATGACCAATACAATGACAGCTGGAACGGTGCTTCCATGAACATTGTGGATGCCGCAACACAAGAAGTGCTTTACGAACTGACTATGCCTGAAGTCGATGGACCATACGAAGGTTCTTTCAATGTTTGCGACGGTCGTGATATCCAATTCGTTTGGGTGAGCGGAAACTATCCTAACGAATGTGGTTACGAATTTACTCACAATGGCGAGACTATTCTTGAAAAGGGAACGGGTGAAACAGCTCCTTCAGCAGGTGTCGTTCTCACCTACACCGTGAATTGCCCTGCTGCCCAGACCTTACCCAAGGAAATCCTTGGCTACGGTGAAAGCGATGGCAACTACTATCTCATCGCTTTGCCCTTCGACGGTGGCGAAGAGGGTGTTAATCCCGAAACCATTGAGGGCATGCTTAACGATGAAGATGAATACGACCTTTACTATTTCGATGAGGAAGGCGACGATGAAGGTAATGAATGGATGAACTACAAAGTCGCTCCTTTCAACCTCGTTTCTGGCAAGGGCTACCTCTATGCCAGCAAGAATCCAACCACCCTTACCTTCACCGGTAATCCTATCGAAGGCACCGAGTACAATGTCACATTGAAAAAGACAGATGGCGCTGATTGGTCGGGCTGGAACCTCGTGGGCAACCCCTTCAATGTAAAAGCATACATCGACCGCGGCTTCTATACCTTAGATGGTGATGGAAAAGAGGTCGTCATCTCTAGCAGCACCAGCATTGAACCCATGGAAGGCATTTTCGTCGAAGCCAATTCCAATGGGGAGCAGATGACCTTCACCACCAACGAACCTCTCCAAGGCAAGAAACAAATCGTTCTCAACCTTACCCAAGGCCGTGGCAACACCATCGACCGTGCCATCGTCCGTTTCGGCCAAAGCCAAATGATGCCCAAGTTTATGCTGAACGAGAACCACACCAAGATGTACATCCCCAAAGACAACAAGGACTTCGCTATGGTGTCTGGCAGCAATAATGGCAGACTTCCCGTCAACTTCGAGCCTGCCGAAGACGGCACATACTTCATCAACGTCGACATCGAGAATGTGAGGGTGAAATACCTGCACCTCATCGACCGCGAGACGGGTATGGATGTTGACCTGCTCCTGAACCCGACTTACAAGTTCGAGGCCAAGAAGGCTGAAAAGCCCAACCGTTTCGAACTGGTGTTCAAGACAGGTTCCAGCCAATTCAAGGAGGTGTTCTCCAGCTTTAGCGGAGACAACTTCAGCTTCTGCAACAATGGCAACTGGATCATCAACAACTATGGCGATGCCATCCTCCAAGTGATCGACATCAATGGCCAAATCCTGAGCAGCGAAAGAATCAGTGGTAGCGTCAGCAAGCACATCGATGCCACTCCTGGTGTCTACATGCTCCGCCTCGTCAACGGCGAGAACGTGAAGGTCCAGAAGATCGTTGTTGAATAATATAGTTTGAAATGACGTGCTTTGGCTCGTCACTAAGGTTCAGTAGGGCTGCCATACGACAGCCCTACATCCTTATTAATGAGGACATACCCACCCAAAAATCGCCAAACATGGGGAGATTGGACAAATAATTTTTTTCGGACATTTGCAGCGTAATTGAAACTATACTGCAATGAAATACATTCGCCACATCACATCAGTCCTGGTCATCATACTCATTGCCGTCCTTGCCGTTGGAACGGTTGTCGAAAAACTGCACGGCTCGGAATTCGCACTTGCCCATGTCTATTCGGCATGGTGGTTCGTTAGCCTATGGGCTTTGATGGCGGGGCTCATCATCTATATGGCGGTGAAATGCCGACTGTGGAAACGGATGGCGGTATGTGCCCTGCATGCGTCTATCCTGCTCATCCTCCTTGGCGCCTTGCTCACCATGCTCACGGGTCAACACGGCAGGATGAAACTCGAACCCAACCGACCCAACAGCCAGTTCTTCATCCAAGACAAAGGCGAGATCACAAAAGAAGCGCTACCCTTCAGCCTCACCTTGGACCGTTTTGAGATAGAGACCTACCCCGACTCAAAAAAACCTAAGGACTACATCAGCCATCTTCATATCACTGACGGCAACACCACAACGGAGACCGTTATCTCGATGAACAACATATTGAGGCACAAACATTACCGTTTTTACCAAAGCGATTTCGATGAGCAAGGCAACTCCATCCTCGACGTCGCCCGCGACCCTTGGGGCATCGGAGTGACCTACGCAGGTTATGCATTGCTTTTCATCGCATTGGTAGCGATACTTATTGAGCGGCGAAAGTCCTTCCGTGCTGTCACATGGTCATGGCTTGCGGTGCTCGTAGTATTGATGGTGGTGCTCTACATCAGGATGCTCACCCATCCTCTGTTGCCCGTGCTGCGCTCGCCTTTCTTCAGCTTCCACATCTCTACCATTGTCACGGCCTACGCCTTATTGCTCGGCATTCTGGTAGTTGGCATCATCGCCCTTATCAAGCCGAAAGACAAAGTTCGTTTGGAGCGATTGAAAAGCCTTAGTACGGCGATGCTTTATCCTGCAGTGGCTCTGTTGACCATTGGCATTTTCATCGGTGCCATTTGGGCCAACGTCTCTTGGGGCAACTACTGGTCGTGGGATCCGAAGGAAGTTTGGGCACTCATCACCCTGCTCATCTACGCTGCCCCGCTACACGAAAAGCTTTGGAAATCGTTCCAAAAGCCTATATTTTTCCATATCTATGGCATCCTTGCCTTTTTGAGCGTACTGATTACATACTTTGGCGTGAACCTGATTTTGGGCGGAGTACATGCCTATAGTTGATAGATCAGACATAATACCGCATTACTCAAATAATTCCTTTTGCAATGATAGTTTTTTCTTACTTTTGCAAAGAATAAAACCTATCATTCTATGAAAAGACTATTATTTGTCACACTGATGGCCATCATGGGTTGGGAGACTGTGATGGCTTGCACTAACTTAATCGTAGGCAAGAAAGCATCCACTGATGGCAGCGTGATGTGTACCTACAACTGCGACGGTTTCGGCTTTTCCGGCTCACTGTCATACAGTCCTTCAGGACAACATGAAAAAGGCGAACTCATTGCCATTCACGGCTGGGGGCCATCGCATGAGGGACAATATGTGAAACAAGCGGATTATACCTATAACGTGGTTGGCCTGATGAACGAAAAGCAAGTGACCATCGTGGAGACCACCTTCGACGGACGATTGGAACTGGTCAATCAAGAAGGCTTGTTGGACTACTTCTCGCTGATGCGTTTGGCTTTGCAGCGCTCCTCGACTGCACGAGATGCTATTCGTTGCATGGTGGAACTCGTTGAGGAATACGGCTACAACAGCAGCGGCGAGACGCTCACCATCTGTGACCCCAACGAAGCATGGATTATGGAAATCATCGGTAAAGGTCCTGGCCGCAAGGGCGCCGTTTGGGTGGCACTTCGCATCCCCGACGACTGCATTTGCGCCCATGCCAACCTGAGCCGCATCCGTCAGTTCCCGTTGGAGAAGCGGTCAAAAAACAGCATCAGCAGCAAGAACCTCAAGAAAATCAACAATCCTGAGATCGAATGTGTCTATGCCGCTGATGTGATCAGCTTCGCCAAGGAACGGGGGTATTTCAACGGCAAGGATGAGGACTTCTCTTTCCGCGATGCCTACTGCCCTATCGACTTCGAAAATGTACGCTATGCCGATGCTCGCGTGTGGAGTTTCTTCCGTCATCACTATAGCCACGAGGAAATGGACAAATACCTGCCCTACATCAATGGCGACTTTGATGTTTGCGACCATTTGCCACTCTGGATCAAACCCGACAGCCCTTTGTCATTGCGTGACTTACAGGCCGACATGCGCGACCATTTCGAAGGCACGCCCCTTGATATGACCTCCGACATGACCGCTGGTCCTTGGGGTATGCCCATCCGTCCATTGCCGATGCATTTCAAGGATAACGACAGCGTCAACTACTACCGTGAGCGCCCCATCGCCACGCAACAATCAGGTTTCACGATGACCTGCCAAATGCGCTCGTGGCTACCCAACGACGTGGGTGGCGTCACTTGGTTCAACTGTGATGATGCCAACATGGTAGCCTATGTACCGCTCTATTGCTGCATCACGCAAGTGCCCGATTGTTTCCGCCCCGAGAACAACCCACGCAATGAGTTCAGCGACAGGTCAGCCTTTTGGATGAACAATTGGGTGGCCAACATGGTCTATCCCCGCTATTCGATGATGATTGGCGACCTCCGCAAGGCTCAAAACGAGCTGGAAGACTACTATTTCGCCGACCAAGACAGCGTATACACCGCCATCGAAAAGATGACGCCAGCCGACCGTCAAGGCTACCTGAACCGCAAGAGTATTGCCTACGCCGACAAGATGATGCAACGTTGGGACAAATTGGCCAAATACCTCATTGTGAAGTACAACGACCAAGTGGTAAAACGTGTCGACAAAGACGGGAACTTCCAACGTTGGGGATACGAAACGCCTGGTTACGACCAACAATTCATCGATGCCATTGGCAAATCCACTGGCGACCGTTACAAACTGAAAAAGGTCATTGAACGCAGGGAAAGGTAAGCACCTTCTTTTACTTTACCGCCTTGATCTTTCCACCCTTCCGCATCATGGCATCCCACCAACGGGCAGGCATGAGTGCATGCATAACTCTGCCAAAAATCGAAAAACGGCCGCGGGAATAGCGTGCTTGGGGGTGACGACTGTTGACAGCGCGACTGATAGCCTTGGTGATGACGGAGGGCTTTGACAGGAAATTGGTCTTATAGAACCAATCTATGTTTTTGGCCCACTGTGTGCCGACCTCTTCGTAAGCCGTACCCGCCGACGCTTCCATCAGATGTTTGGCTGCGATGGGTCCCCAGTCAGTCTTGATGGCACCCGGCTCAATCATCACCACATCGATGCCAAAAGGTTTCATCTCCATGCGCAAGGCATCGCTAAAGGCCTCAACAGAGTATTTGGTCACATTGTACCAGCCACCCATGTAAATCACCATCTTGCCCGCTATCGATGAGGTGTTGATGATGCGGCCGCTCCCCTGCTTGCGCATATAAGGCAACACCAACTGCGTCAGTCGCGCCAAGCCGAAGACATTCACTTCCACCTGACGACGCGCATCCTCAAGCGGCACAGTCTCGATAGTACCAAAGTAACCGTATCCCGCATTGTTGACCAACACGTCAATTCGACCTTCGGCTTGTATGACGGCCTCAACGCCTTGACTCATAGACGCTTCATCGGTGACATCCATCTTAATCACCTTCACACCGTATGTCTTCAAAGGCTCCATCAGCTCTACCCTTCGGGCGGCAGCATATACCTTATGGCCTTGTTGGGCCAAAGTCTGGGCAGCGTCGAAACCAATGCCACTGCTGGCCCCTGTGATAAGAATTACCTTGTCTTTCTTCATAATGGTTGCAAAATTACAAATTCCCGCAACGATTCCACAAGGATTCGTGTTTTTTCTGTAATTTTGCCGCTTCTTTTTACCTATGTAAAACTACAATGAACACCTACAAACACGAAGTAAAATACTACGAATGCGACCGTATGGGTGTGACGCATCACTCCAACTACGTTCGTTTCATGGAAGAGGCCCGAGTCGACTGGCTTGACCAACTGGGATTCGGCTTCGAGAAAATCGAAGCGGAGAATGTCTTCTCCCCTGTCATTTCCATCTCATGCGAATACAAACATCCTACGACTTTCAAAGACATTATTGAAATTGAGGTGAAAATCAGCAAGATGAGTGAAATGAAGTTTGAGTTTGAATACACGATGCGCTCCAACGGCAAGTTGGTCTGCCTTGGCCACAGTGCACATTGTTTCATCGAAAACGGTCGTCCCGTGGCCATCTCAAAGCGACTCCCCGACTTTTATCAATCACTAAAAAGCTATATATCAACTGAATAATGCATAAAATTTTTGTCCCTTTATACCGTTACTTCAACAACCACAAGGTCTTGATGTACCTGATTATGGTCATCTCGGCTGTGGTATTTGTTTTCTTTGGGCTGCGACTCCATTTCGAGGAGGACATCTCTAAGCTTTTGCCTACCTCAAGCGTCGAGAGTCAGCTGGCCTTCACCTCCATCCAGCTCAAAGACAAGATTTACCTTCAAGTGACCTCTGCCGATGAGCGTTTATCACCAGAAATCCTCGCCGAACGGACAGATGAATTCGTCAACCTGCTCTACGAGAAGGATTCTACGACCCATTACATCGGCAATGTGCTTTACAAAATGGAACCCGAGGTGGCCATCAATGCCTTGGACTTTGTGCTTGAGCACATCCCTTCCTTCATCGACACCTCGGCCTACCACGACTTTGAGAAAGCCCTTGAGCCTGAGGCCATTCAAAACCAGATGTGGGTCAACTACGAGCAGATGATGGAAGACGAGACGGGCGACATCACCCAAGCCATTATGTATGACCCGCTCAACTTGCGTGATGTGGTGCTCGGCGATGTGATGCGGGGTGCTATCAACGGCTTCAACATCATCGATGGGCAACTCTTCTGCCCCGACAGTACCGTGGCCATCGCCTACCTTGCCCCAGCCTTCCAGTCCTTGGATTCGAAATCCGCCAACAAATTCTCTAAAATGTTGAAACAAACGCAAGAAGAATTTGAAATAATCCATCCAGACGTGAAAGTGCACGCCCACGGTGACCCCATCGGCAGTGTTTCGAATGCTGGCCGCATCCGCTCCGACCTTGTCGTAACTGTGGGTATTTCCCTTGTTTTGATATTGATACTTATCAGCTTGTGTTTCAGAAGTTTGCATTTCATTTGGGAACTACTGTTGCCCATCATTTACGGCATAGCCCTCTCGTTGGCTAGCATTTACTGGATTAGAGGCGAGATGTCGCTCATGGCCTTGGGATTGGGAGCCATCGTGCTAGGTGTGGCCATCAGCTACAGCCTGCATGTGCTTATCCACCACTTCTTTGTCGGCGACCCCGAAAAACTGCTGAGGGATGAGTCCACGCCAGTTTTCCTAAGCTGCGTGACCACAGTGGGTGCTTTTTGCAGTCTCCTTTTCACCGATAGCGACTTACTCCGCGACTTCGGCCTGTTTGCCTCCTTCGCTTTAATAGGCTCCACCCTTTTCGCCTTGATTTTCCTGCCTCATTTCTTGCCTACACGCAAGGCCGACAGCAATAGCAAGACCTTCCGCCGCATCTCGCGCCTCAACAACCTGCCTTTCGACAAAAAGCCATGGTTCCTGATGCTGATTGCGGTCATTACTATCATTGGCATCATCTTCGCCCACAAGGTGAAATTCGACAGCGACCTCCGTAACCTCGACTACAACTCACCTGAAGAGACCAAGGCCGAGGGCCTTTACAACGCGAAAAACAACGACGGATTCTATCACCTTTATTTTGCGACAGTTTCCACCAACCTCGACGAGGCCCTGGAAGCCGACAAGTCTCTCATGGTACTGCTCGATTCTCTGAAGCATGAAGGTATAGTGCATAGCTATACCGACATCATTCCCAAGTTGTTTGTCACCCAGGCCGACCAAAAGCAGCGCATTGCCGCATGGAATGATTTCTGGACCGAAGAAAGGAAAGCCTACGCCATCTCACGCGTTGAAAAAGGTGCCTTAGGATTCGGCCTCGACCCGATGATGTTCTACGACTTCAAGGAGCTCTTGGATGCCGATTACGAAGCTGCTTCACTGATGGAAAGTGGTGTGGTACCCGATAACCTTTTGGGTAACTTCATCGAATGCAATGCCGACAACCAATACATGGTGTTCACCGATGTCTCCATGAACTTCGACGACAAAGACATCGCCACCGATGCCTTGGTCACCAACCCTAGGACCTTTGTTTTGGAGCCGTTCTACTACTGCAAGAGCATGGTGGAGGTCATCAACGACGACTTCAATATCGCCGTTTGGATTTCCTCGCTGTTTGTGCTGTTGATCCTCTTGATTTCCTTCCGCAACATCATCACCGCCTTGCTGTCGTTCCTTCCCATGGTGCTCAGCTGGTTCATGGTGCAGGGCTACATGGCCATCATCGGACTGGAGTTCAACCTCATCAACATCATCATCTCCACCTTCATCTTCGGTGTGGGTGTCGACTACAGCATCTTCATCACTGAAGGCTTGCTTACGCAGGCACGTACGGGCAATCGCGATGTGCTCACCTGGCACAAGGTGGCCATCTTCTTCTCGGCCATCATTTTGGTTATCGTGGTGGCCTCGCTCCTCTTTGCCGTCCATCCCGCCATCCGATCCATAGGTCTCAGCACCCTCATCGGAATGGCCTCAACCATAATGATTTCGTATTCACTGCTGCCGTTTGCGTTCTGGAGGTTGATGAGGTGGTCGTGGTATAAACAGAGTGTGATGAAAAAGGTCCAGAAGAAATGAGCTATTCCTCGCCCATCCGTGCCTTCATTGACGCATTGACCTCCACTGAATAGTATTGGAAAAAGTTGAAACTCATGGCGATGGAGATTCTGAGAATCAAATCGGCATCAAGTGAGGGCCTGTTGAAGATTTTGTAGACATGGTTGCGGGTGCAGCCAATCTCACGTGAGAGCCAGCCCACGCTGCGCTGGTCGGTCTTGAGTTGCGCTTGGATGATGTGCCCGATGTGGATGTTGCTTTGAAGGTTTTCCATCTGCTCACTTAATCGAATAGTGCAAAAGTAGCCCTTAACAGACTTTCATTTTTCATCCATTTCATCCATTTGCAATTTCTTTCGATTCCTAACATGAAAATGCTTATTTTTGCCCAAAATAAGCGAAACC